>NZ_BAABKK010000015.1:0-336850 GCF_039543785.1 Arthrobacter gyeryongensis
CCCGGTGCAATACCGTGCCCAGGCCCTCGCGGCTTAGGATCTTACTTAGCCAGTCCAACTTTCGGGGACCAGTTCACTTCGGGCCCGGCCTTTTCGCGTGCCGAAGATGGGGAGCGGGCGCTCCCGCTAGTCGCTCAGACGATACGATACCTAGGTGACTGAACCGAATTCCGAACCCGCCGCCGTCGCACCCCTTCTGGGAGCTGCGGACATCCGACGGCTCGCCGAGGAAATCGGTGTCCGCCCGACAAAGACCCTGGGCCAGAACTTCGTCATCGATGGCAACACGATCCGGAGGATCGTCTCTGTCGCCGGTATCGATCCCGAGGAAACCGTGCTCGAGGTCGGGCCGGGGCTTGGTTCGTTGACGCTCGGCTTGCTCGACGCCGCCAAAACAGTTGTCGCCGTCGAAATCGATCCCGTACTGGCCGGCAAGTTGCCGGACACGGTGCGCGCGTGGCGCCCGGAGTCCGTGGACGATTTCCATCTCGTCCTCTCCGACGCCATGAAGATCACCGAACTTCCGGTACAGCCCACGGCCCTCGTGGCCAACCTGCCGTACAACGTGGCGGTCCCCGTGGTCTTGCACCTGCTCCAGCATTTCCCGAGCCTGCAACACGGGCTGGTCATGGTCCAGGACGAAGTGGCGGACCGGCTGGCCGCCGGGCCCGGCTCCAAAATCTACGGAGTTCCCTCGGTCAAGGCCGCTTGGTACGGCCACATGCGCAAAGCCGGCGTGATCGGCATGAATGTCTTCTGGCCGGCGCCGAAGATCCACTCCGGACTCGTGTCCTTCACCCGCGGTACCCCGCCGGCAACGCACGCGACGCGCGAGCAAGTCTTCGCGGTCATCGACGCCGCATTCGCCCAGCGCCGCAAGACACTCCGCGCGGCCCTCGCGACCTGGGCCGGGAGCGCGGCCGAGGCCGAACGTTTCATCGTGGCTGCAGGCGTTGATCCGACGGCCCGCGGAGAGGTGCTCGATATCAACGCGTTTGTCCGGATCGCCGAGGCACGCCACCCCCTGGACGCATGAATCCGGCAATCAGCGGCGCGATCCGCGGCCGCTTCGTCGCACGGACCGTCCGAGTCCGGGCGCCAGGCAAGGTGAATGTTTCCCTCAACGTCGGCCCCTTGCGGCCCGACGGCTACCACTCGGTGGCCAGCGTGTATCTCGCGGTATCCCTGTACGAGGAAGTAGCCGCCACGAGCACTGAGGGGCCCGGGATCACGGTCAGCATCGCTCCCTCAAGCACGTTGGACCTCGACGGTGTGGACATCCCGCTGGACGAGCGGAATCTGGCCTACAAGGCTGCCGCCATCATGAGGGATGTCTCGGAGAACGCCACGGGGGTGCACTTGGAAATCACCAAGCGCGTGCCTGTTGCCGGAGGCATGGGCGGCGGCTCGGCCGATGCCGCGGCGACGCTCCTGGCCTGCGATGCGCTCTGGAACAGTGGTTTGTCCCGTGAGGAACTGGCCCACCTTGCCGCCGAGTTGGGTGCGGACGTGCCGTTCTCGCTCCTCGGAGGTACCGCCGTCGGGCTTGGCGTCGGCGACGAACTCTCACCCGCCCTTGCGAAAGCACAGATGGACTGGGTTTTGGTCTGCGCTGACTACGGACTCTCCACACCCGAGGTCTTCCACACCTTGGACAGGCTTCGGAACACCGAGGGACTCGACATCCCCGAACCGCTCGAGGTCGACGCCAAGATCCTGCAGGCGCTGCGCGACGGGAATCCCGTCGCCCTGAGCAAAGTCCTTGTCAACGACCTTCAGCGCGCCTCGATCGAGCTGTCTCCGCAATTGCGGGACACCATCGGGATGGGGGAGTCGAGCGGTGCCCTCGCCGGGATTGTTTCGGGTTCCGGCCCAACCGTGGCTTTGCTCGCCCACAACCCCCGGGCGGCCGAAGGGCTCGCCGAAGACCTTCGGCACCTGGGACACAACGCCCTTGCTGTGCACGGCCCGGTTCCCGGTGCCCGGATCATCTCCGATACCCTCCTTTGACAAGTCGCCCTGACTGTTCACATCAGAAAGTAGTACCTAGTGGCCCACCTGCTCGGCGGTGAAAACCTCACCGTTTCGTTCGCAACCCGCACCATCCTCGACGGCGTAACCCTTGGTTTGGAGGACGGCGACAGGATCGGCATGGTCGGGCGCAACGGCGACGGCAAATCCACGCTGATGCGCTTGCTGGCATTGCGCGCGACGCCGGATTCCGGCCGCGTCACCAAACGCGGCGACGTCAACGTCGGCTACCTCGACCAGTCCGACGTGCTCGACGGCGACCTCACCGTGGGGGCCGCGATCGTCGGCGACCAAGCCGACCACGAATGGGCCGCGAACCCCAAAATCCGCGAGATCATGGGCGGCCTCGTGGCCGACGTCGATTGGCACGCCAACGTGCATGCCCTCTCCGGCGGACAAAAGCGCAGGGTCGCCTTGGCCAAGCTGCTCATCGAGGACCACGACGTGATCATGCTCGACGAGCCCACCAACCACCTCGACGTCGAAGGCGTCGCTTGGCTCTCCCGGCACTTGAAGACCCGCTGGCGGGCCAACCAGGGCGCGTTCCTTGTGGTGACGCACGACCGTTGGTTCCTGGACGAAGTCTGCAACCGGACGTGGGAAGTGCACGACGCCATGGTGGACCCGTTCGACGGCGGCTACGCGGCCTACGTGTTGGCCCGCGCCGAGCGCGACCGGAGCGCATCCGTCGTCGAGAGCAAACGGCAACAGCTGGTCAAGAAGGAGCTGGCGTGGCTGCGCAGGGGCGCCCCGGCGCGAACCTCGAAGCCGAAGTTCCGCATCGAAGCCGCCAACGAGCTGATCGCCGATGTTCCTGATCCGCGCGACTCGGTGGCCCTCAGCAAGATGGCAACCGCCCGGCTCGGCAAGGACGTGCTGGACCTCGAAGGCGTCTCCCTCGACTTCAAGGGCGACGACGCCGGCCGGAAGCTCTTCGACGACGTAACCTTGCGCTTGGCGCCGGGGCAGCGGCTCGGGCTGGTGGGCGTCAACGGTGCCGGAAAGTCCACACTGCTGCGGCTGCTCAACGGCGAGATCACGCCGAGTTCCGGAAAGGTCAAGCGCGGCAAGACCGTTGTCACCGCGGTGCTCAGCCAGGACGTGAAGGAGCTCGACGATGTGTCCGACCTTCGCGTGATCGAGGTCATCGAACGCGAGAAGCGCTCCTTCAGCGTTGGCGGCAAGGAATTCACTGCCGGCCAGCTCGTGGAGCAGCTCGGGTTCACAAAGGAAAAGCAATGGACGCCCGTCACCGACCTTTCCGGTGGCGAACGGCGACGCCTGCAGCTTTTGCGCCTGCTCGTGGGCGAACCGAACGTCCTGATGCTCGACGAACCCACCAACGACCTCGATACCGACACCCTGGCCGCCGTCGAAGACGTCCTGGACGGCTGGCCCGGCACGCTCGTCGTAGTCAGCCACGACCGGTACCTGCTGGAACGCGTTACCGATTCCCAAATGGCGCTCCTGGGCGACGGCAAGCTGCGCGGACTTCCGGGTGGCGTGGACCAGTACCTGGAATTGCGCGAAGCCGCGCTCGCGAGCGGCGCGGTAACTGGCGGCGCGTCGAGCGGCAGCGCCAGGCCGACGGCGGCAAGCGGCTCGAGCGCGGCAGCCTCCGGTCCGAGCGAAGCAGAGAAGCGTGAAGCCCGGAAGGACCTGAACCGGATCGACAGGCAGTTGAGCAAAATAGCCCAACAAGAAGAGAAGCTCCACGTCCAAATGGCGGCCAAGTCCCAATCCGGCGACTTCGACGCCCTCGGCGAACTGAACGCCAAGCTCCAGGAGCTCCTCGAAGAAAAAGAAGGCCTGGAGCTCGAATGGCTCGAGGCTGCCGAGATCCTGGGGGAGTAAGCGGGCAGGGACGGGCGGCGGCATCCTTTGCGTGGCACCTTGGGTGCCGGAGCCGGCCCTTCCGCGTCGCTTAGCGCGGAGGTTCCTTCCCAAAGCTCGCAAGCTCGCTTCGGGGCCCTCGGAACGCCGCTTCGACGCAAGAGGGCCCGCTCGGTCGCTGAGCGACCTCCGGCCCGTCGTGTCGCGATGCGCTCCTTTCGGAAGAACCGCCCCCGGCGGGGTAAGTCACCTCGCGAGGGCGGACTGCCGCGTCGTCCGCTGAGGTGAAATGGTAGGGGGTCCGTGGAACTCGAGGCGCGGTGAAACTTCGGCAATTCTTGACACCCAAATTTGCCAGCGACGCAGATCGAGAAAACCGCTGCGCGGATTCCGGTGTCGATAGGAATTTTGCGTGTCGACAGGACGGGATCGGCGTCGGAGGTCCCGGCGCGGGTCGAAGCCGTTGTTTGGTGAAGCGGGGGCGGGTTTCGACACCGAGATGTGCCCTCGACCCGGAAAGAGGAATTCGCTCCGCGGATTCCGGTGTCGATAGGAATTTTGCGCGTCGAGAGCGCATGTCGGCGTCGGAACTGGTGCACATCGAGGCGAATCCCAAAAGGAAGATTGGCAGGAGCGGCGCTGCGGGCCTTCGGGTAGGAGCGCATCGCGACGCAACGGGCTAGGAAGCTCGCTCAGCGAGCGACTAGCCCCTTTGCGTTGTGTCTAAGCGACGGCGAAAGGCCCGTTGCGCCGCGGAAGCGAGCACGGATGCGTGCGAAAGGCCCGTTGCGCCGCGGAAGCGAGCACGGATGCGTGCGAAAGGGCCGTTGCGCCGCGTGGGCGACCACGGAAACGCAACCGCGGAGGCGACCGCGGACACGTGGGAAGGCGACTACGGACGAAACCGGAAACGCGACCAGAGCCCCTACCCCTCGCTCCGCAGTTCCGGCTCCTTTTGCAGGCCCGTCAGGCCGTTCCATGCCAGGTTGACGAGGTGGGCGGCTACTGCGCGTTTGTCGGGCTCGCGGTGGTCCAACCACCATTGGCCGGTCATGGCCACCATGCCCACGAGCATCTGGGCGTACATGGCGCCGTCGGCTGCGCTGAATCCGCGCCGGGAGAATTCGTCAGCGAGCAGGTTTTCCACGCGATCCGCCACGTGGGAGAGCAGGGTGGAGAAGGCGCCTTCGGGCTGGGAGGGCGGGGCGTCGCGCATGAGGATCCGGAAGCCGTCGCTCCGCTCTTCGATGTAGCCAAGCAAGGCAAGGGCCGCCTGTTCAACGAGGACGCGCGGTTTGGCTTCGGCGGCGAGGGACTCGTTGATGGCGTCGAGGAGGATCCGGAATTCGAACTCCACAACCTGCGTGTAGAGGCCTTCCTTCGAGCCGAAGTGCTCGTAAATCACGGGCTTGGACACGCCTGCGGCCGCTGCGATTTCGTCGATGGTCGTAGCGTCCATGCCGCGGGCGGCGAAGAGGCCCCGGCCAATTTCGATGAGCTGGGAGCGGCGCTGGGAGCCTGTCATCCGGGCACGGACAACCTGGGCCGCGGGTGCGTGGTTGATCACCCTGGAACCCGTCGATTGCCGGGGAAGTCCTGTGCTGTTGCTCACGCATCCATCATGCCTCATGTCAAGCGTGCAGCGGCCTCGGGAGGGCCTGTCAGTACCGATGAAAAGGACTCAGGAATGCACCAAGTCGCGAACACCGCAATGGTCATGGCAAACTAGATTCTTGTGTGTGCGACCCGGTCAATCGGGAAGCCCTAGGACCCTGCGTCCGTAAGGGCCACGTGCGCACGGTCCGCTCTGGTGTAATGGCAGCACCCCGGCCTTTGGAGCCGTGGAGTATAGGTTCGAATCCTATGGGCGGAACTTGTCGGTGGTCTGCCGGCACCGCCTCTGAAGGCACCGTCTCTCCCGAAGCTGTCCACTGGCTGCACGGAAGGCTGTGAATCGGCAAGGGTAGGATAGAGCAGATGCCGCAGCCGGGTTCGCCCGGACGTAACCGAGCAAGGAGAGCGACTTCGTGAGCCCCGATACTACTGGCCCCGCCGCTGTAATTGTCCTAGCTGCCGGAGCCGGTACGCGGATGAAGTCACGGACTCCCAAAATCCTTCACGAAATCGGCGGACGCTCCATGGTGGCGCACGCCCTCCTCGCAGCGCGTTCCATCGATCCCCAGCAGCTGGCCCTCGTGGTCCGCCACGAACGCGACCTCGTCGCGGCGCACATTGGACTGATCGATCCCGACGCCGTCATCGTGGACCAGGACGATGTTCCGGGAACCGGACGCGCGGTGGAAGTAGCCCTTGACGCCTTGGACGCGAAGGCCGAACTCACTGGCACGGTAGTGGTCACGTATGGCGATGTGCCTTTGCTGACCGGTTCCCTTCTCTCCGAGCTTGTCGCCACGCATGAATCCGAGGGCAACGCGGTGACGGTCCTGACTGCGGTTCTCGACGACGCCAATGGCTATGGCCGCATCCTTCGTGCCGAGGACGGCACCGTCCTGGGCATCCGCGAACACAAAGACGCCAACGACGCCGAGCGCTCCATCCGCGAGGTCAACTCCGGCATCTACGCTTTTGACGCCAAAGTGCTTCGCGAGCAGCTGCGCAAAGTGACAACTGAGAACATTCAGCAAGAAAAGTACCTCACGGACGTTCTCGAACTGGCGCGCGACGCCGGAGGCCGGGTTTCCGCCGTCGTCACCGCAGACCGCTGGCAGGTCGAGGGCGCCAACGACCGTCTCCAGCTCGCCGCGCTCGGTGCCGAGCACAACCGCCGCATCGTCGAGGCCTGGATGCGTGCCGGCGTCACGGTGGTTGACCCGGCCACCACGTGGATCGATTCCAGCGTCACCCTGGACGAGGACGTCCGCCTCCTGCCCAACACACAGCTCCACGGCACCACAACCGTGGCGCGCGACGCCGTCGTCGGGCCCGACACGACCCTCACCGACGTTTCGGTGGGCGAAGGCGCGAAGGTGACCCGCACCCACGGTTCGGGATCCACCATTGGCGCCAGGGCAAGCGTGGGCCCGTTCACCTACCTGCGGCCCGGCACTGTCCTCGGGGAGACCGGCAAGATCGGCGCTTTCTACGAAACGAAGAACGTGACGATCGGCCGCGGTTCGAAGCTGTCCCACCTCGGCTATGCGGGCGACGCCGAGATCGGCGAGGACACCAACATCGGCTGCGGCAACATCACGGCCAACTACGACGGCGAGAAGAAGCACCGTACGGTGATCGGCTCCGGCGTACGGACCGGTTCCAACACCGTCTTCGTTGCCCCGGTAACGATGGGTGACGGCGCGTACAGCGGTGCCGGCGCAATCATCCGCAACGACGTTCCCGCCGGAGCCCTCACCCTGAGTGTCGCTCCCCAGCGCAATGCACAAGGCTGGGTCATCGCCAACCGGCAGGGCAGCAACTCGGCCCGGCTGGCGCAGGCTGCGCAAGCCGCGCATGGCTCCAATGCCACCCCCGATTCCTCAAGTACTCCGGCAACCACAGAAGAGGGCACACAGGCATGAGCGAAATTACCGCACACGGCGAGAAGAAACTAGTTCTCGCCGCCGGACGGGCGCACCCCGAGCTGGCGCAGGAAATCGCCAAGGAGTTGGAAACCGAACTCCTGCCTATCGACGCCTACGACTTCGCGAACGGGGAGATCTATGTGCGCTCAGCGGAGAGCGTCCGTGGCACCGATGCCTTCGTCATCCAGGCGCACCCGGCCCCGCTGAACAACTGGCTCATGGAGCAGTTGATCATGATCGATTCCCTGAAGCGTGCCTCCGCGAAGCGGATCACGGTTGTCTCGCCGTTCTACCCGTACGCCCGGCAGGACAAGAAGGGCCGCGGCCGCGAGCCGATCTCCGCGCGTTTGGTGGCAGACCTCTACAAGACCGCCGGCGCGGACCGCATCATGTCCGTGGACCTCCACACGTCCCAGATCCAGGGGTTCTTCGACGGCCCCGTGGATCACCTCATGGCCATCCCGCTGCTTGCCGACTACATCCGCACGAGGGTCGAAGCGGACAACATCACCGTTGTCTCGCCGGACACCGGCCGCGTCCGCGTTGCGGAACAGTGGGCAGAGCGCCTGGGTGGCGCGCCTCTGGCGTTCGTCCACAAGAGCCGCGACCTCACGGTGCCGAACCAGGCTGTCTCGAAGACCGTCGTCGGGCAGATCGAAGGCCGCACGTGCGTCCTGATCGACGACATGATCGACACCGGTGGAACGATCTCCGGCGCTGTCCAGGTTCTCAAGAACGCCGGTGCCAAGGACGTCATCATCGCGTGCACCCACGCCGTGTTCTCCGAGCCGGCGGCGCAGCGCCTGGCCGATTCCGGTGCCCGCGAGGTTGTCGTCACCAACACCCTGCCGATTCCGGCCGACAAGCGCTTCCCGCAGCTCACCGTGCTGTCGATCGCACCGTTGATTGCGCGCGCCATCCGCGAAGTGTTCGACGACGGTTCCGTCACCAGCCTCTTCGACGGCAACGCGTAGTCCCCACCGGCTCCCAGCCCTTCGCAAGCTCAGGCCGGGGCCCTCGCCGGCGTGGGCCCACCCACCCAACTGACTGGCAGTTGTTGTCGTTCTCGGGCCTCAAAACGACAACAAATGCGAGTGAGTTGGGTCGGGTCGGGGCCGTTTTCCCTTTGGCGGGACGCGGCTGCTAAACTCTTGGGGATACCTTGGCGAGGGAGAGCACATCCGGGTTAAAACCGGATTGCGGGTCTCCGTTATCGACTGGGTCTGAATCTCCTTCAACGAAGGCGGACTGAACCTGCTGCTTAGCGGCTGGTCCTCTGCCGGGCGTGGAAGGTCACCACAGACCTCCGCCCTTGCTGATCGACTTGCCGGCAATTTGCCGGCGCCACAGTAATCAAGGAGTACACATGTCTGAGCAGAAGCTCGCAGCAGAACTGCGCACCGAATTCGGCAAGGGTTTCGCCCGCCGCGCCCGTGCGGCTGGCCAGATCCCGGCCGTCATCTACGGTCACGGCGCTGAGCCCCTCCACATCAACCTGCCGGGCCGCGCCACCACCTTGGCCGTCCGCGTCTCCAACGCGCTGTTGGCCTTGGACGTCAACGGCGAAGAGCACCTCGCCCTCGTGAAGGACATCCAGCGCGACCCGATCAAGCAGATCATCGAGCACATCGACCTGCTGACCGTCCGCAAGGGCGAGAAGGTTACCGTTGACGTGGCCGTCCACGTTATCGGGGAAGCTGCCATTGGCGCTGTCGCCAACCAGGAAGCCACAACGGTTTCCCTCGAAGCCGAGGCCACCCACCTGCCGACCTTCGTCGAAATCAGCATCGAAGGCCGCAAGGCCGGCGAGCACGTCCACGCTTCGGACATCGTCCTGCCGACTGGCTCGGAGCTGCTCACCGATCCGGAGACGCTCGTCATTCACATCTCGGAGGCCACCTCGGAAGCCGAGGAAGAGGCAGCTCCTGCTGCTGAGTAGTCTTTCGGACTAATCGAGGCGTTAGCCTTTGTGAGTGGCCGGGTCCCCGAGGGGTCCCGGCCACTTCTTTTTCATTCCACCCTCTTGATTCCCTAGGATGACTCCATGACAGACACTTGGCTGATCGTAGGCCTTGGCAATCCCGGTGCCGAATACAGCCACAACCGGCACAATGTCGGCCAAATGGTCCTGGACGAACTTGCCTCGCGGATGGGCGGAAGCTTCAAAGCCCACAAGGCCCGGGCCCAGGTGGTCGAGGGCAGGCTAGGAATCGGGGGGCCCCGCGTAGTACTGGCGAAACCGATGAGCTATATGAATGTTTCCGGAGGACCCGTTTCCGGCCTCGCCAGGTTCTTCGACATCGCTCCGGATCACGTTATTGCTGTCCACGACGAAATTGATATTCCCTTCAATACGGTTAGATTGAAGATCGGCGGTGGGGAAGGCGGGCACAACGGCCTGCGCGATATTTCCAAGGCTTTGGCTACAAAGGACTACTTGCGGGTTCGCGTGGGGGTCGGCAGGCCACCCGGGAGGATGGACACTGCGGATTATGTCCTCAGGGATTTTGCACCCTCCGAGAGGAAAGAGCTGCCGTTCCTCCTGGATGAAGCAGCGGATGCTGTTGAGGTATTGATGACTGAAGGTTTGCTTGCCGCGCAGCAAAAGTTCCACCCCGTCAAGGCCTAGCGGCGGGGCCCCATGCGCACTCATTTCAATGGTTAACAAGTACTCTGGTGGTTCGTCGGCTGACTAATTGATTCGCGCCGATCGCTATGATACTTTGCAAATCACTGCTGGGGGTGAAGAGGAAATACAAAGGCAAACGACCCGCTGAACGTCACGTCCGCCAGAGCTGCGAAGGTAGCGTGATCTAAATTGCGAGCAACACCGGAATCTGAAACAGAGCGACCCGCAACGGAGCGGCAAGCACTGGGCGCTGCAGAGCGTCGAAAATGGTCGTCACTGGTCCGGCAGGAACTTCAGAACACGGTGATTGAAGCGCTCGGTGACCCGTCTTTGTATGGAGTGGTCGTGGTTGGCGCGCCGGGCGTGGGCAAAGCGACCTTTGCCCGTTCGGTAGAGGCCCGCCTCACTCCAAGGACCCACGTACTGCACCTGCACGGCTCCACGGACGTCACCACTCCGTTTGGAGCCCTGGCCCATCTGCTCGCGAGGCTGCCAATCGATGCTGCAGATTCCCCTGGCGCGATTATCCACGGCATCTCGCATTTGATAAGTTCGGACGCCGCGGGACGCGAAGTGCTGTTGGTCCTTTCGGAACTTCCCGCTTTGGACACCATGAGCACAGCACTCCTCGTGCACTTGTTAATCAGTGGGACCGCAAAGGTCCTCGTCACTGTCCGCCAAGCCACGGACATGCCGGAAGATCTGGTCAGGCTGTTGAAAGACGGCCTCCTGGACGAAGTTGAACTTCAGGTCTTTTCCCGCGCGGAAGTTGCCAAATTGCTCAGCGGCGTCCTTGGGAAACGGGTGACCGCTACGGCTGCAAGCGCTTTGCACGCGTCCAGTGGTGGAAATCCCCTGGTGCTCCAAGCCATCGTCACTGAACAGCTCCGCTCAGGCAACCTGCACCTGGCCGGGCAGGTTTGGGCGATGAAGGGCGAGATCCACCTTTCATCCGCCGAAGTCCTGACCGATCTGGTCCGCTCGCGCCTGGCCAGGGAGAGCCCCGCGGTCCGGGAAGCGCTGGAGCTACTTGCCCTCATTCGAACGGCCCCACTAGCCGTGTTGTTGGACGTCCTGGAACCTGAAGTGGTTGCCGAGATGGAGTGGTCCGGTTACCTCCGCATCGAAGCGTCAGGGGCCCGCCGGGTGGCGCTGCGCGACGAGTACATGGGGGAGGTCATTCGGGGCTGGATGGACCTGCCACGGAGGAATGAACTGCGGCGGCTCGCCGCCGGGGTGATCGGCAGCATTACCCGGGACCTGGATGCCGAGGCGCTCCTGGGCTTTGCCTCTTCGACGCTGAACGTCCGCGAAACCCTTGAACCCGGGGTGGCCCTCGCGGCTGCAACGGCGGCGAACAGGCAATTCGATCCTTGGTTCGCCTTGGAATGCGCCCGGCAGATCGGACGCGAGGACAAGGAATGGGTGGCTGCCGCCCAGCAACGCTGCGTTTCCCACGTCATTCTGGCCGAGCACGAGGCTGCGGTGGCCGCATTGAAGGATGTGGCGCCCGAGCAGCTTCGGCGCCTCCCGGCGTATGACTATGCGGACTATGTGCAGGAACTCTGCAGTGCGCTGCTGTGGATTCCAGGCGGGCACCTCCAGATCCCGGGCGTCATCGCTGAGGCGGGGGAGGATCTTTCCCGCCGATCGCAGGAAGCCGGAGCGGATGCCACTGAAATCGAACGGGCGTGCGGGCTGCTGAGGCTCGCGAGTTTCGAGCTCCACGTCCATCAGGGCGAGTATGCCGAAGTTGCCGAAGCCTTGGAGCAGGAGTACCGGGATGGCGTTGATCTTCAGCAAAGGCTGAGCTGCGGGAGCCTGCTGATTATGGCCTGGGCAGTACTAGGCAGGGAAATGGAGGCGATCGAGCTGGCGCGCGAGCTGAGACACAAGATTCAGCGCGCAAAGGCGCAGCCGCGGTTGCATAACTGGTTGTCCGAAGGCTTGTTTGCCGCACTCCTATGCAGCGGACAGTGGGAAGAACTTGCCCGGATGCTGACGGCGACCCTCGATCAGCAACCAAAGAACATCCACTACCTCGGCGGTGCCGCAGAACTTGCCCTGGGCGTTTCCTACACTTATGCCGGACGGGCTTCAGTCGCGATCGACACCCTGCTGGGGGCCCAGGCGCAGTTGGAGATCAGGCGCAACTACTACGGACCGGTATTGGCCTACTCGGCGCTCGCTTTTGCGTACGCCCAGGCCGGAGACGTGAAGGAATCCCGGACTTTTCTCGAATTAGCGGAAAAGGGACAAGGGGAAACAGCCTGGTTCCCCGCCTGGATGGCCGAATTCTGCGTCAAGATGGCAAGACGCTGGCTGAAGGATCCCGGGGCGAAGCAAAGTCTCATCGAGTCGGCCAACCGGGATTTGGCGAAGGGACGGATCACCACGGCATCAATCAGCCTCTTCGGCGCCACCGTGCACGGCACCGAGGAGGAGCTGCTGCTCCTGGAGCAGGTCTCATCCCGCCGCCAGGGCAAGATGGCCGCAGTGAACCGGATGGTGGCGGAGGGAACCCGCAAGAAGGACCCGAAGACGCTGCTTCTTGCTGCTTCGGTTGCCCAGGAACTGAAATTGGATGCGGTAGAGTCCCGCTGTGCCGTCCTGGCCTTGGACATCGCCCGGGAAGCCGGCGATTCAGCGTCCGCCAGGCTGGCCCAACAGCGGCTGGACCGCTTGGTCGGGACCGTGCCGGTACTACCCCTGACACCACACACTTTCGGACCCGAACTGACGGAAAGGGAGCGTCAGGTTGCAAAGATGGCCAGTCAAGGGTTGAGTAACAAAGAGGTCGCCAACCAGCTGCAAGTTTCCGTGCGAACAGTCGAAGGCCACCTCTACCAAATCTTCACGAAAATGGGAATCTCATCGAGGAGCGAGCTTGAAGGAACCGCGCAGTCATGACAACGCTGCGGCGGTGCATGGTCATGTCGGAGAACGCGGTACAAGGCCGCCCGAACCGTGGCTCGACTATGGGCATTTGCTTCCTGGAATTACAGCTGCCATCCGTGCGGATGATTGTTCGGCCGTCTTCATCGTGGGCGATTCAGGTCTCGGCGCGTCATCTCTCCTGGCCCAACTGGGAAGCGCCTTTGGCGGGGAACGTGCGGTAGTCCCGATTCACGGAAGTCCGTCACTGACCGCCGTCCCGTACGGGGTACTGGCTCCTTTTCTTGCCCATCTTTCGCTTGCCGACGTATCCTCCCGGGTCGCCGTGCTTCGCTCACTCTGGGATTATCTTGAGGGCATCCGCGTAGGCACCGGACCAGCTTTGCTGCTCGTCGATGACGCGCACTACCTTGACGATGCCACATGCGCGATGCTGGCCGAGCTTGTCCAGGCAGGATGGGCCAAAATCGTGGCCGCATGCATTCCACGGCCAGGAGTTCCCGGGCCGCTCTTGCGCTTGTGGCACGAGGGGACTGCCGAGTGGTTTGACCTGGAGCCTTTGACCGCTGAGCAAGGCCACGAACTGTGCGAGGCATTGCTGGGGGGAATCGTCCTGAACAGCACGAGCCATGGGTTCTGGACCGAGGCGGGCGGCAACACCCTTCTTTTGAAGACCCTTGTCCGCGAAGCCGAGAGCTCGGGTACCCTCGTCCAGAGGCACGGCGTTTGGCTCAAAACAGCCGCGACACCGGTCCACACGGTAAAGCTGGAAGCTGTTGTCAAACTTCAGCTGATGCGCATTTCGGCCGCGGGCAGGGAAGCATTGAGCTTGATCGCATTGGCAGAACCGGTGGACGAGACGTTGATCAACGTTGTGGCCGGAGAAGCCGCCGTCCAAGAGCTCGTGGACCAGCATTTAATCAAACCCGGTGGCAATGGGTTGCCAAACCTTCGACTCGTCAATCCGGTCTACGGAGAGGTGCTTAGAAGCATCGTTCCGGCCGCGCAGAGCCTCCAACTGCATCGGCAGTTGATCTCCCGGATGGATGTTTTGGAGGACAACCCGGATTCCTTGTTGCGGATGGTGACGTGGTCACTTGACTGCGGAGCGGACGTACCGGATCGTCTTTTGATCCGGGCCGCGGTGCTTTCGGCGAGGTTACTGCAGAGCGAGACGGCACTGCGCATGGCGGGCGCGGTACGGGACATGCAATGGCAATCGGTTGCTCAAGCGGTTATCGCCCGCTCGTACTTCAATCTCGGCCGCCGGGACGAGGCTGCGGCAGCCTTGACCCAAGAAACAGTGGATGGCGCTGCCGGACCCTCCCACGTCGTATCCAGCAGCGTTCTCCGCGCGGTCACGCTTGCCGCCGTCGGGCAGTCCGCTTCCGTGATACGGGCAGAGGCCGAGGTCCTCCGCGAATGGGGCGAACAGCAGCCAGGCATCGAGGGCCAGCGGACGCCGGACGCGAAAGCCTCGGTGACGCTCGCCGTCACCATGATCGGACTGCTTGCCGGCTCCGTGGACGGCGACTACGAGAGGATGGGCCCCGAACTGGAGCACGTACTCCTCCAATCGGGAACCGTGGAAGGCTCTTTGGCCCCCCTGTTCAGGGCCCTGGCGCTGGCCCTGAAGGCAGAAATGCTTTGTGCCCTCGGCCGCGGGCGGCAGGCAAGGCTGTTGGTTCTCGAGGCTGCCGGCTTGGCGCAGCCCCAGGAGAACGATGTCTTCTTCATCCCCGAATTCATTTCTGCCCGCCTCGTCATTTGCGCGCTGGCTGTAGGTGACTGGGCCGACGCACAAACGCTCCTCGACAGGTACTACGAATCGTCGGGTGTCTCGATGGCGACCTTCGGCGGCGCGGCCTACGTGGTGGCCGGGTACATTGCCATCAGGCAGGGAAAGTCCGGCGACGCCTTGCCGTTGCTCACTGCGGGACTCGAAGCCTTGAGGGACAGCGATCCGCAGAATCTCTTCGGACTGTGTGCAGCCATGGCTTTCTACGCCGCAGCCGGCGCCGGGTTGACTGAAGCCGAACGGTTCCGGGCAGACTATAAGGACTGGGGACAACACAGCACCCACCTTCTCGCGGCACAGGCAAACAGTTTTTTCGACGCCGCGCTTGAACTCCTCAACGCCGACGGTTCCGGCGTGGAAGGGTTGCACCGCAACGCTGACAACGCGGCGAAGGAAAACGCCACGTACCTTGAACTTCATGCACTGGAGCTTGCCCTTGGCCTGGGCGATCTCAGCAGGCTGGACCGGTTTTGTGAAACCGCGGCTGCAACGGAGGGTGAGTGGGCGCAAGCGCTCGCCGAATATGGGCGGGCACTTAAGTTCGGGGGGGCTGCCCGGTATCTATCCGCAGGGGAGAAGCTGCAGGCGGCCACCGTGTACCATCTAGCCGCGAAGGCTTATGGTTTGGCGTTGGCAGCACCGGATCGCGGCCGCACCAAAGAGCTCAGTGCCGTTGCGCGCGCGGGGCTGGCGCGCTGCAACGAAGAACTGGGCCAGGGCAGCGAGGAGACACAGAACGAGTCGGTAGTTCCGAAGCTGACCAGGAGGGAATGGGACATTGTCAATCTGGCGGTTCAGGGCCTCAGTGACCGGCAGATTGCGGACACCTTGCTTATCTCGGTCCGGACCGTCGAAGGGCACCTGTACCGCTGCTATTCGAAATTGGGGATCACCGGCAGAGACGAACTTGCAGGGGCCGCCGCCGTCGCGCAGGGAGCGTCGAGTACAAGCTGACGCCGGGAATGACCGCAGGGCACTAGTAGTGCACTCTCGATTTCGAACGGGCGTCACTGCCAGTGACGAGTACCTGCCACCCGGGGAAAAGGTACTCACACCCGCATACGAGTATCCGGCGGTATGAAAGTCGAGTACTCACTACTGGTGTGGGCCCGACGGCTAGCTGGTTAATTGGGGGGTGTCACCACTCGATCACTGGGGGTCTCGCTCATGTTGACAGCAGGCAGTGCATCTACGGTCCATGCCGTTCGGTCCGGGAGCGGATCCCGGTACCAGGCATTCGACGCATCTTCGGCTCCGTCCTCGCCTGATGGAACCGGAGGCAAATCGGCAATTTCGACGGCCTGGCCGCCGATTGGACCTAGGGCCGCTGTTGAAGACATAGCCGTCGCACTGGCAGCTTCCAAGGGTGGTGTCCTTGTTACGGGCCCGTCGGGGAGCGGCAAGAGCTACTTGACTACTCGCGCGGTGAACGAACTACGCGGACGCTCTTTCGTCGTCGTCATCCGGGGCAGCGCAGCGTTGGCGAGATCACCGTACGGCGCCCTCAATATCCTTTTGAGCGACCTTGACCCGGGATACCTGGCGCATCCCGTCCTGGTGCTGTCGGCGCTCACCAATTTGCTCCGTGAGCGCTCCGAGGGAAAGCCGGTATACCTGGTCATAGAAAACGCGGCCGAGCTTGATGAGTTGGCGGCGATGACAGTGGCCCAACTCGCGAGGAACGGCACCGCTCAGCTTGTCCTCACCTGCACCGACCCGCAGCGCCTCTGCGGCGAGATCACGCGGCTTTGCGGTGATGGGTTCCTGCACCGGATAGACCTCAAACCACTGACATTCCAGGAATCGCACGCTTGGCTCGAGGCCGGACTGGGAGCACAGGTCTCCGCGTCCGGCGCCCATGCCCTGTGGACAGCAAGCGGAGGCAACCCCCACTACCTCAAGATGCTCGCGGCGGAGCTCGCCGAATCCGGTTCGCTACTGAAAAGCGACGGCGTCTGGGTCCTGACTTCCCGGAGCGAACAGCACGGCAGGGCGATCACCGACCTCATCACCACGCGGCTTGGGCGAATGGGCGACGGTGAGCGCAAAGTCCTGGAGATCCTTTCGCTGGCAAGGGCCGTGCCCCTGGAATCCCTGCTGTCACTCGCACCGGCGGACGATGTGGACTCCCTGGAAAAAAGGAGCGTCCTCGTCGTCGACGATTCGCTGCCCAGGATGGCCCGGCTCCAAAGCCAGCTGGTGGGCGACGTGGTCCGGGCGAACGTTCCCCCTGGCCGCAGCAACGAACTCCGGGGCCTGCTCCTTAGGTCGATGAATCCGGACCTTGGCCAACGCTCGATGCTGCTATCCATGGCCGCGTGGGCATTGGACTGCGGAGCCAAGCTGGGAAGGGAAGAAGCGCTCG
Source organism: Arthrobacter gyeryongensis (assembly GCF_039543785.1). Taxonomy (NCBI): domain Bacteria; kingdom Bacillati; phylum Actinomycetota; class Actinomycetes; order Micrococcales; family Micrococcaceae; genus Arthrobacter; species Arthrobacter gyeryongensis. The sequence goes on from NZ_BAABKK010000015.1 coordinate 17,091, forward strand.
AAGCTGCCGCGATCGCGAACCGGCAGCTTGATGCGCGGCTGGCCCTGCGCCTGGTCCAGTCCATTCCAGGCCACGCGACCATGCCTGGGGCAATAGCCGAGGAAGCCCGGGCGATGATGACCCTGGGTGACGTTGCCGGGGCCAGGGACCTGCTGAGCCTTCATTTGGATGGACCTGGGGATGAATCCACCCTTGCCGAATGGGTCCGGCTCAAGCTGGCCGAGGCCGCGGTTCTTCTGGCCCTTCCCGAAACTACGGCGCAAGCGTGCGAAACGCTGGCCCACGTCCGCCAGCGGCTCGAAGAAAAAGTCGGCGAAGGACAGGACATCGCCGCCTTGCGCGAGGAACTTGTCCTGGCCGAATCGCAGGCAGCCAGCTATTCGGGTTCCTACGTCGAGATGGCAGCAAGACTGGAAGAGTTCCTTCAAGACTTTGAATCGCACGGCACCGAATTCCGCCTCCTTGCCGGAAGCTGGCTGTGCGAGGCGTGGGCCCTGACGGGACGGCAATCCGAGGCGGCGGACATGGCGGAACAGCTGATGGCTGACTGCCATGATCCCGCTGTTTCGGTCGCCGCAGCCCGGCGCGCCACGTCGCGGCTCCGGTTCGCCTTCGTCCTTGCAGGACGGTGGGATAAAGAGGCGGAAATGGTCCAACCCGGCGATGACCTCTTGGTTTCCGCGGCCGAGGCACTGCCCACGGCGATCGACCTTCCCAAAGCGATCTTCCGGTGCCTGCAAGGGCGGGGCCAGGACGGTTTGGACGCGCTCATTCCGGTGATAAGCCAATTGCGGGTCCAGGACAACGAAGGCATGCTGGATGTCGCCTGCACGGCGGCGGCCTACGCCTCGGCCTTGCAAGGTGAGCAGGAGCAGGCCCTGCGCTATCTGAAGGAAGCTTCCACCCAGCCGCGCCGGCCGACGTGGCGCAAGGAGCGGACGAAGAGGTACCTCGCGGCGTTGGCCCGGGACCGGGTCGACGGCCCGGAGGACGCCGTCGAGGAGCTCCTCCGCTTGGCCGACGCCGACCGGGACGAAGGTGCCCCTGGTCACGAGATCTTTTGCCTCAGTTCAGCGGTTCGGCTTGGCGCAGTTGCAGCCGCTCCGCGGCTGATGGACTCGGCACTCCGGTGCCAGGGACGATTCGCCGAACTGTGCGTTGCGTATGCGCGGGCGACGATGTCCGGCAGCGCAGAGCTTCTTCTTGAGGCGGCACGGTTGGCCGAAGACATGCAGAACGACAGGTTCGCCTTCGATATCGCTGAGACCGTGTTGCACCTGGACCAGGTTCAGCTGGACAAGACGGCCCTCAGGAAGGCGCGGCAACTCGCGGAGACGTGCCGGCAGCGCTTGCGCACCCCGCAAAGCGGCAACCAAGAGGGGTTGAAGCTGACTGCCCGCGAGATGGAGATCGCCAAGCTGGCGGCGAACCGGGAGAGCAATAAAGGTATCGCCGCGAAGCTCCATGTTTCAGTTCGCACCGTGGAGGGCCACCTGTACCAGATCTTCGGCAAGCTGAAAATCGTTGAACGCTCCGAGCTGAGCTTCGCGCTTGGCAACGTCGAAGGTGGTGCGAAATGACTGAAGTGGTTGCGGCCGATGCGCTCGTCGGACGATACAACGTGATGGCAGCCGTCGTCGACTGCCTTCTTGACGTCAATGGTCCCGGGGTCCTGCTTTTCGGTGACCCGGGCATCGGCAAGACGGCACTGATTAACGAAGTGGTCCATGAATTGGGGCAACGCGTCCGCCCGTTCAGGGTCTTTGCCGGCCCCACCCTGGCCTCGGTACCGTTTGCTGCCTTGGCACCCTTGCTGACCGCCTTGACCCCAAGCCAGATCAACGAACCGTTGTCGGTCCTGAGGGCCGTAGTCGCGGCGTTGAACCCGGCAGGACAGCCGCATCCGGCCCCAGCCGTGCTGATCGTGGAGGACGCACATCACATCGATGACAGCAGCGTGGCTGTCCTGGCACAGTTGGCGGCAGCGGAAGCCGCAAAAGTCGTGTTCTTGTGCCGTCCGTATCCCGCGCCGCCGGCAGAGGTTTTCTCGATGTGGTCCGAAGGGCTCGTGGACCGATTCGACCTGCAGCCGCTCAACGAGCAGGAAGTCAACCAACTTTGCGCCCAGGCCTTGGATTCGCCCGTCGTCCAAGGCACCAGCGCAGTCCTTTGCAAGTACTCCGGCGGAAACCCGATGTTCCTGCTCGAACTCATCGAGCACGCCAAATCGATGGGCCAATTGGTCTGCCGCAACGACGCCTGGATGCTTTCGGGCGAGCTCCGGGGGACCAGCGTGCGTTTGATGGACCTTGTCCGGAACCAGATCCTGATGCTGGGAGCCGCGCAGCGTGAGACCCTGGAGACCGTGGCCCTTGCGGAGCCCGTCCCGCTGAATGTAGTGCAACAGGCCAGCGACTCCAGCGCCGTGGACGAACTGCAGGAACTGCATTTCATCGAGATCGCGTCCGACCCCGAGCGGCATGTCCGGCTGGCCCAGCCGCTGGTTGGCGAAGTGATTCGCCAGCTGGTCCCGACCGCCCACAGCATGACCATCCGGCGGCGCATCGTGAACCTCATGGAGTCCAAGCCCCAGACCATGGACGGACTGCTGCGCTACGTCTCCTGGGGATTGGAATCGGGCACCGAGATTCCGGACTCCGACATCCTGGAAGCGGCCCAGCTGGCCAACCGGTTGTTCATCCCCAGCTACGTGGAACGGGTAGCCGGCGCAATCAAGGATCCTTCCCTGAGGCTGGCCGCCCAAGTGGAGGTGGCGCGGGCCAAATGGTACCGGGGCGACATCCGGGGAGCGGTGTCGTCGCTTGCGGGGGTCGTGGATCGGACAAATGATCCGCGGACGGTCCGGCAGGCATCGATGTTGGCGGCCCAGCTTGCCGGGCGACAAGGCGTCGGGCCGAACGCCATCAAACAGGCAGCGTACGAATGGGAAGCAGCCCTGGCCAGACTCGCCGAATCCCGTCAGGGCATCCGCCCTGATGAGCTGGAACGCGGGAAGCTGGGAAGCAGGCTCCTTTCGCTGGAAGGCCGCCAAACCGAAGGCCACTACATCGAGACGGAGCGTGAGCTCCGCCAGATCTGGAAAGAGGCGGACGACGACGAGTCCCGCCTCGTCGCGGGCACCCTCCTCGCAGAGGCCATGGCTGTCACTGGACGGCCGGTCTCCGCCATCCAGATCCTGATGGAGATACAGGAGATGGTCGCCACGAGCGGCGACTGGAGCCTCCAGTACGCAGGGATGGTGATGCGCCGCTACATCCTTGCCCTGCTACAGGCAGGCGAGTTCGGCGTCCTCGAAACGTTCCTCAAGAACCATGTTTCCCAGGCACCGAACTCCCTGATCTATTCAGGCGGGATGTTCCACCTGGCTGCGGGAATGGTGGACCTGCGCAGGGGAGACCTGGGGGTGGCGCTGCCACGGCTTCGCCAGGCGGTCAGCATGCTGCGTGTCTCCGACATGGGAAGCGACCTGCCCGACGCCGTTGCTGCCGCCGCGTACGCGGCGTCGGTCCTGAAACGCCGGGACACTGCAATGACGTACTCAAACGAATACGACGCATTAATCCGGGAAGGCTTGCATCCGTCGCTGCTGGCACAGGGTCATGCGGCAGTAGCGCGAGCCGAGCATACCGGAACGCAAACAGCGATCGCGAGACTCATGTCCCTTGCGGATTCCGCGGCCGCGGACGGAGCCATCGGAGCGGAGATAGACATCCTGATGTTGGTCCTGAGACTGGGAGACCCCGGTGTGGCACGTCGGCTGATAACAGTAGCCGAGGGCAGCGAAGGCCGCACTGCGGAGTTCGCCTTGAGCGTCGGGCTTGCCCTCACGCACAAGGACGCGGATCGCCTCATTGAGCTGAGTGATTCGGCAGCGAGGGACGGGCTGGAGCTTGCCGCCGCTGACTGCGCGAGCCACGCCCTGCGGATCCTGGAAAGCAGGGGAGATAAGGCGCGCCAGCTCGAGGGACAGCGACTCCTCAAGCGCCGCACCGCTGCTCTCGACAAGGCCGGCCCGGCGGCTGAAGGAGTCTCCCCGGATCTCCAGAAGCTGACCCGGCGCGAACAGGAAATCGCAACGCTCGTCCAGTCCGGATCGAGCAACAAGGACATTGCGCTCAGCTTGGGCCTGTCGTTGCGCACCGTTGAAGGTCACTTGTACCGAATGTTTGCGAAGCTTGGCATCAGCCACCGGGAAGACTTGATGAACGGTGCCCGCGGCATGCAGGGCGTGGGCTGATCGCACGCGCGACCCGTATGCCCACTGCGATGGGGTGACCGCTTCCCGGAAGCCGCCTTCCGCCGTCGTGCGCTCCAGCAAAGGCACGCAAGGGCGCGAGGCCCAAAAGCGAGTACTGAATCGAGTGGTTAAAAGCGCTCGGACGGGTAGTCAAAAGCCTCGCAAGGGACCGCGCATCCAAAGACGGGTAGAGCCCACTCGCGCCCGCCCTAGGGGTTCGTTAATACGCTTTTCCTGATGGCAACCGCCACTCATTTGGGGATAAGTGAGTCTCGAGATGAAGCGCAGGAAGAATTCTATGCAACAGGAAAACCTCCCGGTGATCCGGCGAGAAGTCAACTCCAATGCGACCGGTCTCTCCCATCCGGCGGGTACCCCAACAATCGAGCCGGCGGCCGGCGGTCATGTGCCCTCTGAGACCAGGACACATCCCGTTTCGCCGCCGGCTTTCTTTCACATTGGAGACAACAGGCACCGGGAGGTCGACTGACCATGGCACCGCATACGAAAGTAAAGACCCTCAATGCACAGCCGGGCGGGAGTCCGCAATCCTTGCACACGCAGGCACCAGCGTGGTCTGAGGGCGCGGGAACACGGACAACCACACAGGACCAGGCTTTTACTTTCGACGTGGCGATCGTAGGAATGGGCTATGTCGGCCTGCCCACGGCCCTGGCGATCAACGCCTCCGGTCGGCGTGTTCTCGGCCTCGACGTGTCCGACGCCCGTCTGGCCGTGATCCGCGAGCAACGTGCAGATCTTCTGGACTCCGACAAGGAGCGGCTCAGCAACGCGCTGCTGGATCCGACCTTCATGCTTAGCAGCGACTTGTCGTTGCTTTCCCACGCGGCGGCGGTGGTTGTCTGCGTTCCCACCCCCGTGGACGAGTACTTGGTCCCGGACCTCGGTATTCTCCGGGCGGCCTGTGCCTCGGTGGTCGATTTCGCCACCACCGGCCAGTTGCTGATGCTGACCTCTACAACCTACGTGGGATCCACGCGCGACCTTCTGGCTCTGCCCTTGGCTGCGAGGGGACTCATTCCAGGACGTGACGTCTTCGTGGCCTTCTCGCCCGAGCGCATCAATCCTGGCGTGGATTCGTTCTCCCACGAAGACGTGCCCCGGGTAGTTGGCGGCGTGACCGCGGCCTGCGGCGAAGTTGCCGAACGGCTCCTGAGCGCCAGCACCAAACTGGTTCACGTTGTGCCGTCTGCGGATGTCGCCGAAATGACCAAGCTGGTGGAGAACACTTTCAGGGCCGTCAATATCGCTTTGGCCAACGAATTCGCTGATATCTGCCACGAACTCAACATGGAAGTCATGGATGTCATCGATGCGGCCTCCACGAAGCCGTATGGCTTCATGGCATTCACCCCCGGTCCCGGAGTCGGCGGACACTGCATACCGTGCGACCCGCACTACCTGCTGTGGCAATTGCGCAAAGCCCGATTGACGGCCCCGGTGATCGAGCAAGCGATGGCCGGGATTGCAGGCAGGCCGCACCAGGTGGTGGAGAAGGCCCGCCGTATCCTGTCGGACCGCAACCACGGTATTGCCGGTGCCCGCGTCATGGTGCTTGGGGTCGCGTACAAGCCCGACGTCGAAGATCTCCGGGAATCCCCGGCGTTGGAAATCATTGCCGCCTTGATTGCCGACGGAGCGGAAGTGGCATTCTCCGATCCTTGGTGCCAGACGGCGCCCGACGGTCACGGCGGGACACTCCAATCCGAGCAATCGCCTGCTGACTGGGGTGCGGACCTCGTGATCCTGCACACGAGGCACAGCCAGATGGAACTTGATTGGCTGGCCGGAGCATCAGCCGTCCTGGACACGACGTACCGCTTGCCCAAAGCCGACAACGTAACCCGGCTCTAGATCCACCAGGTTTTCGACGGAAGCAGGAGTAATGAAAACAGCAATAACCGGCGGTGCCGGGTTCATAGGAAGCCATCTGGTTGAGCACTTGCTGGCGGCCGGAGACGAGGTCGCCGTGCTGGACAACTTGTCGACCGGGCGCTTGGAGAATCTCAAAGGCGTCATCGGCCACAGGAACTTCCATTTCGTTGAAGGCACCATTCTGGACCGCGACGCAGTGGACAAGGTGGTGGCCGGTGCCGACAGGGTCTTCCATTTGGCCGCTGCAGTCGGCGTGAACCTGATTGTCGACCACCCGTTGGAGAGCCTCCGCACGAATATCCACGGCACCGAAGTGGTCCTGGACTCGGTCCTGGGATCAGGTGCCTCGCTGTTGCTGGCATCCACAAGCGAGATCTACGGCAAGAACACCTCGGACAGCCTCTCGGAGGAAGCGGACCGCATTCTGGGATCCGCGCTCAAATCCCGGTGGACGTACGCTGCGGCCAAGGGTATTGACGAGGCTTTTGCCCACGCATACTGGCGCCAATTCGGGTTGCCGGTTGCCATCGTGCGGCTTTTCAACACGGTGGGCCCGCGGCAGACGGGCCGCTACGGAATGGTTGTTCCGCGACTTGTGCGGCAGGCGCTCGCCGGTGAGCCCCTGACCGTATACGGAGACGGCCACCAGACCAGGTGCTTTTCCTACGTCGGCGACATCGTTCCCGCCATCGTCCGTATTTCCGAGGAACCGCTTGCCTACGGAAATGCGTACAACCTCGGTGGTAGCTACGAGATTTCCATCCTGACGTTGGCCGAGAGGATTGTTGAACTCCTTGGGAGCGGCAGCACCATCACCTTGGTGCCTTATGAACAGGCGTACTCGGAAGGCTACGAGGACATGCGCCGGCGGGTTCCGGACAACAGCAAGTCCTTCGGGCTTGTTGGCTTCGAGCCGAAGACCACCTTGGATGAAATCATCCTCAACGTCGCGGCCGACTACAAACCGGCAAAAGTCCTGGATCCAGCCGGTTGGAAGATCACCCTCGCATCTTGAACCAAGGGACGGGAAAGCCTGCAGAGTAAGGACAGGCGGCTGGGTGAGTGGAGTATGGGCCGACCGGTCCCCTGCTCCTGTCCAAGGAAAGATCCGACGAACCCTTTTCCAGGAGCACGATGTGAATCGCCCAGCATCCGGACCAAGGCGCCACAGCCGGGGCGGAGTGTCTGTACTTGCCGTCCTGACCCTGCTGACGGCGGCCTGCACCGGTCCAGGTCCGTCCCCGAGTCCGACACAATCAGCCACAACCGCCGGCCGGTATCCCTGGCACACCGGGATCGTGTCCACGACTTTCTGGGTTGGCGAGATCTTTGATCCAAAGGCTGCAGACGGGAGCCAAGTGATGTCGACATACGACTCCCAATGGATGCAGAGCTATGGAGGCTGTGACGGGGTCGTGACAAACGGCTGCAAGACCGAGGCGAGAACGCAGGCCAAAGGATACGCGCCCACCAGCATGACTCCGAAGGAGAACCCGTTCTATCTCGATCTTCCCTACGATGACGTCAACGATCCCACCGCGTTCGCCGAACGGGCCAGTGTCATTCCGTGGGCCAACGATCCAGGTTTCGCGGGCAATGCCCAGAACCGCTCCTTCAGCTACATGAAGAACCAGTGGGTCAGGATCCGGATGGGCAACCGCGAATGCTACGGACAGATTGAAGATGCCGGTCCCGGACAGTATCACGACAAAAATTACGTTTTCGGCTCCAATGATGCACGGCCAGTCAACAAGAACTTCAACGGAGCCGGAATGGATGTCTCGCCTGCGCTTAACGGGTGCCTTGGCTTCTCCGAGCTTGACGGCGAGTCGGACAAAGTCGACTGGCAGTTCGTGCCGCGGGACCAGGTTCCCGCGGGACCGTGGCTGAAGATCGTCACGGTCAGCCAAGTGAAGTAGCACCGGCCGCCGGGGCCGTCCAAGCAATCCGGTACGGGCAGTCCGGACCGGGAAGTCCCTCGAAAATTGGAGGTATCCATGCAATGGCTAAAGAAGCTGTTTCGACACGGCAACGGGAGGCACCTCGCCCGCCCGGCCGAAGCCAGGGACCAGAACAGGGCGGAACGTCCAAGCCAGGCATGATCGCTTGTTAATCGGCGGGGTCAAGGCAGTTTGGCGTGGAATCCTGCACTCAACAAGTCGGAGAAGCGTTGGGTTCCTTGATCGATCCCGCTACACACGTGGCTGGCCGGATCCTCAGGGGTCTCCTGCGGGCAAGGCATATCCCGGTTCAAGGACCACATGGACACTCGTTGAACTCCCTTGCCGATGGCGAAGGAGTTCAATCCGCGAGCCGCAGCGAGGTCGAATATCTCGCCTGGGAGATCGTTCCGGCCGATCATGGGGGTCAATCCCATCTTTCCCCAGATCTGTTCGCTGTTGAGGGTGGTTCCTGCGCGCTGATAGATGATGCTGAGCTGATCGTGGGTGGACTGGGCCGCCGAGGTTCCGGCATCGAGCATGCTCTGCGATTGACTCCGGCTTGAACCGTAGTTCATGGTCATGATGTTGACCCCGGAGAGCTGGACGCCGGCGGCGAGCATCTGGTCAACAGCTGACGTCCCGGCGTCGGTCAGCCCTTGCGGGGTGACCGGAAGGGTCAGCCAAATTGAAAGGGCGTGCCCTTCCTTGATCCGCTCCTTCTGGAGGGCAGCGATGGCTGCAGCTCGGCGCTGCCAGGCCGCGCTGTCCGCTAGGTTGTCGCCCTCGATGTCAAAGTCGATAGTTGCGGGGTTGTAGCGCTCCAGCACGGCCCGGTAGGCCCTTTCCAGATCTGTTGCATTCTGGCAGGAGTTGGCGAGCTCACTGTTCACTGAGCCGCCGAAGGACACAGCGAAGGCGCCGCCGTTTGACCGTAGCTTGGCGAGACGCTCTTCGAGCTTGAGCGAAGTCTTCGCGGCATCGAGACTGTATGTGCTACCCCAACTCGGTGTGCAGGCCTGTCCAGCCATTGCCACCACAAAAGCCAGCGTGACATTCTTGGTGCCCTCGCCCACGGGTGTCTCGAATGCGTACTGAGGGACCACAGTGACGTCGACGTAGCCGGAAAACCACGGGGGCTGGAGGGAACCGTTTGCGTCCGTAGTAAACCGCCACACGAGGATGCCTCCCATCCCCAGCACCACAAGGACTGCGGCAATGCAGGCCCGGGCGAAACCTGACAGCCGGCGGAGAGGTCCAAGGGTTTGGGCGGACCAGCCACGGACTTCACGCGCGCCGCCCGCCTCAGGCGTAACGGAAGTGCCGCTTCCCTGTTTCCTGGACACTCTCTTCCGCCATCCTTAAACTCCGACTGCCCTGATTGCACCATTTGACCACGAACAGATCGGATTCGTCCCTGCAGCGCCCCAGGGTTTGGTCCCGATGTTTTCGCGCATAGCACACGAGTAGTGGCGGTGTCCGGACGTCAAGATTGAGTGTAAAGACGGGTAGAGCCTACTCGTGTCCGTCGCCGCCTCAATTCATACGCTGATGGTGTCAGTTGGTGGAGGGCAACGGGGGAAAGACAGGTCTCGCAATGGAAACGGACGCTCTGGTCCGAGCGACAACAGGACGCGGCGGATTTATCCGAGAAGGCGTTTACCTGGAGTTCGAGCCTGCTCTTGGGGGATTCAGCACAGTCCCTCCCATCGACCCCGCGCCAATTGACGGTGCTGCCGAAGGGCAGCGCGCCCTCATAGAGAGGGCCCCTGAGCGGGGGCCGGTGGTGAATAAGCCTTTGAGACCGAGGCTTCCCCCAGTCGCCACCGGCCCCTTCAGGAACCGCGGCAGCGCGGGTTGGCTATGAGTTCCCGGGGGAAGGCTATCGTATCCGGCCCGATCCGCACTTCGAGGAAGCGGGCAGGCCTGTGGGCTGCCTCGTGGGTGTCGGTGCTGCTCTTGTTGACGGGCGCCACATCGCTGATCGGCGGTAGCCAGGCCCCCTCCGCGTCCGGGAACGACAACCCCAACCCCACACCTTCTGCCGCCCCGCTCTCATCCGTCAGCTTGACGTTTGATGCGGGCCGGTCAAGCCAGATGGAGGCGGCCCGGATCTTGAAGGACCACGGCCTCCGGGGCACCTTTTTCATCGACTCCGGCTTCGTTGGCGCGCCTGACTACATGACAACGGACAATCTCCACAGCTTGGCCGCTGATCAGAATGAAATCGGTGGCCATACGGTCACTCTTGCCGATGTGACCTCGGTAGAGCCGGACGAAGCCTCGAGGCAGATCTGCAACGATCGGGTGAACCTCACGGACTGGGGCTTCAAGGTCACCTCTTTTGCCTATCCGTTTGCGGCTTCAACGCCAAAGTCGGAAGAACAGGTCGCCGGATGCGGCTACAACAGCGCGCGTGGACTCGGCGAGATAACCACCCCGATCGACTGCGCGGGCTGCGCGGCCGCGGAAACTGTCCGCCCCGCCGACCTGTTCCGGACAAAGGCAACATCGGAGGTCGGCAGCAAGTGGACATTGGCCGATCTTGAGGCGACAGTAACGCAGGCCGAAAAGGCCGGGGGCTGGTTGCAGTTGACCTTCTACGACATCGACAACAGCGGCAGTCCCCGCTCCATCAGCCCCGCGTTGTTCGAACAATTCGCCACTTGGCTGGCGGCCAGGACCCAACAAGGGACCATGGCCGTGCGGACGGTACATGACGTGATCGGCGGCGTGGCGAAACCCGTGGTGAACGGTCCTGGGGCGGCGCCGGCAGCACCTGGGGAGAATGCCCTTCGGAATCCGGGGCTGGAAACCGCTGGAAAGTATGGCTTACCGGAATGCTGGCAGGTATCGTCCTATGGCAAGAATGCCGTGGTCCTGAGCACCTTGACCCCGGGACACAGTGGTGCGGTGGCCCGCCGCCTGGACGTGACCGAATATTCGTCCGGTGACGCGAAACTGCTTCCCGTCCTCGATCTGGGTGCGTGCGCTCCGAGCGTGAGTGCCGGCCACAGCTATTCGCTCAGGGCGTGGTACCAGTCCACCGCAAAGACCCAGTTCGAAGTGTATTACCGCAACAAGCTGGGTACGTGGACCTACTGGACGGCCAGTCCGTGGTTCGCGGCCAACACCAGTTATGAGCAGGCGATCTGGGATACGCCGCCCGTTCCGGCAGGAGCCGAGGCCATCAGCTTTGGAATGAACCTCTTCAGCGATGGCCAGCTTGCTACCGATGATTACGAAATGTACGACACAGTGGGAGCTCCGTCGCCGTGATAGTTCTTTCGATCTTTTTGGTTCTGGGGGTAAGCACGATCTTTTGGTCCCTTGCCGGGCTGGTCCGCCTGACTGGTGAGGAGTGGTGGCGGGTCCAGGGGTTGTCCTCCCGGATCCGCGGATGGATCGCCCTGCTGCGCGGCGGCAAGGTGCCGATCCCTCGACGTCAACGGGCCCGCCATCGTTCGAAGGGGGTGCGGATCTACCCGGCGAATGTCGCGGTCCTCGTGGCCGCCCACAACGAGGCTTTGGTCATCAGGGAGACAATCCTCGCTGCGGCCGCTTTGGTCCCTCGACGCAACATCCACGTCGTTTCGGACATGTCCACTGATGACACGGCCGCCATTGCGCGGGCCGCAGGTGTGAAGGTCCTTGACCTCGAACCGAACCGTGGCAAGGCCGGCGCACTCGCCGCGGGCATCGCCCATTTCGATCTGTGCAGGCGGTTCAAGGTAGTCCTGCTCCTGGACGCAGACACCCGCCCGACACCGGACTATCTCGAAACCGGGCTGCCGTTGTTTGACGATCCCACCGTGGTCGCGGTCGCGGGACGAGCCAAGTCGATCATGAGCCCGGCGCCTCCGACGGCGATCGGCCGCTTCCTGGTGGCCTACCGGGAGCGTTTGTACATTGTGGTCCAACTGCTGCTCAAGTACGGCCAGGCAGCGCAGGGCGCCAACGTCGTCTCCATCGTGCCTGGATTTGCCAGCATGTACAGAACCAGCGCGCTCGCAAAGATCGAGGTCCTTGCGCCCGGGCTGGTGATCGAAGACTTTAACATGACGTTTGAAATCCACGCGAAGAAACTGGGACGGATCGCGTTCCATCCCTCCGCGGCTGTTGCGTACACCCAGGATCCGGACAACCTGAAAGACTACATCAAGCAGGTGCGGCGGTGGATACTTGGTTTCTGGCAGACCGTCAGGCGGCACGGACTGCAGTTCAGCAGATTCTGGTTTGTCCTCGGGCTGTACATTGTTGAGCTCATAGCCAGCTGCCTCTTCTTCGTGCTTCTGGTGCCGGCATTCCTGCTATCGTCCCTCGCTGCTGTCGAAGTGTGGATTTTTGGCAATCGATCGGAAGTTTTTATCTTTCTGTCGGGTGTCCTGCGGCCTCAGGACGTTCTCATCGGAGTCTTCCTGCCGGACCTCTTCTTGACAGTCCTTGCCGCTGTCACGATGCGCAGCCCCCGCTTTCTGTTGTTGGCTCCCTTCTTTCCGCTGATGCGGATCCTGGATGCGGTCATCTGCCTCCAGGTCTTGCCCAGGGCGTACTCGGCGAATTCGTCGGGAGTCTGGGTCAGCCCCGTCCGGCGGATCCAACGCGAACCTCAGGAAATCGCGACCCCGGGGCCCTCTGTAGTGCGGACAGGCTAGAGCACAGGCGTTGGCCTAATGAGCGGACACGCGGACGCCCATGCCAGGCAGCCATTGCGGCTTTGTGGCATGGGCGTCCGACACTCCCGGAGTGCGTAGTGTCCTGCTGACCCGGGGGGTCCCGGGATATTAGTTGGTGACTCCCGAAGTCGTGACAACGTTGAGCCAAGGACCGGCCGGCACGCTGGCGCGGTCAACGAAACGCCACGATACGTGGTCATTGTCGCCGTTCAACTCAGCGAAGCCCAGGCAGCCGTTCAGGGCAGGGGACACGTCCATGCCTGCACCCTGGCTCGGGTCGCCGGAGAAGGACTTGTTGGCCGGACGGGCGTTGTTCGCGCCGAACACGTAGGCGGAATCGTGGTAGAGCGAGCCGCTGGAGGGGCCGGCATCTTCAACTTGTCCGTAGCAAACGCCGCCATTGGGGCCGGTGATCTGGACCCATGCGTTCTTCATGTAGCTGTAGCTCGAGTCCGCGCAGTGGTTGACGCCTGTTTTGGCGTTGTCCGCGGCGGCCCACGGAATCACTTTGCAACGCTCGCCGAAAGCGACGCTGTCATTGACGTCGTCGTAAGGCAGATCCAAGTAGAACGGGTTCTGCAAAGGCTTGGGCTGGTGTAGCGGGAAGTACCCATTGCTGGCTACGCGCTGTTCCGTGGCGCACTGGAAGCTCGTGCCGGTGCCGGAACTGACTCCGTCACAACCGCCGTAAGTGCTGCCGGGGCAACCGCTTGCGCTGGACGGAGTGGTTCCCATGTTGACGCCAGTGTGCTGCAAAGCCCACTGGCCGTTGTAAGTGGAGCAGACCTGGGAGCCGTCCGAGAGGCTGGCGTTGAAGATCTCGCCCACCCAGAAGGTGGTGCTCACGATGTTGGTGTGCAGGGGGTATGTTCCCGTCACAGGCAGGGGTGCAGCCGTTGGTGCGGGCGCGCTGGCGGCTGTTGCGGTCGGAGCAGGCGCAGCTGGAGCGGGCGCGCTCGACGGCGCCGCGGCCGGAGCATTGCTGGGCGTCGGCGTCGGCGTCGGTGCCGGCGTGGCGGTGCGCGTTGGCGCGGATGAAGCGGAGGGTGATGAGCTGGGCCGCGAATATGAACCGCGGTCGCCGGCCTGATAGGAGGATTTGTGCGATGACTGGACAGCGGAGATGGTGGCGAACCCGCCGAAGGCAAGGAGCGCCACGGCGACGAGAGCTGTGAGCAGGTGTTTCATATTTTGGGTGACATATCTGTTGGGGACATAGACATACGAGACCTGGCAATGGATTGGGCGAACTGCAGGCGATCACGCCGCAGTGTCGTACACGGCCAATGGTGTGCACGACAGAGTTGTCGGGAAAATCGGCTGCGCTTCAACTCCCCAGAAGTAGCCAGCCGGAACTTACTCTTGCGGCACCAGCTTACACAGTCAGATCACAGGGCGGTAACAGAGGAGGCAAATCCCGCGGGAAAACCGGGTTGGAAACGACGCCGTGGTACCTCGCGGGGGAGGCTCCGTGGAGCAGGGATGTTTGGTGCAAGTGGCCCCGCAAAACCAAGTAGTTACCACTCAATCCAGGACCGAAACCCGAAGGTAACGTTTGGAAATGACACCGGTCCGTGCCACTGCCGTCAGGAACGTGTGTCCGGCGGCCCGAAGATGAGACAGGACCATGGACGATACCGAAGGGACCCACACCTCGCCCCCGATCATTCGGGCGGCGGAGCTCCAGGAGATTGCTATTGCCTTGTCAGGGCCGGAACCGGCCGGGATAGTCATCTCGGGGCCGGGGGGTTCAGGAATGACCACGCTCTTGGACGCAGCGGCCTCAGTGCTGAGCGGTTCCTTCAGCGTGATCGCCCACAACGTTTCGGAGTCATTCGCGGACATTCCGTTTGGAATCGCCATGGCACTTGTTCCGGAGCTGCCGGCCAGGGCCAAGGTGTGGCCGGGTTCCATCGTGGCGGCTTGCCGCAAAGCAGTGCGTGGCGCAGCGACACCCGGATCCGCTGCGTTGCTGGTGCTGGACAACATAGATTTCCTGGATGACATGTCACTTTGGCTCCTGAGCCAGCTGCTTCTCGAACCGGACATCCGCCTGATTGCCACCCACCGCTCCGACCGGCCCTTGAGAATGGAACTCATGGAATCCGTGGTGTCGCGGCAGCTGTCCGTGGTGACGCTGGACGACCTCACGCAGGAGCAGCTTCGCGAATTCCTTGATGATCGCCTCGGGGGACGGGCGGCCAGCAGCCTGGTCCGGGACATCCATGCCCTCACTGGAGGAAACCTGCAAACTGCGAAGTTGCTGTTGGACGAAGCCGCAGCGCGTGGCGAGATCGTGGAGCAGGCTGATTCCTGGATGTTGTCCGGACCGATCCGCTTGGACGGCTCGCAAGCGCTCGAGCTGACCCGCCACCGGCTTGAGGGCTATTCCGTGCCACAGCGGCAAGTCGTGGACATCCTGGCAGTGGGGGAGCCAATACCGCTGGCCGTCCTTGAACAACTTGGCCAAAAGCGGGCGATCGAAGCGCTGCGGGCCGATGGAACGATCCGAGTCCTGAAAGAGGGTAAGGAGACGGCAACGCTCAGCCACGCCATCGAAGCGCGGCTGGCCCGGCAGCAGCTGGGACCTGAACGGATCCTCGAACTTCGACGGGGCATCTACGCGACTAGCTCACCCGTTGCCGATGATTCGCTCTGGACACTGTTCCGCCGCGTGGACCTTGAACAGGCAAGCGGTTTGCCGGTGCCCGACGCCGATCTTTTGACCGTGGCCATTGCCGCCAACGATATTCACGACAATCGAAGGGCCCGGCGGGCCGCGGAAGCGGTGCGGGACCCGGAACTCGAACTGGTTGCCGGTGTGGAGCTGGCACGGGCGCTCTACCAGACAAGGGATTTCCCCGGGGCGGTGACGGTCTTGAAGGGTTTGGTGGCAAACACCCCGGACGTCCTGACTGTGGACTTCGCCCACGCGGTATGGCTTCTGCTGCGTGCCCTTTTGCCGACCTCGCCCGGGGCGAGCGTCCTGCAGGCGGTCCTCCAGGATGCCCGACGGCGGCTGGAGGCTGCCGCTGTCGGCATCCAGCCGGGCGAGCCAGCCCACCTTGACGAGTCTGCGGTCCGGGACGAACTGGATGTCCTCCAGCTGTATCTGGAGGCCCAAAACGGCAGCTGGCCTTCAGCCAACGGTGAGCTGTTCCAAAGGCTTTGCCATAGCCAATTGGTCGATCCTGGATTGCGTACGGAGCACCATCCGCCACCGCCCGTCCAGGCCGGCGTGCTGTTGATGGCGCTCGTCTCCCAAGGGCTGGCCGTCAGCGGGAGGTTCGCTGACGCCGTCGCTCTTTCGACGCTGGCCCTCGAAGCCGTGGGGCGGCTGCCACGGTGCCCCGTGGACTTCCACTCCACTGTGCTGACCATCCACGGGTCCAATCTGATCTGGCGCGGGCAATGGGGTGGCCCCGAAATGTTCTGCGCCGGAAGTTCCAGCTTTAGCAACCGGATGAGCTATTTCGGCGGGTCTGCGCATCTCTACAGGGCACTCGTACTTGCCAGGCAGGGGAGCCTGGAACTGGCATGTGAACAGTTCCGCCAAGCCAAGGCCCGGCTGGATGAAGCCGACCCTGAAGGGCTCCTCCCACCGGCCCTCGGCGGACTTGCCGCGGCTGCGTGGTTGCTGGGCGACGTCAACCAGGTACGCCGTGCACTGGCGGCCTACGATTCGAGGTCCAGCGGAGGGAACTATCTTGCCTCGCAGCTCGCCGAAAGCTATTCGTCCGCCGCCCGGTCAGTGCTGATTGGCGCTGAGCACTCGCACCGGAAACTGCTCCAACTTGCCGGGTCTGCCGCCAAGAAGGGGCACCGGGCGCTTGAAATGTTGAATCTCGGCCTTGCGGCCCGTACCGGCAGCCGGGGAGACCGGCAGCTGGGGGCCGGAGTGTCCGAGCTGGTGTGGAGTGTCGAGTCCGGCATGCCGTCGGGACAGGAAGCAGGACAGGAAATGGGAACAGGACAGGTAGGCATTGGAGAACCTCAGCAAGCGGTGGATCAGGAGGAGGCTTTCGTTTTTGACGAGCCCCATCCGGCCAGCGCGGAGGCCGGATCCGCGGTCCTTCCCGGCGTCGTCAAGCTTTCCCAGCGTGAACGCGAAGTGACTGCCTTGGTGGCCTCCGGGCTGAGCAGCGCGGAGGTGGCTGCCCGGTTGGGAATCGCCGTGAACACGGTCAACGCCCACCTGCAGCGGGTTTACGGCAAGCTTGGAGTGTCACGTAGGCAGAAGCTTTCCGAACTGTGGGACGAGTTGGCGAAGCCGGAGGAGTAGGGCCAACGCTACGCGGATGAAGGCAGAGAAGCCGATTGGTGGGACAATTACTAGGTGACGCCGCCACTCCTGGCGGTCAGCCGCTGGCGATTGCCACGTAGTCCTAATGAGGAGCACCGGTTTTGACAATGGTTTCCACCCCCGCGCGGGGAGATGCCCAGGTTTCCGCACTTGATGACGATGAAGTCCGTCGCATCCGCAACGACTTCCCCGTTCTTGGGCAGGAAATCAATGGCAAACCGCTGGTCTACCTGGATTCGGGCGCAACTTCGCAGAACCCCCGGAGCGTGCTTGAGGCTGAGCAGGAATTCTATGAACAGCGGAACTCAGCCGTCCATCGCGGCGCGCACCACCTTGCGGTAGAGGCCACGGACGCCTTCGAAGACGCGCGTGCCACCGTGGCCCGTTTCGTGGGCGTGCAGGACGATGAGTTGATCTGGACCGCCAACGCCACCGCGGGGCTGAACCTCCTGGCCTATTCGTTTTCGAACGCCAGCGTGGGCCCGGTGGGCGGGGAAGCCGGGCGCTTCGCCCTCAAGCCGGGCGACGAAGTGCTTGTCACCGAAATGGAACACCACGCCAACCTGATCCCGTGGCAGGAACTGTGCCGAAGGACCGGAGCGAGCCTCAAGTACATTCCCCTCGACGGCACCGGTGCGCTGCGTCTCGAGGAAGCAGCACGCCTCATGACTTCGCGCACCCGGATACTGGCCTTCACCCACACTTCAAACGTGCTCGGGAATATCAACCCCGTTGACATGTTGGTCGGAATGGCACGGCAAGTAGGCGCGTTGGTGGTCCTTGACGCCTGCCAGTCCGCGCCGCACCTCCCTTTGGACTTCAAGGCCCTGGACGTCGACTTCGCAGTGTTCTCCGGCCACAAAATGCTGGGGCCCACGGGAATCGGTGCGGTCTATGGCCGCAGCGAACTGCTCAATGCCATGCCCCCGTTCTTGACCGGCGGTTCCATGATCACCACCGTGACCATGGAGGAAGCCCAATACCTGCCTGCCCCCCAGCGTTTCGAGGCCGGAACCCAGCCTATTTCGCAGGCTGTAGCCCTCGCTGCCGCAGCGAACTACCTCAGCGAAACGGGAATGCAGCGGATCGCCCTTCGTGAGGCGGAGCTCGGCCAACGGCTTGTTACGGGCCTCAGCGCCATCGAGGGAGTGCGTGTGCTGGGCCCCGGGCCAGGGGAAGAACGGACCGGTCTTGCCGCGTTCGATGTCGCCGGAGTGCACGCTCACGACGTCGGGCAGTACCTCGACAACCTGGGCATCGCTGTCCGCGTGGGCCACCATTGTGCCCAGCCCTTGCACCGCAGGTTGGGCCTGAGCGCCTCCACGCGGGCCAGTACCTACCTCTACACCACATTCGACGAAGTCGACCTGCTGGTGGAGGCCGTTGCCCAGGTCAGGCCCTATTTCGGGGTAACCGCTGCCGGAGCCGCATCATGAGCGGCCTGGATTCCCTGTACCAGCAGCTGATCCTGGAGCATTCCAAGGCCCGAAGCGGCGGAGACCTTGCCAAGCTTCCGGCCGCCGGAACGGGCAGCCCCGGCACGGGACAGAGCTACACGGGTCAGAGCCACCAGCTCAATCCCATTTGCGGTGACGAAATCACCCTACGGCTGAGTCTCGGCACCGCTGGAGACGGGCAGGCCGTCTCGGAAATCCATTGGGACGGTGACGGCTGCGCCATTTCGATGGCGTCAGCGTCCATACTCAGTGAAATGGCACCGGGCATGTCCCCGGGGGTTCTTCGCCACACGATCGATCACTTCCGGGAATTGATGCGTTCGCGCGGCAAGCTGCAAGCGGATGAGGAACTGCTCCAAGACGCTGCCGCGCTGGCCGGCGTTGCCAAATATCCTGCCCGGGTAAAGTGCGCCATGCTCGCGTGGGTTGCTGCGGAGGACGCGCTGCGCCAGGCCGAGGCGAGCCAAGGGGTGTCCCAGGCTCTCTAACGCGGGTGGTTCGAGGTCGAGTACCGTCCACTCTATTTCGGGCAGTGGTCCGGACTTAGCCTCGAAGCATGATTACCTTGGAGAGCAGGCGCGAATGGCGCCAGAGCCGGCATCGGGTCCGCCGGGCGGAATTCGTTGTTGTGGGATTGTTGCTCGCCCTCGTCGCGGCGACAATTCTTGCCGCCGTCGCGGGACTGATGCAGTAAGGGGCGAATACTCCAACGCAGCATGCTGCGGCGTTCACGGCTGACTATTTATAGCTTGGAAAACCGTAAGGCAAAGAAAAGCTCGGACCCGCAATAACCGGTCCGAGCTTTTTTGTACCGTTGGCCTAGTCACCGCATCATTTGGGTACCGCTGCGATGAGCACCGAAATCGTCATGAGACCGAGAATTGCCCAAACAAAGAACAATGACCAGTTCTTCTCTTGGGTTTTCCTGTGGGCCCCATGCCACACTCGTTCCATACTATTCGCGTCCATAGCAGCAAGGTATTCCTGCCGATACCGCCCGAACAGGGTGCTGACCACCCCAATTGAAAGGGGCATTACTCCAATTAAAATGCGGGCTACTCGTATGCGGCCCCGCCACGTCAGGCGCGGGTAAAAACGTCAGGCACGCCGTCGCCGTCGTCGTCCCTTTCTTCCTCCCGCGCTAAGTTGCGGTAGTGCCGGTTGCGGGTCCTGAGCACGACGGCGGCAAGCACTGCTGCCGCGAGCGAACCTGCGAGGATGGCCACTTTCGCGTGGTCATCGTGCGGGGAACCGGAACCGAAGCCCAGCTCGGCGATCAAGAGGGAGACGGTGAAACCGACCCCCGCCAGCATGGCCAGCCCCGCGACGTCGATCCACGCAAGGCCGTCGTCCAGCCGCGCACGGGTAGTCTTGGTGACGAGGAATGTGGTGCCGAAGACTCCTGCCGTCTTGCCCGCCACGAGGGCCAGGATGATCCCTATCGCCACGGGATCGCGCAGGGCAGCTCCGAGTCCCTCGGCGCCGCCCAAAGCCACGCCGGCGGAGAAGAACGCGAAAACGGGTACGGCAAAGCCGGCGGAGAAGGGACGTAAGCGGTGTTCGAAGCTTTCGGCGAGCCCGGCCGCGGGCTCGCCCTTCTTGCCTGAGGCCACGACGGGCACGGCGAAACCGAGCAGGACCCCGGCGACGGTGGCATGGATGCCTGAAGCATGGACGAAGGCCCAGGTGGCCGCGGCCAGGGGGAGGAGGACGTACCAGCTACGGACACGCTTCTGGACCAGGAAGGCAAAGAGGGCCAGCGGCACGAGGGCGGCCAGCAGCATGAGGGGCTCGAGGCCGCTTGAGTAGAAGAACGCAATGATGCCGATGGCTATCAAGTCATCCACCACAGCCAGGGTGAGCAGGAAGGTCCGCAACGCCGCAGGCAAATGTGTGTTGATGACCGCCAAGACAGCCAAAGCGAAGGCGATATCAGTGGCCGTAGGGATGGCCCAACCCTTGAGTGTTTCCGCGCCCGCGCCGAGGTTGACGACCACGTAGATGAGCGCGGGAAGGACCACGCCGCCCACCGCCGCCGCAACCGGGACGATCGCTTTTGCGGGCTTCCGCAGTTCCCCGGCCACGAATTCACGCTTGAGCTCCAGCCCCGCGATGAAGAAGAAAACGGCCAAGAGCCCGTCCGAGGCCCAGTGGCCCAAGCTCAATTCCAGATTCCAGGGAGCGTAGCCGATCTTGACTTCGCGCAACGCGAAGTAGCCGTCGGCAACGGGTGAGTTTGCCCAAACGAGCGCGGCCACCGTGGCGGCGAGCAGAAGTGCGCCACCAACGGTTTCAGTGCGGAGAATAGCCAGGATCCGTTGGTACTCGGGGAAGCTGGAGCGGCTGAAAACCTTCGAAGGGGCGGCAGGGTGCGGGCGGTTCGCCATATGGCTCCTTGGGGAGTTGCGGGTCGACAAAACTGTTGCCGACCAGACTTCCCGGCGCACCTGTATTCCATTTTAGCGGAAGGGGGCACGCACCCTGCCGCCGCCCCCCCAACTGACCCGCATTTGTTGTCGCTATGAGCCGTCAAAACGACAACAAATGCGGGCCAGTTGGGCTCGGAAGGGGCGTTACGTAAGCAGCGCCGCGATCCCGATGACCGCCGTCGCGAGTCCGAGCACCATCGAGATGGTGACCAACACGACGTGGACCGTGAGGAACTTCGTGGCTTTCCCGTTGGCGTCGCGGGCACGCGAGTCTGCCATGACACGGCGCAGGAACTGCGGCCACACGATGAGGGACCACGCCCCCGCGACGATCAGCACAATCGACAGCCCGGCTGCCAGATGCACGCTAGTGGCTTTCGAGCCAGGCCTGGGCCTGCTGGGACTGGATGTTCAAGGCCTTGCCCACCATCGGTTCGGCTGCGTCGGCGATCTTGCCGCCGAGGAACGGAACCGACGACGTGACGGCACCTTCGAGCTCAACGCGGGTGTTGCCGCCGTCGGCCACCAGTCGCTGCGCTGCCGTGACATCCAGCGGGGCGCCTGAGATCTTCAGGGAGATGTTGCTGGTCCGGGAACCATCGGCCGTCGGGGCGTCCCACTTCTCGGTCTGGGTGACGGTGAGCTTCTCGCCCACGAACTTGCGGGCGATCTCCGGGAGGCGCGTGGTGGGCAGGGTGCGGACCGTGATGGTCGTGAAGGCGCCGGAGGTGTCGCCGTCGATCTGGAATGATTCCAACGTGCCGCCGACGTACTCGCTCGTGTGGCGTAGGAAGTCTTCATCGATGAAAGTGGCGGCTACGCGGTCGACGCCGTAGGGCAGGGTGGTGGATGCGTTCAGGGCCATGGGGGTCCTCCGTGAATATCTCGGTTGAAAGCTCTTGCGGCTCCCAAACATCCTACGGTGTGGTCGGGGTAGGCTAGGAACGCCCCGGGATTCGAGAGAATTTCGGGTTTTCGTGCTGCCTTTCCCCATCCGACTTCCCTCTTCCGAGGAGTGCCATCCATGAGCCCCAAAGGCCAACCGTCAGCGGTCAACTCCGGAATCAGCCCCGCCGGCACTGTCGCATCCCTTGATGGATTGCGTCGGGCCCTGGGTGAGGACCGGACCTTCGCCCGGGTCAGGCCCGAGGCCTCGCGGGCCTTCACCGAACGCAGCTCCGATTACCAGATCAGCGCCCCGGCGGGCTTGAGGGCCGCGCTGCTCGCGGAAATGGCCGACGGACTCGCCTCCCAGGATCTTGAAGCCAGCGCTGTGGTGTTGGCCGTGACGGCTACGGGTCGAGAAGCCGAGGACCTTACCGCGGCCTTGGCTGCCTATCTCCCCGCGGACTCGGTGGCGGCCTTCCCCAGCTGGGAAACCCTGCCGCACGAACGGCTCTCCCCGCGCTCGGATACGGTGGGCCGCAGGCTCGCGGTTTTGCGCCGA
The DNA here is from genome assembly GCF_039543785.1 of Arthrobacter gyeryongensis. Taxonomy (NCBI): domain Bacteria; kingdom Bacillati; phylum Actinomycetota; class Actinomycetes; order Micrococcales; family Micrococcaceae; genus Arthrobacter; species Arthrobacter gyeryongensis. Next base: position 39,497 of record NZ_BAABKK010000015.1, read on the forward strand.
CTGGCCCACCCGGAGAGCTCGACGGCGGGTCCCCTGCGGGTGGTCGTGGCGCCGGTTCGCGCAGTGGTCCAGCCAGTGGTAGAGGGACTGGGAGAACTGGTTCCGGTGACGTTGAAGGTGGGGCAGGAAGCGCCCTTCACTGACGTGGTACGCCGCCTTGCCGACGCTGCCTATTCTCGCGTGGACATGGTTACCCACCGCGGTGAATTCGCCGTCAGGGGCGGTATTTTGGACGTTTTTCCACCCACCGAGGACCACCCGATCAGGGTGGAATTCTTCGGCGACGAGGTGGACCAGATGCGCTGGTTCGCCGTGGCAGACCAGCGTTCGCTCTCCGGACCGAGCGTGCACCACCCGAGCGAATTGCACGCCCCGCCGTGCCGGGAAATCCTCATCACGCCGTCGGTCATGTCCCGGGCCGCCAAGCTCAAGGCCGAGATGCCGGCCGCCGCCGACATGCTGGAAAAGATCGCGGGCGGCATCGCCGTCGAGGGCATGGAGTCTCTGGCTCCGGTTTTGGTGGACGCGATGGTGCCTTTCGTGGACCAGCTGCCGGCAGGTTCCATCGGTGTGGTCATCGAACCGGAGAAGGTCCGCACCCGCGCGCATGACCTCGCGGCCACAAACGAAGAGTTCCTCGAAGCGGCCTGGTCCACGGCGTCCGACGGCGGGTCGGCGCCCCTCGATCTCGACTCGGTGTTGGGCTCCCAAGCCGCTTCAGCGTTGCATGCGGCCAGCTTCCAGTCCTTGACGGCCACCCGGCACGCGGCGCTGGCCCACGGTGTTTCCTGGTGGTCCATCACCTCATTGGCCACGGACGAAGAACTTGTCCCCGACATCGACGTCCTGAACCTGCACGCCCGTGAACCGCGCGGCTACCAGGGCGACGTCGCGGAGATGCTCGAATTCATCGGTTCCCACGTGCGGGACCAATGGCGCATCGTGGTGGCGACGGATGGGCCTGGGCCTGCCCAGCGTCTCGCCGAGTTGTTCCATGATGCCGACATCCCGTGCTCCCGCGTCGAATCCCTGGCCCACGAGCCGCAGGCCGGAATCATCGAGGTGACCACCGCCGCCGTCGGACGCGGTTTTGTCCTGGACGGCCTCAAGCTGGGGCTGCTCACGGAAGCCGACCTCCTGGGCCGCACCTCGGCCGGGTCTACGAAGGACATGCGGCGCATGCCCTCCAAACGGCGCAACGCCGTCGACCCCCTCCAGCTGCACGCCGGCGACTTCGTGGTCCATGAACAGCATGGAATCGGGAAGTTCGTGGAGCTGATCCAGCGCAAAGTGGCTGGCTCCTCTGCCGGTCCGTCCGGGGGAGACGCGGGTCTTCGCGAGTACCTCGTGCTTGAGTACGCGGCGTCCAAGCGCGGTGCCCCTGGCGACCGCCTTTTCGTCCCGACGGACCAGCTCGACCAGGTGACCCGCTACGTCGGTGGCGATACGCCGTCGTTGAGCAAGATGGGCGGGGCGGACTGGGCGAGCACCAAGTCCAAGGCCCGCAAGGCAGTCAAGGAAATCGCGGGTGAGCTCATCAGGCTGTACTCGGCCCGCATGGCCTCGCGCGGGCATGCCTTCGCTCCGGACACGCCGTGGCAGCGGGAGCTTGAGGAAGCCTTCCCGTATGTCGAGACGCCGGACCAGCTCACCACCATCAACGAGGTCAAGGCCGACATGGAACGCGAGATCCCCATGGACCGCCTGGTCTCGGGCGACGTCGGCTACGGAAAGACCGAGATCGCGGTCCGGGCCGCGTTCAAGGCAGTCCAGGACGGCAAACAGGTCGCGGTGCTGGTTCCCACCACGCTGCTAGCCCAACAGCACTATGAGACGTTCACCGAGCGTTTCTCCGGGTTCCCTTTGCGCGTCAAGCCGCTGTCCCGGTTCCAAGGTGCGAAGGAAGCCAAGGAGACCATAGAGGGAGTCAAGAACGGCTCCGTGGATGTGGTCATTGGCACGCACCGCCTGCTGTCCAAGGACTTCGAGTTCAAGGATCTCGGCCTGGTGATCGTCGATGAGGAGCAGCGCTTCGGCGTTGAGCACAAGGAAGCGCTCAAGAAGATGCGCACCAACGTGGACGTCCTCGCCATGAGCGCCACTCCCATCCCGCGTACCTTGGAAATGTCCCTCACCGGTATCCGCGAAACATCAACGCTGGCCACACCGCCGGAGGAGCGGCACCCGGTACTGACGTATGTCGGGCCGTTCACCAACAAGCAGACGTCCGCGGCGATCCGGCGTGAACTCATGCGCGAAGGCCAGGTGTTCTTCGTTCACAACCGTGTGTCCTCGATTGAGCGCATCGCCGCCCAGATCCGGGAACTTGTCCCAGAGGCCCGCGTCGAAGTGGCCCATGGACAGATGTCCGAGAGCCGCCTGGAAAAGATCATCGTGGACTTCTGGGAGAAGCGCTTTGACGTCCTGGTTTGCACCACCATCATTGAGACCGGCCTGGATATTTCCAATGCCAACACCCTGATCGTGGACGGCGCGGACAAGTACGGCCTCTCCCAGCTCCACCAGCTGCGGGGCCGCGTGGGCCGTGGCCGCGAACGCGCCTACGCCTACTTCCTGTACCCCTCCGAGAAACCCCTGGGCGAAGTGGCTCTTGAACGGCTCAAGGCCGTGGCAGCCCACAACGAGCTTGGCGCGGGTATGCAGTTGGCCATGAAAGACCTCGAAATCCGCGGTGCCGGCAACCTGCTGGGCGGGGAACAGTCAGGGCACATCCAAGGAGTCGGCTTCGACCTGTACATCCGCCTGGTGGGCGAAGCCGTGGCCGAGTACCGCGGCGAGGCCGAAGAGAAGGCCGCCGACATGAAGATCGAGCTGCCCGTCAACGCCCACTTGCCGCACGACTATGTGCCCGGCGAACGCCTGCGCCTCGAGGCTTACAGGAAGCTGGCCGGGGCCATCACCAACGAGGCCATCGACGAAGTGCTGGCTGAACTCGTGGACCGTTACGGCGAGCCGCCGCTGCCCGCGAAGAACCTGATCGCCGTCGCGCGCTTCAGGGTGGGGGCCCGCGAGGCCGGGCTGTCCGACGTCGCGCTCCAAGGCAACTTCATCCGTTTCTCGCCCGCCCAGCTGCCCGAATCGAAAGTCATGCGGCTCAACCGCATGTACCCCGGCTCGCAGATCAAGCCGGCGCTCGACGCCGTGCTGCTCCCCAAGCCCAAGACGGCGAGGATCGGCGGCCGCGACCTGCAGGACGCCGAGATCCTGGAGTGGGCCAACACAGTAATCGAAGCTATCTTCTTCTCGGCTTCGCCGACGTCCAGCGCTTCGCAGACCGCAGGCTAAGCGATGATGGGAGGACACCACGCCGCGTCCGGGGCCGCGGCGTGGATAGCTATCGCTTCAACCGGCCCGTACGCCTTGGGCTGGTACCCGCTGGACGCCACCGGAATCCTCATCGGAGCGATGACGACGGCGGGAACTGCTTTGGTGTGCGATTGGGACCACCGCTCAAGCACCATCGCCCACTCCCTGCCGCCGCTGTCCAACGTGATCGCCGTCGGGATCGAGAAGGCCAGCGGAGGGCACCGGCAGGGAACCCATTCACTGTTGGGCGCCTCGGCCTTCGTGGTCCTCGCCGCCATGGCTGCCCAGTTCCAGCTGGATACTCCCGTGGGCCGTTTGTCCGTGGGTGCCGGACTGTTGTGCATGTTCATGATCAACCTGGCCGCCAAAGCACTAAAGCTGTTCCCGAATACCGGGTGGATCGCCAACTGGGTGTTCGCACTTGCCATGGCCGGGCTGGTCACGTGGTTCGCCCCGCATCAGTGGAGCTGGCTGCCCTTGTCCATGCTCACCGGCGTCGGGATCCACATTGTGGGCGACATGATCACCACCGGGGGAGTGCCGCTGCTGTGGCCCATCGTCATCAAGCCGCCGAAGTTCTGGCGCAAACTGCCCCTCGTCAGCGGGATCTGGCGGTCCAACGGCGCTTTCTCCATCCCCTTGCTTGGCAAAGCCGGTTCGCGGCGGGAATGGCTGGTCCTGATTCCCGTGAGCGGCTACGCCATGGTTGGACTTGGCCTGGCGGCGTGGGCATTGCTCCGGAACCAGTGGCCAGCACTCCTGGGGCTCATGTTGGGGTTGGGTGGATGAGGGGTGCCCGGCGTTAGAACCCGGACCTAATTGCAGAGGTAAAGGGCGTTGTGCTGAGAGCGTTCCCGGCAAGGTCAGTGAGACCCGTGCCGGGGGTGTAGGACGGGAATCCAGCGGCGCCCGATGCTAGAGTCCCGGTTTTGTTGGTGCCGAGGACAATCGTGAGCTTGAGGGTCAGCGGATCCCATTGAACAGTCGACTTATTGCCCTGGCTACCTCTGAACGTTGCCGTCGCCGAGCTGATGTAGTTTCCGCCTAGGCTCACTGTCCCGATGTTGAGGGAGGGACATGTAGTGCTGGAGACCGTCAGCGTGTCGTTGGCTCCGTTGTCTTGGAGGGTGACAACCACATCGTTGTTGCTGTTCAGAATCTGACTTCCGGTGTTATTCCAAGCTGTGCAGAACTTAGAAGCATCCATAGGTTCCGAATACGTGATAGTCACCGAGTCTCCCGTTTCTGCGGTTCCGTTAATGTTCGTCAGTGCAACCCCTGTCACTGTAGGCGGCGCGACGTCCTTCGTGTTCGTCGTGGTCTTGGTGGCGCTGACGTTTCCGGCCGCATCGGTGGCGGTCACTTGGTAGGTGACCGTGCCCTGGTTCAGCGCCGTGAGGCTGAGTGCAGTGGTGGACCAGTCACCGGTACCGTTAGCGGTCACCGTCTGTTGCACCGTGTGCGCCGGACCGGGGTCTGTGACGCTCAGCGCAATCGTTGCGCCCGGTTCGGCGGTGCCGCTGACGGGGACGTTGGCCACATTGGCGGCATTCACGAACAGTGGAACACTGATCGACGGTAATCCGGGGGCGAGCGTGTCCTTGGTTTTGGTAACCGCAAAGGAAGCCCCGGAATTACCGGCGGCGTCGGTAGCGGTGGCAGTGTACGTGACGGCGCCTTGGTTGAGGGCTGTCAGGTTGAGCCCGGTGGTGGACCAAGCGCCGGTGCCGGTGGCCGTCGCAGTCTGCGTCACCGAATCGGCGGCGCCGTCGGTGACGACTAGCGTTACCGATGCGCCTGCCTCCGCCGTGCCGCTGACGGGGACGTTGGAAACGTTGGCGCCGTTGATGTACAGCGGGGCGGAGATCGTTGGGGCGGCTGGAGCCAGGGTGTCCTTGGTGCTGGTGACGGTTACAGTAGCGCCGGTGTTGCCCGCAGCGTCAGTGGCCTTGGCGGCATACGTGACGGTGCCTTGGTTCAGGGAGGTCAAGTCGAGACCGCTTGCCGTCCAGGCTCCGGAGCCGCTCACTGTCACTGTTCGTGCCAGCGTGTGGGCGGCACCGGGATCGGTCACTGTAAGGGTCAGCGTCGATCCGGGCTCGGCTGTGCCGCTGACCGGGACAGTGGAAACATTGGCGCTGTTCACGTACGTGGGCACGATGATCGACGGCGCGCCGGGTGCCACGGTATCGATCTTGATCGCAAGATTCTGGGACGCGCTGGCGTTGCCTGTGTTGTCGGTCGCGAAATAGCTCACGACATGCGTTCCGTCGCCGCTCACGGTGACGGCCGCGTTGGCGGCGTTCACCGTGGTCGGGGTCGCGGAATCAACCGCGTACGTGATCGAGGCGACGCCTGAGCCGCCTGTGTTGTCCTGGGCCGTGAGGTTGACGATGACGGGGCTGCTGTTGTTGAAGCCGGACGCGTTGGGAGTTGGGGAAATGGAGGCAACGGAGGCCACTGGCGGCGTGCTGTCACTGCTGACGGCGCCACTGCGTGGGCTTTCCGCGCCGGTCCAGAGTCCGATGACGGGGGTGACGGTGTAGAACCATATTCCGCCGGGGACGTTGTGTTCGGCACAGCTGAGGACCGTAACGGTACCTGCGCAGGCGCCTGTCGCAGGGGTTTTGGATCCGCCCGAGGCCGCGTTGTACCGGGCCACGGTGTAGCCGGTAACAGCCCGGCCGCTGGCCGTCGTACCAGGTGTCCAGCTCACTGAGATGTCGGCCCCACTGGCAGACGCGGATGGCTTGCTTCCGGGCATAACGGTGTCCCCGGCGGCGGCGGCGAAATTGCTGCTGCTGATGGACTGCCAGAACGCGTAGGCCGCCGAACCGATGCCGGACACCAGGAGGATTCCGATCAGTACCCACGGGGCACGGGTTCTAAGCCAACCTGCGGCGCGGGGCATGTGGTGTCGCGGTTGAGTGCTCATTTTCGGACCGCCAACGTGACTGGAAGGTGGAAGGTGGCGCCTTGGCAAGCTGACTGAGACGTCGCATCCATGCTCGCCGCCCCCGGAAGAGTGACCAATGCGGTCGAATTTGGAGCGATGGAAACGGCTGGGCTCAGTGGTACGAGAGAGCCGGCGAAGGTGACGCCCGTGATGGTGCAGGCCGGATGAGCGGTGTCGGCGGTGACGGATCCGTTGCCCGTGACGCTGTACACCTGGACCGGGTACGGGTTCGGGTTGGTCACCCGCAGCACTACGTCGGCAGTCCCGCCGGGGATCAGGGCCGACGCCGGAGTGTCACCGGGAACGAGCGCGTCCACGGTGACGGTTTGCATGTCGCCGGCGGCAGCGGAGCCGCTGCCGGAGCCGTTCGTCGTCCAGTATGCATACGCAGTCCCCGTACCGAGTGCCAGGGTGAGCGCGCCTGCCAGAAATGCCGCCGTGCCGCGGCGGCCACCGCTGATCTTCAGCCATCCGTTGGAAGTCATTTCAATTACCCTGTCCCGTTCCGGAGTAGGAAAGCTGGAGGGTTGCGCCTTTGCAACCGTCCTGGTTCAGCGAAGTGTCCAGCATTCTTATCTGCGGCCACCGAGACGCCGGAATTCCGCTCCCGGAAAGCGAGGAATTGCCGGGCGGGGCAGAGATCGGATAACTGCCGCTGAATTGGGTCACTGTGTAGTCCGAGGCACTGCACGGCCGGTTGTTCGCCACAGCCTGGGCGGTCCGGGTGACTCCGGTGACGGAAACGGTCAGGCCCGTGACATTGAGGCTGGAATTGCCCGGGTTCGTCAATTGAAGATTGATCGGTACTGCGTTGCCCGGTGCCAGCAAGCCTGTGGGGTCTCCTGAGATGGTGAACGGCTGGTGCTGGCCAGCCGTCACCGTCAAAGAAGCGACGACGACGGCGGACTGTAGCGTCCCGCTGCTGCCCTTGAGGCTCAGGGAGTAGGTACCAAGGGGTGTGGCCGACGTGGTGGAAACGTCGAGGTTCGCTGACCCGGATCCTGGCCCGGCGGCGACGACTGCGGGCGAAAACGATGCGGTGGCGCCCGCTGGCAGACCCGAGATCGAGAGTGAGACGTTGCCAGCAAACCCGCCTGAGGGCTGGACCACGACGTTGTAGCCGGCCGTCGTTCCCTGGGTGACGGTTCTGCTGCTTGTCGCAAGCTGCAAGGTGACGGCTTTTGAGGTGCTTTGGTTTCCATTGCCACTAGTACTGGCGAGCACGACGCCCGATGTGAGGGTCACCAAAAGGAGGCCTGCCAGGAGTATTTTGACTCCCGTGCGAACGGTGCGGATCGGCGATCGGAACAGCTCCGGAATGCGTGGCACCGGTTCCTCCTCTAGCGTTGTCCTGCGTGGTTTCTGTGGGGACAGCCCAAGCTGGTGGGCCCGTGACGGGCCCACCAGCTTGATGATTAGTTGCTGGTCACGTTGATGGTGACCGTGGCGCCTTTACAGGCGTCCTGATTGGCCGTGCTGTTCACAAACGCCAAAGTGCCTGTTCCCACGGTGGTGTTCGTGGAATTGTGCAGCACGGTTGCGTTGCCCGTGTTTGCGTCGGCCGTGAACCACCCAGGCAGGCAGCCGGAACTGTCGGTGGTAATTGACTGCACGGTGAGGGCCCCTACTTTTGTATCCGTCGTGAGGCTCCCGTTGTCCGCAACGTATGTCACAACCACCGAGCCGCCTGGGGTCAGGCTGCCCGCGTCGAAGTTTGCGCGCAGCGTGACGGTTCCGCCGCCGGCCGAGTTGGCCGCTGATCCAGAACCAGTTCCTGTGGTGGTCCAGTAGGCGTACGCGGCTCCGCCGCTTGCCGCCACGAGGGCGATTGTTGCTGCGGCCGCGTAGACCTTTCCCTTTTTACTCAATTTGCGCATGAGTGAGACTCCTTTTTGAATTGGTGTTCCCCAGAACAGGCGACAGCGGCAATGAATTCGAAAATTCCAACCCTTGCTTCGATTGCCCATTCAATCGATGACCAAATGCTTGCATGGGCGGTCTTTAACTAACAACGAGTGGTGTTACCCGTCTTTCGCAGTCAGAAGCGAGTGGTACTACTTGGTTTCGATCACCACTTCTGACCTTCTTTGCCGGGACAACGACGGCGACACGCCCTATTTTGGGGCGTGTCGCCGTCGTCCGAGTTCAAAAGAGGTCAGAAGCGGTGGAGTCGCATTTAAACTACTGTGGCCCCGGACTAAAAAGTCCGGGGCCACAGTTTTTGTATTTAGGTCTTAGCTTTCGCCAGCCGAGTTGGAGCGGCCGAGAACGGTCTGCGGGATCCAGAAGGCAAGGCCAAAGAGGACCAAGCAAATGGCCATCGGCCAGGTGTTCTCCAGCGTCAGGTAAGTCAAGGAGTAGATGGCGCCGAGGAACAGGGCCATGCTGAATACAAAGAGCAGAATGCTCTGGCCCATAGGGTTTTCTTTTTCGATGGGCTGGCTGGCGTTCTGGGACATGCTTTCCTCCTCGGCCCCGGGGGGCTCAAAAACTATGGCGGCTGCCGGGAAACTCAGTACGCGGATGAACCTTGTTCACCTTTGACGATGGCAATTCCGGAGCTCGCACCGATACGTGTTGCACCAGCAGCAATCATAGCCTGTGCATCGGCCAGGGAACGTACTCCACCGGAGGCCTTGACGCCGAGATCCGGGCCCACAGTCTTGCGCATGAGGGCCACGTCTTCCACCGTGGCGCCGCCACCATTGAAACCGGTCGAGGTCTTCACGAAGTCCGCTCCGGCCTCCACCGATGCCTCGCAAGCCAGGACCTTCTGCTCGTCATTCAGCAGGGCAGTCTCGATGATGACCTTCAGGATGGCGCCACCGGCGTGGACAGCCTCCGCTACGGTCGTGATGTCATCCACCAATGCGCCTTTGTCGCCGGCACGGGCCGCGGCGATGTTGATTACCATGTCGATTTCATCCGCACCGTCCAATACGGCGCCGCGTGCTTCGAAGGCCTTGACGTCGCTGGGAGTGGCGCCGAGCGGAAAGCCGACAACCGAGCAGGTGAGGACTCCGGAACCCTTGAGGGCCTTCGTGACAGTCTTGACCCAAATCGGATTGACGCACACGGACTTGAACTTGTACTCGGCCGCCTCGGCACAGACCTGGCGCACCTCTGCTTCGCTCGCCTCGGGCTTGAGAAGCGTGTGGTCGATGTATGAAGCGATGCTGGCACTGTTGTCCAGTGCGCTGGAGGCTTCGTTGCTCATGGAGGTCCTTCCGTGGCGGGCCCGGTGTGCCGCAAGGGTCGCGGCTCGTCAAATGACCATCTTGCCACACTGCCCGGCCCCCGTGGAGGCTCCCTCGGCGGGGCTGGCGGGCCCGGTATCGGGCTCCCTGAGACTGCCCCAGCCCTCCCTCAGGCCCCCGCCTCGCCTTGGACCCGCTAGCCCCTCAGGCCGCGACGTCGGAGCGCGCGCAACGGAGCCTGGCGTCTTCCTCAAGCCGGGCAGCGCAGTGTGCCGCGGCGGCATTCGAGGAGAAGACGAGCCCAAGGCGCATGCCGTCCCGCGAGGCGGCGTCCCCGATCGCCCAGATGCCCGGCACCGATGTGGAGAAATCGCGCCCCACCCTGATGCCGCCGTCGGGAGCTGTCTGCAGGCCCGCGCTTTCAGCGAGCCCATTGCGGGGGAGCCGTTCCTCGGCGAGCACCACAAGATCGCCGTTCATGCTGCTCCCGTCCTCGAAGACGATCCCGGTAGCCGGCAGGGCCGAACCGGCGACGGAAGGCATGACAGCCGTTGGACGCAAGGTGGTGCGGATGGGCCGGACTCCGCGGGCGCGCAGCACGGCCTCGGCCTGGCCGGCCGCCGGACCGGTGCCTACCAGAATCCCCAGCGGACGACGGCCCAGGACCCTGGTGATGTCCTTGACCGCGGTGCCGATCTGCTCGGCGTCGTCGATGGTGGAGTAGTTGAGGCTGCATGCTGCGCCTTGGACCGGCGGGTACAAGGGGGACGAGCCGGTGGCGATCACCAGCTGATCGTAGGGGAACTCGAGGCCTTCGGTGGTGGTGACCGTGCGGGTCTGGACATCGATGAAGCTCGCGGCCTGGCCGAAACGCACGGAGACCTGGGGGAGGGCGGCTAGCTCCAGCAGCGCATCAGGGCAGTCGTCGCGGTTGCTCAGGACCGTGATGGTGCCGTGGAACGCTGCCGTTCCCGGCTGTCGCGACGTAGTGCTACTGCCTGTCAGTTGGCGGACCAGGGCCTGGGCTGCGGGCCCGGCTCCTGCGATGACGAGGTGGATGGAACCTGCGGACGGGGTGATGGACATGGTGGGTCCCTTCGCTGAACTGAGCTGTGGTTGATGCGCCTGTACCCAGCGTAGGCGCGGGGTTTTTCGCTGGTGTTTCCCCGCTGTTGCCATTTGCCGGTGGCCCGTTCCCTGATGGTTACCGGCCGGTAATGAGCTGGATCACATGGCGGCGGGTGCCGTTGAGTTGCGGACCACCAACTCGGGCGTGAGGCGCTCGTCCGCGACGGGAGCCTCGGGATCGTTGAGCCGGTCCATGGCCACGGTTCCAGCGATGTTTCCCAGTTCCATCGCGTGGAGGTCGACTGAGGTCAGCTCGATCCCGTGGAGCCGGCCGGTCCTTGAATTGTCATAGCCCACCAGCGACAGGTCCCCGGGAATGGCCAGACCCCTCGCGTAGGCGGCTTCTCGTGCCGCCAAGGCGAACTGGTCATTGTGGGCGAAAATGCCTGTCGGGCGGTCCGCGGAGTCAAGGATTTCAACTGCGGCACGCATTCCGGCGTCTTGCGTGAAGTCATCGGCCGGTACGGTCCGGGGAACCATTCCTGCGCCGCGCATTGTCTTCTCGTAGCTCCTTCGGCGGACCGTATGGCCGTCGTAGTCGGGTCCGCCAAGGTGGGCGATCCGGGTGTGTCCAAGGCTCAGAAGGTGTTCGGTGGCGGCGCGGGCGCCGGCCTCATCGTCCGAATACACGCTGTCGACGCCGGGTACCGGCCGCGCGACGCTCACGATCGGGACTATTTGTGCAAGTTCCTGCACCCGTTCGTCCGGGTCGAGCAGCGTTGCGGCGATGATGATCCCCACCCGCGCCTCAATCAGCGAGTCCACGGCTCCCGCGTCCACGCCGTCGATAGACTGGGAGACGCTGAGGATGAGTCGGTTACGGGCCTGGGGGAGTGCCATCCTTACGCCGCTGAGGATATCGGCATAAACCTCGTTGTGGATGTCCATCAAATAGAGCCCGACGGCGGAGCGGTGCTTGCGTGCAAGGTCGGCGGCGGCCGCGTTGGGCCGGTAACCGAGACGTTTTGCCGCGTCGAAGATGGCTTGCTTCGTCCCGCCGCTAACGCCGGGTGCATCGCGGAAGGCGAAAGACACGAGCGTGCGGGAGACGCCCACTTCACGAGCCACATCGCTCTGTGTTGCGGGACGGAGCTGCCGGTCAAGACCCATGCCCTCATCTTCCCACGGCGAGGAAGTCGCAATTAAGTCATTTGTTAGATTGACCTTACATTTAAGTCTTTCGCGCGTTAGTCTGTTATTCAGAGCGGGTGTATGACCCGTATCACAAGACAAAGGAGTCCTGATGTCTGCTACGCAAAGCCACAGGGGAGTCAGTAGCGCGGTCGCGCTTCCTCCACTCAGCAACGGCCCGCATCGTAAGCGCCTTGGCCTGGTCGCACTGATTGCCACCTTCGGTGGCCTGCTGTTCGGTTATGACACTGGTGTCATCAATGGGGCGCTCCGGCCAATGACGGCCGCACTCGGCCTCACACCGTTCACCGAGGGCATCGTTGCCAGCTCACTCGTCTTCGCGGCGGCGATCGGCGCGCTTTCGGGCGGACGCATCTCCGACGGGTGGGGGCGCCGCAAGACGATCATCCTGCTAGCGGTGCTGTTCTTCGCCGGCACCTTGGTGTGCGTGTTCACGCCGAGCTTCGGGGTTCTCGTGGTCGGCCGCGTCCTGCTTGGCCTCGCCGTCGGTGGCGCCTCGGCCGTGGTCCCCGTGTTCCTGGCGGAAATGGCACCGTACGAGATCCGGGGCTCCCTGGCGGGCCGCAACGAGCTCATGATCGTCGTCGGCCAGCTGGCGGCCTTCGTCGTCAACGCCATCATCGGCATCGTGTGGGGCGACATTCCCGGCGTCTGGCGCATCATGCTTGCGGTCTGCGCGTTGCCGGCGATCGCGCTGTTCTTCGGTATGCTCCGCGTGCCCGAGTCGCCGCGCTGGCTCGTGGAGAAGGGCCGGCACGATGAGGCCCTCGCCGTCCTCCGGTCCGTCCGCTCCGAGGAACGTGCCCTTGCGGAGCTTGGCGAGGTCGAGAACGTCGCCAAGGAGGAGCAGGAAAGCCAGCAGATCGGCTGGCGTGCGGTCTTCAGCAACAAGAACCTGTTCCGCATCCTGCTCGTGGGAATCGGCCTGGGCGTCGCCCAACAGCTGACCGGCATTAACTCGATCATGTACTACGGCCAGACGGTGCTCGTCGAGTCGGGCTTCAACGAGAGCGGCGCGCTCATCGCGAACATCGCGCCGGGTGTGATCGCCGTGGTCGGCGGAGTCATCGCCTTGTCGCTGATGGACCGGATCGACCGTCGCAAGACCTTCATCCTCGGTCTTACGCTGACCACCAGCTGCCACCTGCTCATCGGGTTCGCCTCAATGATGCTGCCCGTGGGCAACCCGATCCGCCCGTACGTCATCCTCTTTTTGGTGGTTGCCTTTGTCGGGTCCATGCAGACGTTCCTGAACGTCGCGGTGTGGGTCTACCTGTCCGAGGTCTTCCCGCTGCACATGCGCGGCTTTGGTACCGGCGTCTCGATCTTCTTCCTCTGGGTCGTGAACGGTTTCCTTTCGCTGTTCTTCCCGTCGCTCGTCGCGGGGCTCGGGATCACCGGCACGTTCTTCCTCTTCGCCGTCGTCGGGGCGCTGGCCCTGGTCTTCGTCGTCAAGCAGGTTCCCGAAACCCGTGGCCGCACCTTGGAAGCACTGGAGGAGGACGTCACCACCGGTGCCATCTACCTCGTCCACAAGAACCAGGGCTAGACCCGGAGCCGGTAACCCCGTTTGACGACGGTTTCCACGAGCTTTCCGTCCGGGAGCGAGGACCGCAAACGGCTCACGGTCATGTCCAGGGCGTGGACCGAGCCACGCAGTTCGAGAAGATCGGAAAGCGACTCGCGGGACAGCACTGCGCCCCCGGCTCCCAAAAGCGCGCGCAGCAGGAGCAGCGGAGCCGGGGCCAGTTCCACCACGGAACCATTGATCCTCAAGCAACGCCCGCGCAGCTCGATATGCCCTGAGGGAGTGTCGAGCCGGCGCACATGGTTCAGGGCCAGATGTTCGGTGACGAGGCGGATGAGCGCACCCATGCGGTAGCGGTCCGGTATGAGGGGGCTGAGTCCGGCGTCAATCAATGGCTGTGCGGTGACGGGCCCGACGGCGGCGACGGTCACCTGGGTCTTGAGTGCCTCGATGAGCTGGCGGTACATGCCCATTTCGTGGGCCGTGCTCCACATGGCGTCTACCGCGGGCGCGCTCGTAAAGGTGAGCACATCCAAGTCTCCGCTGCAGGCGGCTTCGATCAAGCGCGGCAGCTTGTCTTCGCCGTCGGGCTTTACCCAGCGGTAAGGGGTGACGGTGAGAACCGTGGCGCCGGACATCCGGAGGCGCTCCAACTGGCGGACGTCGGTGTAGCCGTGCAATTGCACGGCGACGGTCTTCCCCCGGACGCCTTCGTGAAGGAGCATGTCCACCAGTGTGGCGGTGGTTTCGTCACTGCTGATCCCGACGTCGGCAAGGCCTGCCGCGCGGACCGCACCACGAGCTTTTGGCCCCCGCACGAACATGCGGCAGGCAGCCAGGACGTCGAGAAGTTGCTCGCCGATGCCGAAGGAGTCCGCAGCCTCGCACCAGCGCCGCATGCCGTAGGCGGTGGTGGCGATGCAGATATCCGGCTTGGCCGCGATGATCGTTTTCGTGTCCTCGATGAGCGTGACGTCTTCCTGGACCGGCGCGATCTTCAAAGCCGGAGCGTGCAACACGGAAGCGCCGCGCCGTTCAAGCGCCTCGATCAAGTCACGTGAACGCCTGTGTGAAGTCACTCCGATGCGGAAACCGTCCAGCGGCGCATCGTCGGTTGGTACGGGGGTGGCCAACGGCGAGCCTGCATCGATGGAGTCTAGGGCATTCAACGTAGTCATGTGTGTTCTTTCAGGCTTCAAGGAGGGAAGCTGCGAGGAGGTTGAGGTCTGTGGTGGCTTCGGTGTGATTGCGGTTGGCTTCGGCCACCCGGACCACTTCGCCAATGACCAGGACGGCCGGGTTGGTGCAGCCTGCGGCCGCGGTTTCAATGGTGCCGAGTTCGGCGATGGTAGTGCGTTGTCCGGGGCGGTAACCGCGCTCGACGACGGCCATGGGCATTGCCGGGTCCATCCCGGCCCGGCGGAGCCCGGCGGCGAGCTGCGGTAGGGTCCCGATGCCCATGAGGACCACGATGGTCCCGCCGAGCCCGGCCAGGTGCGTATGCTCCTTCTCGGTCAGAGGTGCGTGGCCCGAGACAACCGTGAACATGTGGCTGACCTCGCGGTGCGTGACGGGAATGCCCGCGGCCGCCGGGACAGAGATGGCGCTTGTGACACCCGAGATGACGCGGACGGGGATGCCCGCCCGCACACAGGCGCTGACTTCTTCGCCGCCGCGGCCGAACACATAAGGATCACCGCCCTTGAGCCGGACCACATTCTTCCCGGTCAGGGCGGCGTCGACCATGAGTTTTTCGATGTCGCATTGGGCTACCTTGTGGTGCCCGGGGCGTTTGCCGACGTCCACCATTTGCGCGGACGTCAGTTGCGCAAGTTCTGCGTAGGGGGCAAGCCGGTCGTAGAAGACGACGTCGGCGTCCCGCAGTGCGTTGACCGCGCCGATGGTCAACAGATCGAGCGCGCCGGGGCCGCCGCCGACCAAGGTTACATGGCCCGACTCGCCTGGGGCCGGTTCGCTGGCGACGGGGATCCCCGTTTTCCGGCAGCGTTCAAGCAGGGGTTCCCAACCGGGCTGGCCGTCGTCGACGGCCGCGACCAGGAAGGGGCGTTCGGGCAGCGGGCCGTCAGAGTCGGCGCCGTCGGGGGTGCTGAGCCGATAGACGACGGCGCCGGCGGCTTCGTAGCGCCGGACGGCCTGCCGCGCGGCGTGAGCGGAGCCTATGACCAGGACGTCGCGGCCTGTGAGGTCGATGGTGAGCTGCATGGCTTCTTGCTCCTTAGTCCTGGCCGCGAACGGGGATCGTGCTGGCGATGAGGACGCCGCCTTTTTCCTCGTTGGTGGCGGGGCGGATCTGGCCGCGTTCGGGGACGAAGGTGATGGCTTCGTCTTTCTGGTCGGGGGCGTTGACGAAGGAGCGGAAGCGACGAAGGCGTTCTGGGTCTTTGAGTGTTTCGGCCCATTCGTCCTGGTAGGTGTCGATGTGGCGGGCCATGGCGGTTTCGAGGTCGTTGGCGATGCCGAGGGAGTCGTGGATGATGACGTCTTCGATGTGTTTGAGCCCGCCCTCGAGCTCCTCCTGCCAGCGGGCGGTGCGCTGGAGCCGGTCCGCGGTGCGGATGTAGTACATGAGGTAGCGGTCGATGTATTTGATGAGGGTATCGTCGTCCAGGTCCTGGGCGAGGAGTTGCGCGTGGGCGGGCAGGAAACCGCCGTTGCCGCCGACGTAGAGGTTCCAGCCTTTGTCGGTGGCGATGACGCCGACGTCCTTGCCGCGCGCTTCGGCGCATTCGCGGGCGCAGCCGGAGACGCCCATTTTGAGTTTGTGCGGGCTGCGCAGGCCGCGGTAGCGCATTTCCAGGTTGATGGCCATGGCGACGGAGTCCTGGACGCCGAAGCGGCACCAGGTGGATCCCACGCAGGATTTCACGGTGCGCAGGCTCTTGCCGTACGCCTGCCCGGATTCGAAGCCCGCCTCGACGAGTTCCTTCCAGATCTCCGGGAGTTGTTCGAGGCGGGCGCCGAACATGTCGATGCGCTGGCCGCCGGTGATTTTCGTGTAAAGACCGTATTTCTCCGCGACGCGGGCGATCACGCCCAGGCCCTGCGGGGTGATTTCGCCGCCTGCGATGCGAGGGACCACGGAGTAGGTGCCGTCTTTTTGCATGTTGGCCAGGGCGCGGTCGTTGGTGTCCTGCAGGGTGCCGCGCCCAGCGCCCAGGACGTATTCGCTGTTCTGGCTGGCGAGGATGGAGGCGATGGTGGGTTTGCAGATATCGCAGCCCGCGCCGGTGCCGTATTTGGCCAGGATGTCTTCGAAGGAGTCCAGTTCCAGGACGCGGATGGCGTCGAAGAGTTCCTGGCGGGAGAGGCTGAAGTGCTCGCACAACGCCTTGGAGACTTCGATGCCGGACTTCTTCAGCTCCCCTTCGAGGAGCTTCTTGAGCATCGGCACGCAGGAGCCGCACTGGGTGCCGGCCCGCGAGCACGTCTTCAGTTCGCCGAGTTCCCGGACGGGGGTGTTGCCGTCGCAGGTGCCGCAGCCGTTGATCGCGTCGCGGATGGAGCCGGCAGGGACGTTGTTGCAGGAGCACAGGATCGCGTCGTCGGGAAGTTCGGTATCAGGGGCCTCCCCGCCGCCCGCGGCGGTGAGGTAGGCGCCCGGTTCGGCGGGGAGCTCCCGGCCGAGCATGGGGCGCAGGCTCATGTAGGGGGTGGCGTCGCCGACGAAGATGCCGCCGAGCAGCGTCTTGGCGTCGTCGGTGGTGACGATCTTCTGGTAGACGCCCCGGGCGGGGTCGGCGTACACGATCTCGAGCGAGTGTTCGGTTGTGGCGAAGGCATCGCCGAAGCTGGCGACGTCCACGCCGGAGAGCTTGAGCTTGGTGGCCGTGTCGAAACCGGGGAAAGTCGCTTGCCCGCCGTGCAGGCGGTCGGCCACGATCTCGGCCATCGTGTTCGCCGGCGCCACGAGCCCCAGGCACATGCCCTCGAAGTTCGCGACTTCACCGATGGCCCAAATGCCGGGGACCGGGGTAGCGCAGTGGTCGTTGATGACCACGCCGCCCTTCTTGCCGAGTTCGAACAGCTGTTCTTTGCCAGCGGTGGGGTCTTGAGCGGCGCGGAACAGTTCATCGCGGGGGCGGATGCCGATCGACGCGATGACCATGTCGGCGGGAATGATGCGCCCGTCTTTCATGAGGACGCCGGTGACCTGGCCGTCGTCGTCGGACAATACTTCGGCGGGGTAGGTTCCCGTAAGAACTTCGAGTCCCTTGGCAGTGACCAGCCGGCCCAATGCCTGGCCGGCGCCTTCATCAAGCTGGGCGTTCATGAGCCAGCGCGAACCGTTGATGACGGTGGCCTGCGCGCCCAACTCCATGGTGCCCGCCGCTGCTTCCAAGCCGAGGAGGCCGCCGCCGATCGTCACGGTCTTGACGGTCCGGCCCAGCTTTTCCGTGAGCTGCGTGATTGCTTCGTTGATGGCCCAGACGTCGTCGAGGGTGCGGTAGACATGGGCGAGCTCGCCGCCGGGGAAGGGGAGTTCCGCCGCGTCCGAACCGGTGGCCACCACCAGGTGGTCGTAGTCGTAAGTGTTGCCGGCCGCGGTCTCCACGGACTTGGCTTCGGGGTTGATCTTGATTACCCGCTCGCCAGTGCGCAGCTCCAGGGCCTCGTGGTCCCACATGGACATGTCGCCCAGGGTGAGGTCATAGTCCACATCGGTCAGGGCCTTGCTCAACGTGACCCGGTCATACGGAACGTGCGCTTCCTCGGTCAGGACCGTCACGTGCCAGCCCTCGAGACCGCGGGTATGCATGGCATCGGCAAAACGGTGGGCCGCAGGCCCTCCGCCCGCGACAACAATACGGCGCTGGTTTTCTGGGGTGGAAGTGTGTCCGGTCACTGGTGGCCTTTCGCATACGCCGCAGAACGTGCTCCGCAACTTGTCACTTCAGCCTACGGACGGGCAGTTTCTCTTCAGTTTCCCTTTTGTTTCGTGGTCTTAACTTCTGGGTCACGATTGGATGTCGGGACCCGTGAGGTCTCTTTTACGCAGCGGACACATTGACTGCGTTCCGGTGAAACACTCCCCACCTACCTTGAAGGTATGGCCGCTAGGCGGCCACGGCCTGAAAGGAAAGGGCAGCATTTGTCCGGTCGCAGGGGTCGCAGGCATAGCGAGAGGGGTTGGCATGACCGTCATTCTGGAACGGGAAGAACAACTGACGAGCGCACCGACCACGTCCGGCTGGCACCGTGTGTGCCCCTTGGATGAATTGGAACCGGCTTGGGGCGAGGCAGCGTTGATCGACGGCGTGCAGGTGGCGCTTTTCCGCCTCGACGCCGACAATGTCTACGCAGTCGCCCAGCAGGACCCTGCAACCTTGGCCAATGTCATGGCCCGCGGGATCACCGGTTCCCGGGGATCACGCCCCACTATCGCCTCGCCGTTGCACAAGGAGGTCTACGACCTGCAGACCGGTGAGTGCTATTCCAACCCCCGGCTCCGGCTTCCGGCATTCAAGACCCGCATGGTTGACGGCTTCATCGAAGTCGAACTCTAACTAGAGCCCCAGCGCTTCGCGGACGTCCGCAAGTATGTGGTTCAAAGTGGTCCGCGCGGCGTGGCGGGTTTCTGCGAGTTCCGCCGCGGAACCGACCGATTTGATGACCTCCAGGTAGCACTTGAGCTTTGGCTCGGTGCCGCTGGGTCGGATGATGACGCGGCTGAGGTCCTTTGTCAGGTAGAGGAGGCCGTCCGTTGGCGGAAGTTGTTCGCTTCCCTCGGCCAAATCCACAAAGGTCTCGATGGCCGAGCCGCCAAAGGACTCCGGCGGATCGGCCCGGAGCCGGTTCATCATGGCGTCCAGCAAACCAAGGTCCGCCACCCGGATGCTGAGCTGGTCACTCGCATGCAAGCCGTGCACCAGGTAGATCTCGTCCAAGGTGTCGAAGATCGTCTTTCCTTCGGCCTTGGCAGCCGCCGCCAGTTCTGCGATGAGCAAGGATGCGGAAATGCCGTCCTTGTCCCTGACAAGTTCGGGCGCCACGCAGTAGCCCAGGGCTTCCTCATAGCCGTACACAAGTCCCGGAACCCGGGAAATCCACTTGAATCCCGTCAGCGTTTCCTCATGGGCGAAGCCAGCAGCTGCCGCGATGCGGGAGAGCAGCCGCGACGAGACGATTGAATTGGCAAAAACGCCCCGGCTTGCGTCGCCTTGCCGGGCATCCGCGGCGTGCCGGGCCACCACATGCGCCCCAAGCAGGGCGCCTACTTCGTCGCCCCGCAACATCCGCCAAGCGCCCGTATCCGGGTCCTGCGCCGCAACAGCCGCGCGGTCGGCGTCGGGGTCGTTGGCCAGCACAATATCGGCACCCAAGCGCGCCGCTGCCGCCAAAGCCAGATCCAGCGCGCCAGGCTCTTCCGGGTTGGGGAAACTGACCGTGGGAAAGTCCGGGTCCGGTGCTGCCTGCTCTTCGACGAGCGAGACGTCCGTGAAGCCGGCCGCGCTGAGAACCGAGACCGCGGTTTCACCGCCCACGCCATGCATAGGGGTCAAAACGATCTTCAGCTCACGGGCCGGGAAATTCTCGACGTCGGCCAACCCAGCCATCGCGGCCTCATACTCGCCGGTGATGGAATCGGGCAGCTCAGTCCAGCCGGATTCAGCCAATCCAATGGAATCCAAGGGACCTACTGCTTCGATGCTTGCGGCGATCTGCGAATCGTAAGGTGCCACGATCTGGGATCCACGGCCGCTTTCCTCTACGGCCCGGCCGCCCAAGTACACCTTGTAACCATTGTCCTGCGGAGGGTTATGGCTCGCTGTGACCATGACGCCGCCGTCGCAATCAAGGGAACGGACCGCGTAAGCCAGCAGTGGGGTGGGAAGCGCGGAAGGCATCAGGAAAGTGTCGATCCCGGCGGCCGTGAAGATGGCAGCAGACTCCAGGGCGAAGACATCCGAGTTGTGCCTCGCGTCATAGCCGACGACGGCGCGCGGCCGAGTTCCGGGGGCAGCCGCCTCAACGGCGTCCTTGAGGAAGGACGCCAAACCTGCCGCTGCCCGCCGCACCACCACGCGGTTCATCCTGTTGGGACCGGGACCGAGGGCTGCGCGGAGTCCCGCGGTACCGAACTGCAGTGTTCCACTGAAGCTGTCTTCGAGCTGTTGACGGGCTGCAGCGACGCCGCTTGACGCGAGTCCGGTCAGCTCGGACAGGGCTGCCGCAGTGATTGGGTCCGGATCCTGGGCAGCCCATTCGCCGGCGTCGGATATCAGCTTTTCAAATTCGGCATCGCTCGATGTCATAGGGATAAAGCTATCGTCAAAGGGAATGAATGCCGAGGTCACGGGCTATGTCAGCCGTCACAGTCCGGTCGCCCCACCCAACTGACCCGCAGTTGTTGTCGTTATGAGCCGTCTAAACGACAACAACTGCGAGCTAGTTGGGCTGCCCAGCGTCAGGGTTGCTGCCGCGTGCTGCTGAGTTTGAAGCTCGCGGTGCCTCCCGAGCTGAAGGCGGCCGCACCCGTGTTGCCCCACTGCGGGAAGAAAATGTCCGAGATGACTACCGAGCCGTCCTGTGCGAAGACCTCCACGGACGAGGAATCCAGGAGGATGCGGAGGCGGACCTTGCCGTCCTTCATGGGCACGGATGCTTGGTGGTAGGGGCTGAATTTCGGCGAGAAGTTGGAGGTTCCGGCCGCCGAACGGTCCACTTTCAGGGTTTGGCTTGCGCGGTTGTACGAGATGCGGAGGCCTGCCTTCCCGTCCGCGGAAGCCCGCAGCACCATGCCGGCCTCAGCTGAGCCCGCAACGTCCATTTCGGCGTCGATCAGCTGGCTTCGGGACCCGAAGTCGCTGCCCAGGGCCTCCGTGGAGTCGGTGACGGTGAGGTCTTTGCCATGTACTTCACTCGTCTTGGCGTTCATGAGGGCATCCGCGGCAGCCTGGGCGATGGTCGAATGGAGCTCGAAACGGCTTCCCGCGGCCACGAGAGTGAGCTGGCGGGGGATGGCCATGGACCCGCGCCACGGGGTGCTCGGGACGGATTGCGCATAGTCCCAGTTCCCCATCCAGCCCAGAAGCACCGGCTTTCCACCAGGAGCCGCGGTGATGGTGTTGGCAGCGTAGAAGTCCGCTCCATGGTCCAGCCATTGTGATTCCCTCAGCCGGTCACCCGGCTTCGCAGCGTTTTCTGCCGTGAACCGGGTGCCGTCGAAATCACCCACGAAGTACTGCATGCCGGAGCCTCCTGCGATACCTCCGGGGTTGATGCTCACGATCATGACCCACTTCTTCAGTCCGTTGCCGCCGTCGACGTCCATCTGGAGAAGTTCGGGAACTTCCCAGAGGCCGCCCTGGGCGCCCACCCCGGAGAAATCGCTGAGGAAGCTCCAGTGCAGCAGATCCGTGGATTTGAACAGTTTCACCACTTGGGCGTCCGCTACCACCGTGGTCATGACCCAGTATTTGCCGGGCTCATACCAAGTGATCTTTGGATCGCGGAAGTTGTTCGACGCCGGCTGCAGGCTGAGCACCGGATTGCCTTTGTACTTGGTCCAGGATGTCCCATGGTCGAGGCTGTAGGCCACGGACTGGGCCTGGCTACCCTTGGGCAGGGCCCCGCCTTCTCCGTATGAGCTGGTGTAGAGGGCTACCAGCGGCGGGTTTTCAGCGGTGCCCAGGCCGGAGGCGTTCTTGGTGTCCGGAACGATGGCGCCGGAAAAGATTTCCTCGCTGGCGGAGCCTTCCATGGCTACAGGCTGTTGGGTCCAGTGCACCAGATCGGTGCTGGTGGAATGGCCCCACGACATGTCTCCCCAGAAGTTGCCGTGCGGATTGTGCTGGTAGAACGCGTGATAGGTGCCGTTTTCGTAGACGAGCCCGTTGGGATCGTTGATCCAGTTTTGCGACGCTGTCAGGTGCGCGGCGGGCCGCCACGGGTCCGATTCGGATGGTGCAGGGGCAGCGGTTCCGACGGCGGTGCCGCCAGTGGATGGCGACGCGTCCGGCGTCGGGGTGCAGGAACTCGCGAACATTGACAGGAGGACGGCGACGACGACGAGTGCCGCCTTGCGAGCGGGCCGGAACGGGCGTTGGGGAGAGTGGAGCATGGGACTTCCTGGGTTGTGGAGCAGGGCGCCCGGGGTGAACCGGGCGCCCCATGTTGCCGGGCAGGCAGCGAATCCCCTGCCTGCCCGGCTGTTTTTGACTGTGGCCTACTTGTAGAGGCCTTCCCCGCCGACGCGGACGTTGGTGGGGAGGTAGCCGAACGGGCCGAGGCCGTTCTTGCCGAAGCTGCGGTCAACCTGCGTGACGCCACCGGCGAAGTTGATCTTTACCGTGGGGGAGAGGGACCCTCCACGGACTCCGTCAACGTTGTCGATGAACGACTGCACCAGGCCGCCCGGCTGCACGTAGTGCGAGTAGGCCTGGAACTGGCGGCCGTTCTGCTGTGCCGACTGGGTGCCGCTCGGGTTGTTCGCCGGCAAGTTCAAGTCGGTCGGCGAGCCGAGCGCGAGGCCCGAGTTGTTCACAGGCTGGAAGTCCGAACGGACACCGTTGCCAACAAAGCCGTAGACGCCGTCGGGACCACGCATGCCATCGGCGTAGGTGAACTGGTGGCTGATGGTGAACAGGTAGTACTTGTTCTTGCCGTTTTCATTCTGGATGAAGATCTGGGGGCGCTCGGTCTGGTCGTTGACGCAGTTGGCGGACAGGATCGGCGGCAGGAAGTGCCACTGGGTCAAGTCCTTGTTGTCGGCGACGGCCAGGCCGACGCTCGCGGTCTGGAACCACGAGCCGGTGGTGGTGTTGACCGTGTTGGTGTTCTCGGCGTGCGGATCGCCTTGCTGGTAACCAAGGTCAGCATCGGTGCACTTGTAGGAGCCGCGGTTTCCTGCGGTGTTGCCCTCAAAGACCATGAAAGTCTGGCCCGGGTGCGCCGGGTCTTCGAAGGTGTACGGGTCACGGAAGGCAAAGCCGGCGTTCTGCGCCTTGGTCTGGTACAGCTTTCCGTCCGGCTCGAGCAGCTTGGTGTGCTGGAAGCCGTCGAAGGTCACGCCGTTCTGGTCGGCGTGGATGTTGCCGAGGGCCTTGGCGATGACTGCGTCGGGAGCGATCCCGCCGCCGCCCGCGTTGCGCTCTGCACGGTCGTAGAACGTGGTGGCCGTGTAGAACACGTTGACGTGGTCACCCTGCATGAGGCGGGTGGAACCGGACCATTCGGTGTTGCCGATGGAGGTGTTGTCCAGGAACAAGTGTCCGCCGTAGTTCCACTTATCCTTCGCAGGGTCTGCGTTGGTCTTGCGGAAGAAGTAGCCGATTCGGGCATTCCAGTGGCGCTGGTCGAAGCCGTAGCCCGCGTGGCGATCGGCGACGAGGGAGAAGATAACGTCCCAGCCCTTGTAGCTGATCTGGTTGGCGTTCTGGTCGGTCAGGGACCACGTGTCCCAGACCCAGACGTCGTCGTTCATGGCGGGGAAATCCTTGGGGATTTCCGGCATGGTGACGTTGGGGCTCATGGAGTTCTGGCCGGGGGCCACGTTCGGGTTGCTCTGGGCCATGATCTGCTTGGCATCCGCCCGCGTCCACTTGGACGTGAAGGCTACTGCGGGATCAAAGGCCTCTTGCGTGTGGACCGTCGGCAGCGGGAATCCCGGCGTCGGGGCCGGCATTGTGGTGGCCGGCTTGTCCGCAGGCAGGTTTGCCTGGGCTGCCGGTGATGCCATGAGCACCGTGGCAGCCACGCCGGCAGCGGCCGCAAAGGCGGCCGCCGACCGCAGGCGTCGGCGCGGCCTGTTGGGGGTTGAGTGAGATTTCATGCTTGCTCTTCTCGCGGAGGTTGGACTACGTGGAATGGGCGCAAGCCCTGGTCCGAACTCCGGCGTTCCCGGTAACACCAATGGCGTCGTCAGGAACGCCATCGTGTCGGGTGGATGGGGGATTCTTTGGAAGCCCCCATCCTTCGGTCCGGCACGTCGACTTGCCGGGACCGTTCAAAGCTTGACGCGCGCTGAATGTGGCCGCAACTCGTGTTTCGCGCGGCATTCCGGACCATAGGCCACATGTCAGACATATGTGCGCAAGCGTTTACATTTTTACACCGCGCGCGTGCCATGGAAAGCGTGGCGGGTCAAATGTTTCTGAATAAATCTGATTTATTCAAAAAGTTCACACGCCATTAACACTTGGGTGAATTGACTTGACAGGAGTCGGAAAATTGCCGTGACGACGCCTGTCGCGTGCTGCTTGTTTGGATCGGGGGCGCGTGAGCTGGCGGGCAACCCCGGACCGCTCCTACCCCCTCGCTTCAGATGCAAAACTGCCCGCGCCGGGATCCGACGCGGGCAGTTCCGTGGTTGGTGGTGGGGCTATTTGGCCTTCGTGGAGCGGGTTCGCACCAAGGCGGTGACCCCCGCGGCCAGGCCGATGAGGCCGGCCGCGAGTCCGAACCAACCGGCCGTGGATCCGGCGTCGCTGGATGTCGTAGCCGCAGCTGACGGGGCCGGGGTCACGGACGGGGAGGACGTGGGAGCCGCCGATGCGGCTGCGTCGCTGGCGGTGGTGACGAACGAGGGAGCCGGGTGCTCGGGCTCTGGCTGTCCCTCAACGGTCTTCTGGTCCCACTTCACTACAGTGCCGTCGGTGTAGCTCTGGGTGGCGGGCAGCGTCACCGTGGTGCCGGCGTCGGGCAGTACACCGACGGAGATCGAGAACGCCTGGTATTCGTTCTGCCCGATCTGATGTGCTGCGTCCGCGGTCCAGACGACCGAACTGACAGCCTTGGTCACCGTTGCTCCTGCGATCGTGACGGGTTTTGGCAGGGTGATGGTGACGAGCTCGGCCGTCCAGCCCTCGACCGGCTTCACGGACACCGAGTTAAAGGGTGTGTCGGTGGGGAGTGAGACTTCGAGCTTGTTGGTCTTGGCCGTCGGGGACTCGTTGGGGACGTTGAAAGTCAGGTGGGTATAGCCGCCCGCTGCCGGGTCGTCGGGATTGACGTTGACGTGTGCGGAGGCGGCCGAGACGCCGAAGGCGAGCAGCCCGGCGACCATGGTGGCGGCGCAGGCGGTTTTGAGGGTACGGCGGTGGGAGGTCTTCATGGCAATGGTGCCCTTTCACAAAGGGAGAGCGGTTGGGACCGGGGCGGACGGAGGTCCGGACCGGTGAAGGCAAGGAGCTGCCGCCCGTCCCTGCCCGTGTGTGAAAGGGGAGAGTCTTAGGCGGCGGACACCAGGGCCGGTGGACCGCGCCGGGAAGGAAGCCGGAGGCCGGGAAGGGCACGAGGACGCACCGTGGGGGCCGTGCACGGGACGGGGGCGCGAAGTGGCTGGACCACTGTGGCGGCGGGTAGTTGGACCAGCGGGCGCAGCCACTCAGCCAGCGCCCACAGTGCTCGTTCGCCGCGAGCGAGCACCAGCGCCGTGCCCAAGGTTGCCACAGTGTGCGCCGCGAGCATTTGCCAGTCGCTTGCCGCGGCGTGGGTCGAGGCGATAGCGCTTACGGTTTCCGAAGCGGGCGCCAAGGGAACATGCCCTGCGTGCCCGGACTGCAGCGGTGCCGCGGTGGAAGTTCCGGACAGGGCGCAGAACGCCCAGTGAAGGCAGAGCTGCCCGGCCCCGAGCAGCCCGGCTAGGGCTGGCAACGAAAGTCGGACGCGCGTCAGGATGGCGACGGGCAGGATCGTCAGGGCACAGAGCGCCGTCAAAATGGCTGGTGCCGGAAGTTCCCCGCCACCAGCCAGGTGCCCGCCCGCGGCCAATCCCAGAATGATTGAACCGATCAGGCCCGTTCGCAAAAACCGGAAAGGCGCGGATGTCGTCATCGGCGGTCCTTTCCGGTTCGAGCGCTACGGCGGAGAATCACTCAAATTCTAGTGTGCTAAGAACTCCGGAATGGCCGGGGAGCCTTGACTCCCCGGCGATTGGATCAAAGCTTGGCGATGATGTCCGCCAGGAGGCGCGAGATGCGTGCGCCCGCCGTCTGGCCTGCCTCGATGACTTCCTGATGGCTCAGCGGTACCGGGCTGATGCCTGCGGCCAGGTTGGTCACGAGGGAGATGCCGAAGACCTCCATGCCTGCGTGCCGGGCGGCGATAGCTTCCAAAGCGGTGGACATGCCCACCAGGTCCGCGCCGATTCGCTTGGCGTATTGAACCTCAGCCGGAGTTTCGTAGTGCGGTCCGGTGAACTGGGCGTAGACACCTTCGTCGAGCGTGGAATCCACTTCGCGTGCCAGGCCGCGGATGCGCGAGGAGTACAGGTCCGTGAGGTCGACGAACGTGGCACCTTCAAGGGGAGAAGCCGCGGTCAGGTTGATGTGATCACTGATCAGCACCGGAGTGCCAGGGGTCCAGGCTTCGTTCAGACCGCCGCAGCCGTTGGTCACTACGAGGGTCTTGCATCCGGCCGCCGCGGCAGTGCGCACGCCGTGCACTACGGCCCGGACGCCCTTGCCTTCGTAGTAGTGGGTACGCGCGCCGAGGACGAGGGCCCGCTTGCCCTCTTTCGTCAGGACCGAACGGATGGTGCCCACATGCCCCTCAACGGCAGGCGCGTGGAAGCCGGGAACTTCCGACGCCGTGAGGGTCGCCGTCGTCTCGCCTATGAGATCCGCAGCCGCGCCCCAGCCTGAGCCGAGCACGAGCGCGACGTCGTGGGATTCGACGCCGGTCTCCGCCGCGATGTAGTCGGCCGCAGCTTTGGCGGCCTCGAATGGGTCTGTGTTCATCAGCTCTGTGTTACTCACTGGTACAAACTACAGTGCCGCGCGCGCTGTTGAACAGGGCGCAATTGGGCAGGTAAACGGCCTCCGGGGGCGTTCTCAGGTGGGGCTTAGTGGCAGGTCCGCCGGCATTAAGTGAGAATTGAACATTGTGACCATGCATCCTGACTTCAGCTCACCACGAATCGCGATCCTGGGCGGAGGTCCAGGCGGATATGAAGCGGCCATGGTCGCGGCCCACTTGGGAGCGCGGGTAACCCTCATCGAGCGCGCCGGGCTCGGCGGCTCAGCCGTCCTCACCGACGTCGTACCTTCCAAAACCCTGATCGCGACGGCGGATCTCATGACCCGCGTCGGCGAGGCGGGGGAGCTGGGAGTCAAGTTCGCCGTCGACGGCAGCGATGTCGCACCGGGCATGCGCGCGGACCTCGGCCACATCAATGACCGCGTCCTGCACCTCGCGCGGGAGCAGTCCGACGACATCCGGGTGGGCCTCGAGCACCTTGACGTCGAGATCCTGATGGGTTCGGGAAAACTTCTGGACAACCACACCATCGAGGTCACCACAGCGGACGGCACCAAGACAATCACCGCCGACGCCATCCTCCTGGCGGTCGGTGCGCACCCCCGCGAACTGCCCACGGCCAAGCCGGACGGTGAGCGCATCCTGAACTGGGCGCAGATCTACAACCTCGAAGAACTTCCGGAAGACCTGATCGTCGTCGGTTCCGGTGTCACCGGCGCCGAATTCGCTTCGGCCTACAACGGCCTTGGCTCGAACGTCACCCTGATTTCGAGCCGCGACCAGGTGCTGCCCGGCTCGGACACGGACGCAGCCCAGGTCCTTGAAGGTGTCTTCAAGCGCCGCGGCGTGCGCGTTTTGTCCCGCTCACGCGCGGAGGCGGTTGAAAGGACCGACGCCGGTGTGAAGGTGACGCTCGGCGACGGTTCCGTGGTGACCGGTAGCCATTGCCTGGTGTGCGTGGGTTCTATTCCCAACACGGCCGGAATCGGGCTGGAAGAGGCGGGCGTGGCTGTCACGGAGTCCGGCCACATCAAGGTGGACGGCGTCTCCCGCACCACCGCGCCGAACATTTACGCCGCTGGCGACTGCACGGGAATCCTGGCTCTCGCCTCGGTCGCTGCCATGCAGGGCCGCATTGCTGTTGCGCACTTCCTGGGCGACGCCGTCATGCCGATCAAGCTACACCAGGTGGCCTCCAACATCTTCACTTCCCCGGAAATCGCCTCTGTGGGCGTCTCCGAGGCCGACCTCGAATCAGGCAAATACCAGGGCGACGTGGTCATGCTGTCCTTGCTGAGCAACGCCCGCGCCAAGATGCGCAACACCAAGGATGGCTTCGTCAAGATCATTGCGCGCAAGGGTTCCGGAACGGTGATCGGTGGCGTCGTCATCGGTCCCAATGCCTCCGAGCTCATCTTCCCGATCGCTGTTGCCGTCAAGCAGAAGCTGCACGTCGACGACCTCGCGAGCACCTTTACGGTGTACCCCTCGCTGACCGGTTCCATCTCGGAAGCGGCGCGACGGCTGCACGTGCATATGTGACGGTTGCAGCGGGCCTAACGCCGTAGAACCCCACTCAGCCTGTCAAGTGATTCAGGGTGCGCAGCAATCTCCAACTTGCCTTCGTCCGTCAACACGGTCATTGCCTGAATTCCATTCACCTGGATGTACTTACGGTCCTTGCCGCTGAGTTTTTGGCGCTCTGGTAGCAGATCCTGGACCTTGATCGTCGTCGCCCGTCCGGACGGCTCCAGGGTGTCGTAGACCGCGGGCTGGAAATGGATAGACCCTGCGCTCGGCGTCGCGATCCCTTGGTTCCAGATGCTGCTGAGCGAACCGGGCCGGGAGTCCGGGTAGCGGATGTAGACCAAGATTTGGCCGGTTTCTTCGAGGCGGGCTCTGGTCTTTCGGCTTCGCCGGATTCCGAAGACCGCAAGAAGCCAGTAGCCCAATGTCCACACGAAGGCAGTGGTGACGGAGTCCGCTAGGCCGTGCCCTCCAACTACCATCCAGACAGCTGTGGCGAACACAAAGAAGAGAACATAACCGATGGCCATGGCAAGATATGGGTGCTGCTGGGCCCATTCCTTCATGGGCCAATCCTAGGTAAGCGCGCCGCCATGCGACAGGGCCCGCGTTGACTCATGGGCAAGGCCCGGGGAGCGGCGGGACCTTGCGTCGCTTTTGCAGACGCCTGAGGCAGCGGGCATACGGGGATTGGTGATAGGTCGATGACCGGCCTGAACGACGACGATCACGAGTCGGCCGTCGTCGATCCGGTAGAGCACCTGATAATCTCCCGTTCGGACGCGCCACTCGACCCGCCCTGCCAGCTTCTTGGCGCCGGGCGGGCGCGGAGTCTCGGCCAGCAACTCGATGGCTGCTTGGACCCGGCGGCGGCCCTCGGGAGGAAGTTTGCGCAGTTGCCGAAGAGCCGCTGGCAGGACCGTGACGTTGTAGCTCACGTCAGGCCCAGATCGCGCTTGACGTCCTCCCAAGGGATAGGGGTCTGACCGGTCTGTTCCATCTCTTCCCATGCCAGGTCCACGGCCCGGATGTCTTCAAGCTCTTCCGCGGCTTCACGAAGGCGCTCCAGCTCGGCGGAATCGATAACTGCGGCGACCCGAATTCCGCGGCGAGTGAGGAATACCGGTTCACGCTCGCGATGTGCCGTGTCCACAATAGTTTCCAGGTGGTTCCGGGCTTCGGTGATGGCTATGTCGGTCATGGAGTCGATAGTTCGCCATGTGCAGCAAAATGTACGTTGTGTACAGAACTGTCGATTACGTAGGTTCGGGCTATTTTGTCAGTGCCTCCTGAGATGCTTTGGGTATGGAAGCGATCGGACACCTCACTACCCGCCAAGGCACCACGCCCGGCGGCGGGTTCGTCGTGTTCCATAAGGCGCGCGA
This sequence comes from Arthrobacter gyeryongensis, assembly GCF_039543785.1. Lineage (NCBI taxonomy): Bacteria > Bacillati > Actinomycetota > Actinomycetes > Micrococcales > Micrococcaceae > Arthrobacter > Arthrobacter gyeryongensis. The sequence goes on from NZ_BAABKK010000015.1 coordinate 69,416, forward strand.
GCCGCGAAGGGTGACTGCGGTTGCTCAAGCGCCGGGTCAAATGCCGGGGCTACGCCGGCTCGCTCTGCTGGATCCCCCCGAGGATCCCGCAGGCGACCACGGCGGCGATCGCCGTGGTCCGCAGCGAGTTTTGGAGAGTGCTGTTACGGCATTGCGCTCCCTGGCGCGGACGGCGGTCGACGACGTCGGGCCGCTGGGCCTGCAGGACTCCGCCGCGTTTGCTTCCGGTGTGGAGGAACTCTCCCGCACCCTGGACTACTTGCAGCTCGTCGCCGCGGGGCAGTTGGACCGGGTGCGGCAGGAGGAGCCGGCCGGCGGGACCGGCTGGACGACCGGCTGGGGAGCCGAAGCGCGGGCGGCCGGCTCCAGCGATGGTCCCGGCTGCCCCGAAACTGAAGGCGGAGCAGCCGGTGCCAGTGCCGGCGTCGGGAACGGCAGTCTCGTCGCGAGGTCCGCCGTCGCCGGGTTCCGGGAGTTCAGGAACACGGGCGAGCACCTGCGCTCGCTGCTGCGGATCAGCGCAGCAGAGGCGCGCCGCCGTCTTGCCTTGGCTGAGGATCTGCTGCCGGGACACTCCCTGACGGGGCAGCGGATCCAGCCGCGGTATGGGGAGGTGGCTGCGGCGTTGGCTTGCGGAAGCATCGCGTCCCGACAGGCCACCACCATCACCATGGCTCTGGAACGGGTCCGGCCCTTGTGCAACGCCGAGACTGTTGCGGACATGGAGCACGCGTTGACCATGACAGCGGCTGAGAACGATGCCGATTTCCTGGCCAGGATCGCCCGCCGCTGGACCGAAGCCATCGACCAGGACGGTGCCGAACCTAGCGAAGAAGCCTTGCGCCACCTCCAGGGCGCTTTCCTCCGGAAACCCAAACACGGGCTACAGCATGTGGAGATCTTCGCGACCCAGGACCAATACGAACACCTGCTTACCGTCATGAACACCGCCACCAATCCCCGGAGCTGCGCCTCCCAGGAGCCCGGACCGGGGGACAATACCGTGGACGCCGGCGGCGGGAGCGCGCCGGCAAAGGATCTGACGGCTGGTTCCCTCGATGATGACGCCTCCCTGGACCGCCGCACGAGGGCGCAGAAACTGCTGGACGGGTTGCTGGGTGCCTGCAAGATTGCCCTCGCCACGGGTGCGTTGCCCGCGGCCGGAGGCCAGCGCCCCCAGGTCATGGCCACCATCGACCACCGCGACCTCCTGGCACCGCTGAAGGAAGCCGGGCAGCTCACCTTCCTGGGCCAATCCGGACAAGCCGGGCGCGCCGGCGGGTCGCAACAGGGCACGGGGAGCTTCACGTTCACTGGTCCGGTCTCGGCGGCCACATTGCGGAAGATCGCCTGCGATGCGGACATCATCCCCGTCGTCTTGGGCGGGGAAGGCCAGGTCCTGGACATCGGCCGGGCCTCGAGGATCTTCCCCGCCCACATCCGTAAAGCGATCACCGCCCGGGACAAAGGCTGCGCGTTCCCCTCGTGCACGATGCCGGCCCCGTGGTGCGAAGCCCACCACATCACGTACTGGTCCCGGGGTGGACCAAGCAGCGTCGACAATGGTGTCCTGCTCTGCAGCCACCACCACCACCTGATCCATAAGGAAGAGTGGCGCATCCAGGTCCAGGCAGGCGTGCCCTGGTTCATCCCGCCACCCCACATCGACCCACGCCAAAAAGCGCGCAAAAACCGCTACTTCCAGGTGTGACCACGTGCTGTGTGAGGTGTTTGAGGGTGTGCTGTGCCTGGAAAAAAGAGTGCTGGACCGACTACTGGGACCACGGCTTGGCGGGCACGGCATTCTACTTTCTGCAGCCCGTTGCGGCGATGCCCGAACGGGCGGGCGCCGCGATATCCAGTGGTGGTAGGCCCTTACACCGCGAGTGGAACGGGATGCACCTCGTCCGCAGGGTGACCCGTGCGTTCATGAATGCGCCTTACAGCGTCCGCGGAAGGGGCTTCAGATAGGCAATACACAACGCCTGCTTCCGGGTCAGCCCAGGCGCTCTTGAAGACGACGTTTTCCTCGCCCTGAATGGCAAGATCGGCATCGTGCGCCGCCTTCAGATCCTCCTTGGTTAGCCCCTTCATGTTGTGGTGAACGTCCATAAATTCAGGCATGACAATGCTCCTCAATCGTGGTCGATATTGACGGTAGCGGTGTAATGCAGACGCTAGACGCGTGGTATCAGTTCGTCAAGAGTCCGCGTTGACTCATTGAAAACCTCCGCAATGGAGCATTCGTTGCCTCATAAGTATTTCTCCGGCTGGTTCGGGGGTGGCCGGGACTGGAAGGGCTGGAGCCCGGACGAAGTGGTCGAGCTGACGGGCTGGCGCCGGGACGCGCGAACTCATGAGGTAGCAGGGAGTCATGTTTGTACGCCCGAGTTCAACGCACCCCTACGCCGCAACCCCCTGAAAGTGCTTCTCAATAATCCCCTTGATGTCCCCATGGCACCCGCCACACCCAGTCCCCGCGCGGGTCGCTTTGGAAACCTCCGGCACGGAAGAGCAGCCATCCAGCACGGCTTCCGCGATGCTCGCACCGCTGACGCCCGCGCAGCGGCACACGGTCCGCTGCGGGTCATCGTTCGAAGCAGCTGAATCCAGTTGGTCCGGCCCATCCAAGCGAAGCAGGAGTGAACGGTCTGCGGGCAGCTCGGAGCCGCGTTCGAAGAGCATCACGAGCTCCGCGGCCGTGCGGGGCATGCCTACGGTAACGAGTCCTTCGAGCGCGCCGCCCCACGTCGTCATTTTGACGTAGCGGCCGTGTTCCGGATCGGCCCATTGGGCAACCTGGCGCCGAGGCATTCCCTCGGAGACGCCGACGGACAACAGCTCGTCATCCCACGGTTCGGCGCTGTTGTCGCCGGCGACCGCCAGGTTGATGCCGCGCGCCTTCAACACCACGACGCCGGGCTTCTCCTGCGGTAGCGGTGCCAAGGTGTCGGCAGCGCCCTGGCCGCCCTCTGCAAGGAGGATCAGGTACTCGGCAAGCCACTCGGCCTGCCGCCAGCCCGGACCCACCAGCCCGGAAGGACCCAGCGCGGTGCGGCATTCGGGGCACTCGGCATCGGCACAGCGGACTTCGGCGCAGTCGCCTATCGCGAACATGTGCGGCTCGGGATAGGTCCGCAGGTGGTGATCCACCAAGATCCCGGTGGCTGCAGGCAACCCACAACCTTCGGCCAGTTCGATCCGTGGGCGAACGCCGCAGGAAAGGACAAGAAGGTCGCCTTCGATCCTCGATCCGTCGTTGAGCACCAGCGCGGAAAACATGCCGTCGGGGCCATTGTGCTCCACCGCCGTAGAGCGGGCGTTGCCCACCATGGTGATCCCGCTATTGCGCAAGCTCGCCGCGAGAACGGCTCCACCGCCGCGGTCGATATTGCGGCCCAGCGGGAAGGAACCGTTGTGCACCACTGTGGTCAGGGCGCCTTCTTCCGCCGCGGCCAAGGCAGTTTCCAGGCCAAGCACGCCGCCACCGAGGACGATCACGCGCTTGCCGGCAGTCACGGCGTCGCGCAGTTGCCCGGCATCTCGGAGATCGCGGAGGGCCGTCACCCCTAAAGGGAGCACAGGATGCGAAGGATCAGGGTTGATGCCGGTGAGGTTCGGAATGACGGGCCTCGAGCCGGTGGCGAACACCAAGCGGTCGTAGCAAGGCGTGGTCCCGTCCGATAGGACCACTTGCTGACGTGCACGGTCGATCCGCTTGACGGTGACGCCCAGCCGGACCTCGACGCCGTCGGTCGCCAAATCGCCGGCGTCCGCCATCGCGAGAGCCTCCGCGGTGGTCCGCCCCACGCCGAGCTCTGCCACCATGACGCGGTTGTACGCGGCCTCGGCTTCCTGCCCGACGACGAGCAACTCGACAAGGCCGCTGCGCACGGCTGGCAACAACTCGTCCACCAGCCGGGACGCGACCGGTCCGAATCCCACCACCACAATTCGCTCGCTCACGATGCCTCCTTGACGTGCATTGACAAGCTGTCCTGCATTGACGAGCCGACCGCCGCCGGCACAGCCAACTGGGCGGCCAACCCCGGTTCGGCATGTGCTAGTGCCGCCTTCCGGACCCAGACCGTGCTGGTCTTGAATTCAGGCATGCCCGAAATGGGATCCGTGACCGCCTCAGTGAGCCGGTTGGCGCTTCCTAGTCCGGGGAAATGGAAAGGCAGGAAGACGGTGTCCGTCCGGATGCCATTGCTGAGTTCAACCCTGCACAGGACCTCTCCACGCTCATTGGAGACCCGGACAAAGTCGCCGCTGGAGATTTCCCTCACCGCCGCCGTCGCGGGGTGGATCTGCAAGAGCGGCTCGGGCTGCGCGGCCGCGAGTTCGGCCACGCGGCGGGTCTGGGCGCCCGATTGGTAATGTTCCAGCAGCCGTCCGGTGACGAGCGTCAGCGGATCGGGATCAGAGCCGACGACGGCGGATCGCCGGGACCGCTTCTGCGGTGCCACCGGGACCATCATCGCGCGTCCGTCGGCGTGCGCGAAGCTGTCGAGGAAGAGTCGCGGCGTTCCCGAACTGCCGGTGGGATAAGGCCAGTAGGCGGCTTCTCCGCGGTCCAGCATGGCGTAGTCGATTCCGGAGTAGTCGGCCAGGCCCCCTGCCGAGGCGAGCCGGAGCTCCTCGAACACGGTCTCGGGATCGTCGCTGAACGTTGAAGGGGCGTCAAGCGATTCGGCGAGCCGGGCCATGAGCCACAATTCGCTGCGGACGCCCGGGGGAGGGGTGAGCGCCTTACGACGGCGGAGCACACGGCCCTCGAGGTTGGTCAGGGTGCCTTCTTCCTCGGCCCATTGGGTGACCGGGAGGACCAGGTCTGCTTCCAGCGCGGTCTCGGACATGAAGAAATCGCAGACAACCAGGAAGTCCAGGCTGCGCAGGCCCCCGATCACCGCACCGGCGTCGGGGGCTGACACCGCCACGTTGGCGCCGTGGACGAAAAGGCAACGGACGCCGTCGGGCTGTCCCAAAGACTTCAAGAGCTCCACGGCAGGCAGTCCAGGGCCGGGGATGAGGGATTCGTCCACGCCCCACACTTTGGCGACATGGGCGCGGGCGGCGGGATCGGTGATCTTGCGGTAGCCGGGGAGCTGATCGGCCTTCTGGCCATGCTCGCGGCCACCCTGGCCGTTGCCTTGGCCCGTCAGCGTCCCGTAGCCGCTGCGGGAGGATCCCGGGAGGCCCAAGAGGAGGCTGAGATTGATCGCGGCTGTGGCGGTGTCCGTGCCGTCGACGTGCTGCTCGACCCCGCGGCCGGTCAGGATGTAGCTGCCGCCGCGCCGGGCGCCGTCGGCGAGGCGGCGGGCGGTGTCCCGGATGAGTGTGGCGGGCACGCCGGTGATCGACTGGACGCGCTCCGGCCAGAAGCCGGCGAGGCTACGAACGATCGCAGGATAGCCGGTGGTGCGGGACTGGAGGTATTCGGTGTCAGCGAGGCCTTCGTGCACTACCACGTGGGAGATGCCCAACAGCAGTGCGAGGTCCGTTCCCGGGGTCGGCTGCAAGTGGATGCCGCCGCCGTCGCCGGTGAATGCGGCGGTCGCGGAACGGCGGGGATCGGCCACGATCAACCCGCCGGAATCGCGCGCGCCCTGCAAGTGCTGGACGAACGGCGGCATGGTCTCGGCAACGTTCGAGCCGAGAAGGAAAATGACGTTCGCCGAATCAAGGTCTTCCACGGGGAACGGGAGGCCGCGGTCCACGCCGAACGCGCGGTTTCCGGCTGCCGCGGCGGAAGACATGCAGAAACGTCCGTTGTAGTCGATGCGCGAGGTTCCCAGGGCCAAGCGGGCGAACTTGCCCAGTTGGTAAGCCTTCTCGTTGGTCAGTCCGCCGCCGCCGAACACGCCGACGGCGTCCGGTCCGTATTGCTCGCGGGCCTGCTTGACGGCTCCGGTGACCAGCATGAGTGCCTGGTCCCACGTGACCGGCCGGTGGACGCCGTCGGACCCTTTGAGCATGGGTTCCGTGACGCGTCCCGTGTGGTTCAACAACGACGGCGATGTCCAGCCCTTGCGGCACAGGCCGCCCCGGTTGGTGGGGAAGTCGCGCCCGGATACTTCCAGGAGCGGAAGTGCCTTTGCTGCGGGAGCGGGGTCTGACCCCGGCTGCGCCGAGGGCGCCGCCGGGGTCAGGGTCATGGCGCACTGCAGAGCACAATACGGGCAGTGGGTGTTGGCGCCATCGGGCATATTAGATGTGTCCCATCGCGTTACGGTTGGCCTTCCGGAGGTAGCAGACCCAGCAGACGATGAGCATCAGCACGTAGGCGCCGACGAAGCCATAGAACGCGGGGGTGTAGGAGCCGGAAGCGCTGGATGCGTTGAGCACCTGGGGGATGACGAATCCGCCGTAGGCGCCGATCGCCGAGATCAGGCCGAGTGAGGACGACGCGAGCCGTGCCGTGCTGGCGGCGCTTGCCCCCGAGCGGGCTGCCCGGCTGGACGTGGCGAAGATGACCGGAATCATGCGGTAGGTGGCGCCGTTTCCGAAGCCGCTTGCCGTGAAGAGGAACAGGAACAGGACCAGGAAGAGCCAGAAGTTCTTGAGGGGAAGGGTCCAGATCATGGTCAAGGTGATGATGGCCATCGCTGCGAACGCCGTGACAGTCATCCGGGCTCCGCCCATGCGGTCGGCCATGCGTCCACCGTAGGGACGGGCGAGGGAGCCGACCAACGGGCCAAGGAAGGCGAGCGAGAGGACAACCGCGCCGAGGTGCATGGAGGAGAAGGCCGGGAAGTAGTCCTTGATGAGCTTGGGGAAGACTCCCGAGAAGCCGATGAACGAGCCGAAGGTGCCGATGTACAGGAAGGCCATGACCCACAGGTGCGGTTCCTTGAGTGCGGCGATGGAGCCTGCGACGTCACCCTTGGCGCTCGTGAGGTTGTTCATGTACTTCCAAGCGCCGAACGCGGCAACCAGGATGAGCGGGATCCAGATGAGGCCGGCCATGGGCAGGTTCACGGTGCCGGCAGCCAGGACGGTGACTGCGATCGGGACGATGAGCTGCGCGACGGCGGCACCAAGGTTTCCGCCGGCGGCGTTCAGGCCCAGTGCCCAGCCCTTTTCACGGGCAGGGTAGAAGAAGGTGATGTTTGCCATCGAGCTGGCGAAGTTGCCGCCGCCGAAGCCTGCGAGGCCTGCTACCAGCAGCATGACGCCGAAGGGCGTGCCGGGGTTTGAGACACACAGGGCGAGGCCCGCCGTCGGGATCAGCAGCAGGAGGGCCGAGACGATGGTCCAGTTGCGGCCGCCGAACCTCGGGACCATGAAGGTGTAGGGGATACGAAGCGTGGCACCGACCAGGCTGGGGATCGAGATGAGCCAGAAGATCTGGTTGGTGTCGAACTTGAAGCCTGCTGCCGGGAGCTGGACGACGACGATCGACCAGAGCTGCCAGACGACGAAGCCGAGGAACTCGGCGAAGATGGACCAGTACAGGTTGCGCTTGGCGATGGAACGGCCAACGGCGTCCCACTGCTCCTTGTTCTCTGCATCCCAGTTGGCAATCCAGCGGCCAGGGCGGTGGTCAAGCTCGGGGACGAGGGCGGTGGGCGCCTGCTCGTTGGTGAGGATTTCGGTGCTTCGGTCAACTGTCACGGAGTGCCTCCTTTGTGGGGACGTTGTACTTCCACGTTAGGGATGGCGCGTTTCGCGGACCGTCGCGGTTTGTAAACGTGCTGTGACATTTGCCTATCGGAGGGGGTCACCGGTGCGTGAGGCCATGGTGAGGTTGTGTGGTGCGGACCACAGAGTGAGACTTTCCAAAGCGTCCGCATAATGGACATGATTGTCCATTGGTTGGATACCGGGAACTATTATTGAACTCTCAATAATCTTTGCCGGCAGGCTCAGGAACGCCGGGCCGGCGTGAACGGAAAGCAACCACTACATGTCTTCCATCGCTGAATCCAAGGAAAGCGAGTCAGTCAAGCCGGTCAACTCGCGGGGGCGGGTGATCTTCGCCAGCCTCATCGGGACGTCCATCGAGTTCTACGATTTCTACGTTTACGCCACGGCTGCTGTCCTCGTCTTTCCCAAACTCTTCTTCCCGACGGCGGACGAGACCACGCAGTTGCTGAGCTCCTTCGCGGTGTTCGGTGTCGCTTTCGTCGCCCGACCGCTCGGCTCCATAATTTTCGGCCACTTCGGTGACAAGTTCGGTCGCAAGGGAACGCTGGTTGCATCCCTCCTGACCATGGGTATCGCCACGTTCCTGATCGGTTGCCTCCCGACGGCGCAGGTCCCGGGCTGGACCTTCCTGGCCCCCACGTTGCTGGTAGTGCTGCGGTTCGCCCAAGGCCTGGCTCTGGGTGGTGAGTGGAGCGGCGCCGCGCTGCTCGCAACCGAGAACGCGCCGGCCAAGAAACGCGCAATCTATGGAACGTTTCCGCAGATGGGCGCGCCGATCGGCTTCATCCTGGCCAACATCATCTTCCTGGTCTTCAGCTACACCCTGACTCCCGAGGCCTTCGCCGCCTGGGGCTGGCGCGTGCCGTTCCTGCTCAGCGCCGTCATGGTGATCCTCGGCCTCTACGTGCGCCTCAAGCTCATTGAAACTCCCGCGTTCACCAAGGTGCTGGAGTCGAACGAAGTGGCCAAGCTGCCCATCGGACGCGTTTTCAAGAAGAGCTGGCGCCCGCTGATCCTCGGTACCTTCATCATGTTGGCCACGTATGTCCTGTTCTACCTGATGACCACATTCACGCTGACCTACGGCACCAAGCCCACGCTCGCGGGCGCCCAAGCCGCGGCGGTCAAGGCCGGAAAGCCCATGACCGACGCGGCCGCCGCGGCGTTCGTCCCGGGCTTGGGCTTCAGCCGGAACGACTTCCTCTGGATGCTGATTGCCGGCGTCGTCTTCTTCGGCATTTTCACCCTTGTGGCGGGCCCGCTGGCCGAAAAATATGGTCGCCGTAAGATGCTTCTGGCGGTCACCGCGGGAATCCTGGTGTTCGGCTTGCTTTTCGTGCCGCTGTTCAGCGGCGGCTTTGTCGGCACTATGGCGTTGCTGATCATCGGTTTCACGCTGATGGGCCTCACCTTCGGCCCCATGGGTGCGCTGCTTCCGGAACTGTTCCCCACCAACGTCCGCTACACCGGATCTGCCGTCAGCTACAACATGTCCAGCATCCTCGGCGCGGCTGTGGCTCCGTTCATCGCGGTCTGGCTCTGGGAATCGGCCAAGGGCAGCACGGTCCTGGTGGGCGTCTACCTCAGCGCGATGGCAGTCCTGACGCTCGTGGCACTGTTCCTGTCCAAGGAAACCAAGGACACTGACTACGAGAACAATGTAGCTTGACCCTGTATTAACAGGCTCGCGTTAAATGGCTCCGGCCCCGCACCAATGGTGCGGGGCCGGAGCCATTTAAGTCTGTTCAGTCCTCGATCGTCGCGATAACGGCGCCCGCGGAGACGGTCTCGCCCGCCTTGGCCACCAAGCCGTGAATGGTGCCGGCCTTGTGGGCGGTGAGGGGCTGTTCCATCTTCATGGCTTCCAGAACCACGATCAGATCGCCCTCGGCAACCACGTCGCCGGCGGCTACAGCCACCTTGACGATGGTGCCCTGCATCGGCGAGGTGAGGGCGTTGCCGCCCGCGACTGCAGCTGTGGCGCCTGCAGAGCGGGAACGCTTCTTGACCTTCGTGCCCTTGGCGCCCGCGCTGGCAACCGGGGAAACCGAGCCGAGAATCGCGGGAAGGACAACTTCCAGCCGCTTGCCGCCAACCTCGACGACGACGCGCTGGCGCTCACCGGCGTCGGCGGCTTCTGTTCCGGTTCCGGTAGGCGTCCATGCGGGGATGTTGTTGACGAACTCGGTCTCGATCCAGCGCGTGTGCACCTTGAACGGGCCTTCGGCCGGAGCGAACGCGGGATCGGTCACCACTGCGAGGTCGAAAGGAATAACGGTGGGGATGCCTTCAACGACCATTTCCTCAAGGGCACGGCGGGAGCGCTGGAGGGCCTGTTCGCGGCTGGCGCCGGTGACGATCAGCTTGGACAGCATGGAATCGAAGTTCCCGCTGATGACGTCACCCTGTTCGACGCCGGAATCGATGCGGATGCCCGGACCCGTCGGGTTCTTCAGGGTGCTGATGGTTCCCGGTGCGGGCATGAAGTTGCGGCCCGGGTCTTCGCCGGTGATGCGGAATTCGAAGGAGTGGCCGCGGACCTCGGGATCGCCGTAGCCGAGCTTTTCGCCTCGGGCGATGCGGAACTGCTCGCGGACCAGGTCGAGGCCCGTGACTTCCTCCGAAACGCAGTGCTCCACCTGCAGTCGGGTGTTGACCTCAAGGAAGGAGATGATCCCGTCCTGGCCGACCAGGAATTCGCAGGTTCCCGCGCCCAGGTAGCCGGCTTCTTTCAGGATGGCCTTGGAGGACTCGTACAGTCGCTCGTTCTGCTCGGGGCTCAGGAACGGGGCAGGGGCTTCTTCAACGAGTTTCTGGTTGCGGCGCTGGAGGGAACAGTCGCGGGTGGAGACCACCACAACGTTGCCGTAGGCATCGGCGAGGCACTGGGTCTCGACGTGGCGCGGGGAATCCAGGAAGCGCTCGATGAAGCACTCGCCCCGGCCGAAGGCGGCAATGGCCTCGCGCACCGCGGACTCGAAAAGCTCGGGGATTTCCTCGATGGTGCGGGCCACTTTGATGCCGCGGCCGCCACCACCGTAGGCGGCCTTGATGGCGATCGGGAGGCCGAATTCCTTGGCGAAGGCCAGGATCTCGTCGGCGGATTCCACGGGGTCGGCCGTGCCGGGAACCAGGGGAGCGCCGACCTTTTCGGCGATGTGGCGGGCCTGCACCTTGTCGCCCAGCGCGGAAATGGCGTCCGGAGACGGGCCGATCCAGGTGATGCCGGCGTCGATGACTTTGGCGGCAAACTCGGCGTTCTCGGCGAGGAAGCCATAGCCGGGGTGGATGGCGTCGGCACCCGACTGCTTGGCGACCTCGATCAACTTGTCCATCACGAGGTATGACTCAGCGGCAGTGTTGCCGCCCAGCGCGTAGGCCTCATCTGCCAGCCGGACGTGCAGGGCGTCGCGATCGGGGTCCGCGTAGACGGCCACGGAAGCGATGCCTTCGTCCCGGGCTGCGCGGATAATGCGGACCGCGATTTCGCCTCGGTTGGCGATCAAGACCTTGGTGAGAGGGCTGGAAATGGGCTGCGCCGGATTAGCTGACAAGTTGACTCCTTCTGTCCTTCAGGGAGCCTAGCGTGATTTTGAGGGTTCCGCCCATATTGATGGGGGATTCCGTGTGTGAGAGGGCCTGTCTTTGTAGGGTTGCTACAAAGACCGGAATCCGGCTACCAAGCCGGCGCCTCGGAGCGGCCCTCTTCGTTGGTCCCTTCGGAACCGTTGTGGGTCCAGAGTTCGGTGATTCCAACGTTCGCCTGCCCCAGCAGATCGCGGAGGGTCGAGATTGAGAGCCCGACGACGGCGTGCGGGTCGCCGTCGACCTTGCGGATGAAGGCCCCGCCCAAGCCGTCGATCGTGAACGAACCGGCGCAGTTCAGGGGCTCGCCCGTTGCGATATAGGCGTCGATGTCCTTCTCGCTCATCTCGGCAAAGTGGACTTCTGCGCTGGATACGGCGCCGACTGTTGCCCCGGTGCCGACGGCCGTCTCGCCGTCGTTCATGTCCGCTGCGGTTTCGCGGCAGTCCACGAGCCAGTGCCCGGTGTGGAGTACGCCCTTGGAGCCGCTCATGCGCAGCATCCGTTCCTTGGCCACCTCCACCGTGTACGGCTTCCCGTGCGATTCGCCGTCGAATTCGAACACGGAATCGCAGCCGATCACCAGGGCCCCGTCGGCGTCGGGCAGGGATGCGACGGCCTCGGCCTTGGCGCGAGCGAGGAGGAGAGCGGTGTCATGAGCGTCGGTCACTCCGTACCGGGCTTGCACGGCGTCCTCGTCCACGTCCGAGACGAGCACCTCGTGGTGGATGCCGGCCTCGGTGAGGAGCTTGGTGCGGGCGGGGGACTGGGAAGCCAGGATCAATCGGGTCACGGCTCAAGCGTAGTACGCACCGCCTTCCACCGACGCTCGCTCACTTATGTGGGTGTTTGGCCGGACGCTCGCTCACTTATGTGGGTGTCTGGCCGGACGCTCGCTCACCGAGGTGAGCGGGCGTTTGGGGAAAGGGCCTTAAAGGTGAGCGGGCGTCGGTTCTGAACACAGAACCGACGCCCGCCTCAAGACGACCAGTCGCTTAGTGGACCAGCTCCTTGGCCCCGCCTGCCGCTGTCGTGCGCTGCAGCTTGGCGCCCTCGACGTCGACGTCGGGCAGGATCCGGGACAGCCACCGAGGCAGCCACCAGGCCTTCTCGCCCAACAGGTACATGACGGCCGGAACGATGGTCATCCGCACCACGAACGCATCCACGAGCACGCCGAACGCCATCGCGAAACCGAGCGGCCGGACCATGGTCAGGTGGCTGAAGATGAAGCCGGCGAACACGCTGACCATGATGATGGCGGCGGCCGTGACCACCGCTGAGGCATGGCTGAAGCCGCTTCGGACTGCTTGTTTCGCGTTCTCGCCATGCATGAACGATTCGCGCATGCCCGATGTGATGAACACCTGGTAGTCCATGGCCAGGCCGAACAGAACACCAATCAGGATGATGGGCAGGAAGCTCAGCACGGCTCCGGGATTGGGCACGTCGAACACGGTGCCCAGCCAGCCCCACTGGTACACGGCCACCACGGCGCCGAACGCAGCCGCGAGCGAGAGCAGGAAGCCGCCGGTGGCGAGCAGCGGAACGACGATCGAGCGGAACACCAGCAGCAGGAGGACCAGCGAGAGCCCGACGACGATCGCCAAGTATGGCGGCAACGCGGCACCGAGCTTCGCGGAGACGTCGATGTTGCCGGCGGTCTGTCCCGTCAGGCCGATGGTGGCGCCTGTGGCCTGCTGGATTTCGGAACCCTTGGCACGCAGTTCCGAGACCACCTGGACGGTGCTGGCACTCGCGGGGCCGTCCTTGGGGATGACCTGGAAAACGGCAGTGCGGTGATCCGCGCTGAGGGCTACCGGAACGGCCGCAACGACGTTGTCGACGCCGCGCAGCTTGTCCGCGACGTCGAACTGCTTGGTCTTGGCCTGGTCGTCGCTGAGCCCGGACGGGAACGTGCCGACAACCACGATGGGGCCGGTCATGCCCTCGCCGAAGCTCGTCCGGGTGAGGTCATAGGCCTTGAACGCTTGCGAGTCGACCGGTTCCGAACCGCCGTCGGGCAAAGCGAGGCGCAGCTGGGAAGCCGGGAGGGCCAGCACCCCGAGCAGCACGACGCCGGCAAGCAGCGAGACCAAGGGATGCCGGGTCACGAGCCCGCCCCACCCACGGCTGCTTCGCCGCTGGTCCTCGGCGCGGTCCGCTGAGGCATGCTCCGGCTCCGCATTGTGGCGTTCGGCTTTGGCCCACGCGCGCTTCGAGATCAGTTTGCGGCCCACCAGCGAGAGGACCGCCGGGGTCAGTGTCAGGGAGACGACGACGGCGACTGCCACTGTCGCGGCGGCTGACAGGCCCATGACGGCCAGGAACGGGAGCCCCGGAACAACCAGCGCGGCAAGCGCGATGACGACGGTGAGACCCGCGAAGAGAACGGCGTTGCCTGAGGTGCCGGTGGCAAGGGCGACTGATTCCTCTGCGTCCATCCCTGAAAGCAATTGCCCGCGGTGGCGGTTGACGATGAAGAGCGAGTAATCGATTCCGACGGCGAGGCCCAGCATGAGCGCGAGCATCGGGGAGATGGAACTCATGTCGATGACGCCGGTGAGGGCAAAGGTTCCGCCGACGCCAACGGCCACCCCAATGATCGCCATCAGGAGGGGCAGGCCGGCGGCGACGAGCGTTCCCAGCATCACGATGAGGGCGATCGCCGCCACAGCGATGCCGATGATTTCGGAGACTCCGAACAACTGGGAGACGTCCTCGGTGATTTCCTTGCTGGCCAGGGCCGTGACACCTGCCGAGGAGACTCCGTGGACGATGTCCTGGACTTGCTGCCGGACGGCGGGGGTCAGGCCGTTGATCGAGGTCTTGAACTGGACCTGGGCGATCGCCGCTTTACCGTCTTGGGAGACGAAACGCATGCCTTGGGAAGCCGTGACCTGGCGTTTGGCCAACGCAAGCGCGGCGGCGCCATCAGTGGCTTGCTTCTGGCCGGCGTCGAGCTTTTGGCGCCCGGCCAGGAGTTCGGCTTTCTGCGGGGCAAGCTGGGCCTGGATCTGCGCAGCGGGCATGCCCGCTGCGGTCATTTGCTGCTCGGCGGCCTTGAGTCGGGCATCACCTGCATCGAGTGTGGCCCGCGCCTTGTCCAGCTCAGCCTGCCCGGCGGCCGCTTTCTGTTCCCCGGCCGCAAGATCGGACGGTGCCTTGTCCAAGGTGGCTTGAGTCGTGAACGGGTTGACCGTTGACTGGACATCGGGCAGTTTTTCCAGTTGGGCGAGGGCCGACGCAATGGCGTCCTTGCCGGCTTGGTTGAATCCGGCGTCGCCGGCTTCGAAGACGATCCCCGCGGAACCACCCGAGGATGCCGGAAGGTCCTTTTTGAGCTTGTCCAGCATCTGCTGGGTCTCGGTACCCGGGATCTGGAAGTTGTTGGACATGGTGCCGTGGAAGGCAGCAGCGGAGCCGCCGACGGCCACGAGCACGGCCAGCCAGAGGGAGATCACCAGCCAGCGGTGACGGTAGGAGAACTTGCCAAGGCGGTAGAGCAGGAGTGCCATATCGGAACCGATCTGTCGGTGTGTGGTTATGCCGAGTGTTGTGCGTCAGCCGCGGGCTGAGTGCCGCGCGACGCCGGGCTTCGAGGGGCGGGTGCCGTGAAGCCTGAACCGAGCAAGCCAATGGCATCGATCAAGTACTGCCGCAGGCTCCCGAGGGATTCAGGGGAAAGATCCGGGCCGTGTTGTTCGAACCAGACGCTCATGGCTGCCTTGCCGCACGAAATGATGGACCCGGCCAAGGCCCGCAAATAGAGCTCATCGACATCCGGGCCGAGGCGAAGACGGGCGGCGTCGATGATCTGCATGGTGCAGTGGTCCCAGGCTTCGAGTTCGGAACGCACCAGGGCTCGGTTGTCGTGGGTCAGGCTGAAGAGCTCGGCCATGGGGGAAACCGTCATGGGGTCAGCCAGTGCCATGAGAGCGGCCCGGGCGGAATCGAGGATGGGTTCGTCCGACGGGCGCAGGCGAAATTGTTCCAGGGCATGGTCCAGGAAGCCCTCGGTCACCGAGGCCAACGCCGCCTCGAGGCTGGGGAAGTAGTTGAAGAAGGTGCGCCGGGATACGCCGGCCTCTTCCGCGAGGTCTTCCACCGTGAAATTGCCGGCGCCCCTGCTGCGCAGCATGGCGAGGGCCGCGTCCGCGATGGCTCGGCGGGTAGCCAGTTTATTCTGTTCCCGGCGCGAGGGCAGGGAGGCGGTGTCGGAGGTTGTCACGTACTTACACTAAGTGCAACTTTGCACTCAGGGCAAGTTAAATCTCCGGTGGTGCCGTGTGGGCCTGGGGTGCGGCCGACGTCGCGGGCTGTGCGGGCTGCTGGGCAGCGGTGCTGGTCAGGTAGATCGACTGGCCAGTGGCGCCGGGCTCGCCTTCGGCCAGGGGGATGGCGAACACTGCGGTCCCGTAGGCGCACACTTCGGTCCAGTTGCCGCCCATCTCGGACGTGTCGAAGCGCATGGCGACAATAGCGTTGGCGCCGCGCTGCTGTGCCTCGTTGACCATGCGGGCCATGACTTCCTGGCGGCTCTCATAGAGCGCCTTGGTCATTTCGGGCAGCTCGCCGCCGCCGAGGGAACGGAAGCCGGCCATCACTTGGGCGCCGATATCTCGTGAGCGGACGGTAAGTCCCATGACTTCGCCGAAGACGGCGTCGATCCTGTGGCCCGGAATCTTGTTTGAGGTGACGATCAGCATGGACAGAGCCTATCCAGAATTCACCCCGTTAAAAGGACAAATCCCCGGGGCATTTCCCGGGGATTTGTCCATGCGACGATGGACCGCAGCTAGGCCTTGGCGCCAGCGAGCTCCCGGGTGTCCCCGGATGCTTCCGCAGACTCGGTCTCGGCTGCGAATGCTGTTCCCTTGCGTGGTGCGTTGTAGAGCGATTCGTCCAGGATTCCCTGCCGTTTGGCGACGATGGCCGGAACCAGCGCTTGTCCTGCGACGTTGACGGCCGTGCGGCCCATGTCCAGGATCGGGTCGATCGCCAGGAGGAGCCCGACGCCGGCGAGCGGCAGCCCCAGCGTGGAAAGGGTCAGCGTGAGCATGACGACGGCGCCCGTGGTGCCTGCCGTTGCTGCCGAACCAAGGACCGAAACCACCACGATCAGCAGGTACTGGCTGAAGTCCAGGTTGATGCCGAAGAACTGGGCAACGAAGATCGCAGCGACGGCTGGGTAGATGGCGGCGCAACCGTCCATCTTGGTGGTGGCGCCGAGCGGCACGGCGAAGGATGCGTAACCCTGGGGAACCCCGAGGTTGCGTTCGGTGACGCGCTGTGTGAGCGGCAGCGTGCCGATCGAAGAACGCGAGACGAACGCGAGCTGCACTGCGGGCCACACGCCCGAGAAGTACTGCTTGACGGACAGTCCATGGGTCTTGACCAGGATCGGGTAGACGACAAAGAGCACTAGGGCGAGGCCTGCGTAGATGGCCACCGTGAACTTGCCGAGCGAACCGATGGTGTCCCAACCGTAAACGGCCACGGCGTTGCCGATCAGGCCGATAGTACCCAGCGGGGCGATACGGATGATCCACCAGAGGACCTTCTGGATGACGGCCAGAGCGGAACCATTCAGGTTCAGGAACGGTTCGGCCTGCTTGCCGACCTTGAGGGCGGCGACGCCGACAGCGATGGCGATCACCAGGATCTGCAGCACGTTGAAGCTGATCGAAGTGCTGGCGACGCCGTCCGTGACGCTCGTGCTCGCGCCGATGCCCAGGAAGTTCTTAGGGAAGAGGCCGGTGAGGAACGCCCACCAGTCGCCGGTCTTTCCGGCGTACTCGGCCTTCTTGGTGATGCCGGTGCCGGAGCCCGGCTGCAGGAGCACTCCAAGTCCGATGCCGATCATCACTGCGATGAGCGAGGTGATGGCGAACCAGAGCAAAGTGTTCCATGCCAATTTCGCTGCATTGGACACTTGGCGGAGGTTCGCGATGGAGCTCACCACAGCGGTGAAGATCAAGGGCACGACGGCGGTCTGCAGCAGCGAGACGTAGCTCGAGCCGATGGTCTGCAGCGTGGCGCCGAGCCCGTTGGGAGTCTTCGTGGTGCTGCCGGTGGCTTTGGCCAGGAGACCGAGTGCCAGGCCGATCACGAGGGCCGCGATGATCTGGACGCCGAAGGACGTTGCCCACTTGGGAAGCCGGGACGAAGTCTTTCCGGCGGAAGTCAAAGTGTTGGATGAATTGCTCACCGGAACAAACTAGGCCCCGACAAATACCACCGCGAGCCGAGGTTGAGAAATGTTACGGTCTCACATTCGACCCACTACCAAAAAGGCCCATGAATTCGCCGCCAATCCACCATTTATGAAGTTATTCCCGGACGGAATGTGGGGAATGTAACAGCGTTTTGGCTAGGTGATGGGCACCTTCCGCACCGTGCCCTTGACGACAGGCATCCGGCAGCGTGCGTCAAAGCGACGAAGGAGCAGCACGCCGAGGATGCGTGTCGCCAAGGGCGACCGACACGCCGGACTAACCCAGCAAAGCGCGTTTGAGCGTATCCAAACCAACCGAACCGATGTTCAGGGCATCCGTGTGGAAGGACTTCAGGTCGAATCCGTCGCGGCGTTCGAGTTCAGCCCGGATTTCTTCCCATAGCCGTTGCCCTACCTTGTACGAGGGAGCCTGCCCCGGCCAGCCGAGATACCGGGTGAATTCGAACTGGAGCTGGCCCGCGCTGATGGGAAGGTTGGACTTGAGGAATTCGAAACCTTTTTCAGAGGTCCAGGTGCCGCTGCCCCAGCGTTCGGGAACTTCCAGCTCGAGGTGGACGCCTATATCGAATACGACGCGGGCAGCGCGCATGCGCTGCATGTCCAGCATGCCCATGTGATCGCCCGGGTCCTTGAGGTAGCCGAGCTCCAGCATGAGCTTTTCGGCATAGAGGGCCCAGCCTTCACCGTGCCCGGAGACCCAGCAGACGTTCCGTCGCCAGTTGTTGAGGAGTTCGCGGCGATAGACGGCGGTGGCCACCTGGAGGTGGTGGCCGGGGACGCCTTCGTGGAACACCGTGGTGGTTTCGGCCCAGGTGGTGAAGGTGTCTTCGCCGGCGGGGACGGACCACCACATGCGGCCGGGCCGGGAGAAGTCGTCAGAGGGACCTGTGTAGTAGATGCCGCCTTCGTCCGTGGGCGCAATACGGCATTCGAGCGTCTTCATGATGTCCGGGATTTCGAAGTGCACGTCAGCCAGTTCGGCTACAGCGCGGTCGGAGAGGTCCTGCATCCAGGCCTTGAGGGCCTCGGTGCCCTTGATTTGCCGCTCGGGATCGTTGTCGAGGATGGCTTTGGCTTCCTCGATGGACGCGCCGGGCTTGATTTGCTCTGCTACGCGCTCCTGTTCGGCAATAATCCTGTCGAGTTCCTGCACGCCCCAGGCGTACGTTTCCTCGAGGTCCACGGTTGCTCCGAGGAACAAACGTGACGCCAGGGCGTAGCGTTCGCGGCCCACCGCATCCTTTTCGGGAGCAAAGGGCAGAAGCTCCGCTTCGAGGAAGGCGGCGAGGCGCAAGTAAGCGGACCGCGCGACTGCGGCACCGGCGTCGAGCTTTTCCTGCAGTTCCGCAGGCAGCGGCTGCCCGTCGAGGGAGGCTTCCGAAGCGAGCTTGGCGAAGAAGCCGTCCTCGGCCGCGTACTTGCTGGTCTGTTCGATGACGATCTCGACTTGGCGGGCTGCGGAGACCCTCCCTGCCTCCTTGGCCGAACGAAGGGAAACGATGTACCCGTCGATCGCTTCAGCAATGTTGGCCGCGCGGCCGGCGATGTGCTCCCAGTGTTCGGCAGTGTCGGTGGGCATGAGGTCGAAGATCGCGCGGATGGTTTGGGCCGGAGACTCGATGTTGTTCAGGTCCGCGGCGTCCCAGCCTGACTCGTGGATCTCGAGGGCCAGTCCGAGCCGTTCCCGCATCGCGTCAAGGGTGACGACATCGGAGGCGTCCGTGGGTTCGAGGGTGGCGAGCTCGTCGAGGGTGCCGCGCGCTGCCTTGGCAAATGCCTCCGCGCCGGCAGGCGAGAAGTCCTGGTACTCGGTTTCGTGTCCGGGCAGGCCGAGGGTGGTGGCCAGGGTCGGGTTGAGGGCAAGGAGGGTGTCCGTGTAGGCGTCGGCGACCGCATCGATGGCAGTCTGGAGGCGTGCCGGAGCTGTGTTAGGAGTAGTCACCCCAAGAGCCTAACCGCGGCAAGACTCTTGTGAAAGGGTTGTTGCAGATGATCCGGCCGCCAACCCAACTAGCTCGCATTTAATGTCGTTCTGGGCCTTCAAAACGGCATTAAATGCGTGGGCCCACGCCGCCAGGGTTCCCTGGCCGAGCTTGCGAGGCGAGGGTGGCGGTGGGGACAGTTGGGTCACCACGGAACTTAACCCCTGCTGCGCCTCCAGGCGCCTGGCCCCGGCGTGGGGTCCATGCGCAGTTGCTGCCGTCGCAGCCAGTGCCGAGTGCTCGGTTTTGGAGTTTCGGTTTCCTCGGGCGCTCCAAGGGAGGCGACGACGGCGGCAAGCGCCGCGAGTTCTTCCGGCGTCGGGTTTCCCTTGACGACCGAAAGCAACGGTTGCGCCGGCTCCACGTCAGTGGAATCAGGCCCGGAGTCAGGAAGGTTCTGTTCGACGCTCACAGGGGGATGTTTCCGTGCTTCTTGGTGGGCAGGCTTGCGCGCTTGTCGCGAAGGGCGCGGAGGCCCTTGATGATCTGCAGGCGGGTCTCCGACGGCGCGATGACGGCGTCGACGTAGCCCAGCTCGGCTGCCTGGTAGGGGTTGAGGAGTTCTTCCTCGTATTGGCGGATGATCTCGGCACGCTTGCCTTCGACGTCCCCACCGGCCTCGGCGACGGCGGCAAGGTCGCGGCGGTACAGGATGTTGACGGCACCTTGTGCGCCCATGACGCCGATCTGGGCCGTCGGCCAGGCCAGGTTGAGGTCGGCCCCAAGCTTCTTGGAGCCCATCACGATGTACGCTCCGCCGTAGGCCTTACGGGTGATGACCGTCAGCTTGGGCACCGTGGCCTCGGCGTAGGCGTATAGCAGCTTGGCTCCGCGGCGGATGATGCCCTGGAACTCCTGGTCCTTGCCGGGCAGGAAGCCGGGGACGTCCACCAGAGTGATGATGGGAACGTTGAAGGCATCGCAGTGGCGGACAAAGCGGGCGGCCTTTTCCGAAGCGGAGATGTCCAGGGTGCCGGCGAACTGCATGGGCTGGTTTGCCACGATCCCGACCGTGTGGCCTTCAACCCGGCCATAGCCGATGATCACGTTGGGGGCGTAGAGCGACTGCATTTCGAGGAAATGGGCGTCATCGACGATCTGCTCGATGACCTTGCGTATGTCGTAGGGCTGGTTGGCCGAGTCCGGGATGAGCGTGTCCAGGGCGAGGTCGTCGTCGTCGAGCTCCAGTTCCTGCTCGTGCTCCAGGACGGGGGCCTCGGACAGGTTGTTTGACGGCAGGAAGTCCAGGAGTTCGCGGACGAACTCGATCGCGTCGGCTTCGTCATTTGCGAGGTACGTTGCAGTACCGGTGGTGGCGTTGTGCTGGCGGGCGCCGCCGAGGGTTTCCATGTCCACGTCTTCCCCGGTGACGGTCTTGATGACGTCGGGTCCGGTGATGAACATGTGGGAGGTCTTGTCCACCATCACTATGTAGTCGGTGAGGGCGGGGGAGTAGGCCGCGCCGCCGGCGCACGGGCCCATGATGAGGGAAATCTGGGGGACGACGCCCGAAGAGTGGACGTTGTTGCGGAAGATGTCGGCGAACATCGCGAGCGAGGCGACGCCTTCCTGGATACGCGCGCCGCCGCCGTCGTTGATGCCCACCATCGGGCAGCCGTTGCGGAGGGCGAATTCCTGTACCTTGACGATCTTCTCACCGTTGACCTGGCTCAGGGAGCCGCCGTAGACGCTGAATTCCTGGCTGTAGATGGCTACGAGGCGGCCGTCGACGGTTCCATAGCCTGAGACAACGCCGTCGCCGAGGGGCTTCTTCTTCTCCATCCCGAACGCGGTGGAGCGGTGGACGGCCAGGGCGTCGAACTCCACGAAGGAGTCTCCGTCGAGGAGCATGTCGATGCGTTCGCGGGCGGTGTTCTTGCCGCGGGCATGCTGCTTCTCGATCGCTTCGGGGCCGGAAGGTTGTTCTGCACGGGCCTGGCGGTCGCGGAAGTCGGCAATCTTTCCCGCTGTCGTTGTCAGATCGTGGCTCATCAAATGTCTCCGGCTCTGTAGCTGATTTACGCTGGCACTGCTTCGTTAGGCATGCGCTCTTAAGTAGCATCCGTACAAAGTGCGGGCCCTGTTGGCTAGTCTAATGACGCAAAAGCCACAGACCGCTGTAGAAACCCTACAATTTTCCGACTTCAAGTCGAGCATCGAACTATGTTACTCGCCGGTAACATAGTTGGGTTACAGTGTCCTCATGACCTCAAGCAACGATGCTTCTGCAAACCCTGCCCTTCCCTACCAGGCGCGTGGATCTCTGAAGGGCCGCACCATCCTGATGTCCGGCGGCAGCCGCGGCATCGGCCTGGCAATCGCAACCCGCGCGGCCCGCGACGGCGCCAACATCGTCATCATGGCCAAGACCGGAGAACCCCACCCCAAGCTGCAAGGAACGGTCTTCACGGCCGCCGAGCAACTGGAAGCAGCGGGCGCACAGGCGCTGCCGCTCGTTGGGGACGTCCGCAACGACGGTGACGTTGCCGCGGCGGTTGCCGCCGCCGTCGAACGCTTCGGCGGAATCGACGTCGTAGTCAACAACGCCTCGGCGATAGATCTCTCACGCACTGACGCGATTGACATGAAACGCTATGACCTCATGCAGGACATCAACGTCCGGGGCACCTTCCTGCTGTCCAAGCTCGCGCTTCCAGCCCTGCGGAAATCGAGCAACGGGCACATCCTGACTCTCTCCCCACCGTTGAACCTCGATCCGAAGTGGGCCGGGATGCACTTGGCGTACACCATGGCCAAGTACGGCATGAGCCTCACCACGCTGGGACTGGCCGAAGAACTCAAGAACGACGGCGTGTGGGTCAACTCGCTGTGGCCCTGCACCCTGATCGACACTGCCGCCATTCGGAATATGCCTGGCGGGGCACAGATCGCGCAAGCCGCCAGGGGGCCGGAAATCATGGCCGACGCGGCGCACGCTGTCCTGACCGGGGCGCACCTGACCGCAGACTCAGGCGGTTCGGCAAGTAGTTCCTCAGCAAGTAAAACGGGCAACTTCTACACGGACGAACAGGTGTTGAGGGCTGCGGGTGTTTCGGACTTCAGGCCCTACAGTCTGGGCGCCCCGGAGGAGAAGCTGGTGTCGGATATCTTCCTCTAAGCGGACAACTTCTTCCGGGACCAGCCTGGCTGGATAGGATTCTGTCTATGGACGTCGAACAGCCTGCCAGCAGCGAACCACGTGCCCCGCGCCTGGGTCTGGACCGTGATGCCCTGCTTCACCCCGACTTCCTCGCGGCCGCCGGTATTTCGCAATTGAAGATCGTGGAGACCACAGGCTCCACGAACGCGGATCTGCTGCGCGCCGTTACTTCGGAGCCCAAGGAATGGGCAGACCTCGCCGTCCTCACCGCCGAGCACCAGACCGCGGCGCGGGGCCGGCTCGACCGTCACTGGGAATCTCCCGCACGTTCGGCGATTTCCGTTTCGATCGTCCTGCGCCCCGTGAATTCCCAAGGCCTGCCCGTCCCGACCCAGAGCTACTCCTGGCTCTCCCTTCTTGGCGCACTGGCCTTGCGTGAGACCCTCCTGGAAACCGCCGGCCTGCCTGCCGAGATCAAGTGGCCCAACGATGTCCTCGTCCGGGGCAAGAAGATCGCCGGGATCCTGGCCCAGATGGGGCCGATGGGCGATGGCTCGGTTCCTGCGGTGATCCTGGGGACCGGCCTCAACGTCACGCTCGGCGAGGATGAATTGCCTGTCCCCACGGCAACCTCAGTTCTGCTTGAAGGTGCCACCACCACGGACCGCACGGTCCTTCTTCGCAACTATCTCTCCCGCTTCGCAACGCTGTACCGCAGTTTCTGCAACGCCGACGGCGACCCCACAGCGGGATTGGCCGGCGGCTCCTCCCTGCACAAGCGGGTAGAAGCTGTCATGGTCACCTTGGGACGCGAAGTCAAAGCTCACTTGCCCGGCGACCACGAATTGGTGGGGCATGCGTCCAGGTTGGATGAATATGGTTCCCTTTTAGTGGTGGACCACGGTGGCCGCGAGCACGTCGTGACCGCCGGCGATGTCGTCCACCTGAGGGCTACCGAAAGCGGTTATGCGTAAAGAGCTCCTGCGTGGGGAGCAAGTCATCGTGATCACGCGGCAGCAGCCCAGGATGCTCTTTGGTCCCGTCCTGGCATTCATACTTGTTCCCGCGGCCGCCGCGTTCGCCTGTGCATGGATTGTCAAGGGCGGACCGGGCAAGTTGCTTCCGGTCATCACAAGCGACTGGACCCAATGGTTGGTTGCCGCGTGCCTTGCCATTGTGGCGATCGTGCTGCTCGGCTACAGCCTCCCGCGATTCATCCGCTGGCGCAGCATACGGTACATCCTGACAAGCGGCCGGATAGTTGCCCGTTTCGGAATGCTTCGCCGCGGCGACTGGCAGGTTCCGCTGGCTGCGGTGCGTAGCGTGGGGATTCAACAATCGCTGCTCCAACGGATATTGCGCTCCGGGAATATATCCTTGGATACCGGGCACCCTGGCGAGGCCGTTCTCGCGGACGTCCCGGAGGTCGGCAAGTTTCGAAGTTTCATCCTGGATGCCATGGCCGAGCTTCCGACGAATGTCAGGTTCGGCCCCGGCGCCGTGCAGGAGACCGGCGACTTTGACAGTTTTGCTGGACCAGTTGACTACCCGGATGCCGCGTTGCCCTGGGATATGAGAGAAGGTGGAAGAGATGAGCGTTGACGAGCAGGAGCCTGAGTACATGGACCACGAGCCCGACGCCGTGCCCGAACCTTCCGTGGACCAGGCACCAACGGGGGTCCTCCCCGTCGTGTCCCCGCCAACCGGCGCCCTGTCTTCAGAACGGCTTGCCATCAAGGCCCTGGAAACCAGGCTCCTGGGCGGCGAACGCAAACTCCGGCGACGCGAAGTGGCGGCCGGAGCAGGTGTCTCGCTGTTGTCTGCCCGCAAGCTGTGGCGAGCGCTGGGTTTCCCCAACTTCGGCGACCAGGACGTCGCGTTCACTGAGCGCGACCTCGCTGCGCTTTCCACCATCCTTGACCTCGTCCGCGCAGGAAAGCTCACCGAGGAAGCTGCCATTTCCGTGACGCGCGCGATCGGCCAGATGACCGACCGGATGGTGGTGTGGCAAGTCGAGGCCCTCATCGAAGACATGGTGATGCAGCAAGGCATTCCCGACGCCGTTGCCCGCAAACAGTTGGTCAATGAACTGCCCAACCTCGTCGATGCCATGGAAGAGATCCTCCTGTACTCGTGGCGCCGCCAGATGAACGCCGGTGTGCAGCGTCTGGCCGTCCGTGCAGAGGCAGGTCTTCAAGCCAGCGAAGCCGGCCGCGAAGGGGACGAAGACGATGCCCCTTTGCCCTTGGCGCGCGCCGTGGGTTTTGCCGACCTCGTCTCCTACACGAGCCTGTCACGCCGCATGAACGAGAAAACCCTGGCCCAGTTGGTCCAGCGCTTCGAGAACAAATGCGCGGAAATTATCTCCATCGGCGGCGGACGCCTCGTCAAGACCGTCGGCGACGAAGTCCTCTACATCGCCGAGACGCCGGCCGCCGGCGCTGAGATCTCCTTGGCCCTCGCCCAGGCCTTCACGGAAGACGAAATCCTGCCGGAAGCCCGGGTCGCCATGGTCTGGGGACGGATCCTTTCCCGCCTCGGCGATATTTACGGCCCCACCGTCAACCTCGCGGCCCGCCTCACCGCCTTGGCCGAACCCGGCACGGTCCTCGTGGACGAGATGACGGCGGCAGCGCTGGGCCAGGACGAACGCTTCGTCCTGGTTCCACAGACGGCCGAGAACGTTCGTGGTTTCGGGGAAATCCTCCCCGTCCGGCTTGCCCGCGGCCTTGGCAAGGGACTGGTTCTCGACTGATGAATTCACCCTCCGCAGCGACCTCCCCTGAGCCCGGATTCACGTTGAGCTATGGCTACGGGACGGACCGCGGACTCAGCCGGGAACTCAACGAAGATTCGCTCATCGCGGAGGATCCGGTCTTCGCGGTCGCTGACGGCATGGGCGGCCATGAGGCGGGCGAGATTGCCAGCGCGTTGTGCGTACGGACCCTCGGCAGCATGCCTCAATTGGCGTCGGGAGTCCGCTCGGCGACCGCTGTTGCCATGCAAGAGTGCATCCTTGCCGCCGACTCCCAGATCCGGAATGCCACGGGTGGCCGCGCCGGAACTACGCTCACAGGCGTCGTTGTGGCCGAGCACATGGGCGTCCCGTATTGGCTGGTCATGAACATCGGCGATTCGCGCACTTATCGCTTGAGCCGGGGCGATTTCAGGCAGATCAGCGTGGACCATTCGGAAGTCCAGGAACTCGTGGAGGCCGGCAGCATCACGCGGGAAGAGGCCATGGTGCATCCGCGCCGCCATGTGGTGACCCGCGCCCTCGGCACCGGCGGCGAAAACGAAGCGGACTTCTGGTTGCTGCCCATCCAGGATGGGGACCGGATGCTGATCTGCTCGGACGGACTCACCGGGGAGCTGAGCGACGAGCACATGTCCCGGATCCTGAGCGCGGTGGAGAAGCCCCAAGACGCGGTGGATGCCCTCATTCAGGAGGCGTTGCTAAGTGGCGGACGGGACAATGTCACCGCGATTGTGGTGGATGCCAGGATCGAGTAGAACGACGCCGAAGGGACCCGCACCGGCTTCTGCCGATGGCGTTTTGGGGGGACGGGATTTGCGACACGCCCGGACTTTGTAGGAAGATTCCGGTCAATACCACCCCAACTCCGGGCGGCCTGTGCCGTCCTGCAGAGGTAAACATGACACAACGCTCCTCCGCGCGCTCTGGCGGCGCGACCCGTACCGCCGTGCGACGCCCGTTCTCCGTTGTCCTCGCGGGCATTGCCATGGCTGTGGTGATGTGCGCTTTCCCGTTGCTTTCGGCCCATGCCGAGACCGTCGGGCCTCCCGGCCAGGGACAAGTTTCGCCCGCCCCGGCCCCGGACCCGGCACCAACCGAGCCCACGCCAACCCAGCCGAAGGTCGTGGATCCCGCGCCCACCAAGCCACCCGTCGTCGCGCCGGTGGTCCCGGCACCCGCCCCGGCGGTGCCGGCACCCGCCGCGCCCGAACCGGCCCCCATGACACAGGTGACCCTGCAACCGGAACCCAGCGTGGCGCCGTCGGAGGCTCCGCTGGCCTCGAGTTCGGCTACCCCGTCGGATACCCCGACGACGAGCAGCGCCTCGCCGTCGGCGTCGTCCAATTGGAATACCCCCATCCAAGACGGCCTCAAGGCGACCCAGGCTGCCGCGGTGAGCGGTACAAAAGGGCCGGGTTCTGACATGTTCGCCGTGATCGCCATCATGGGCGGCGTGCTTTTGGTGGCGGCGGGCGGCATTGCCTTCGCTTTGTGGAGCCGTCACCGCTTCTCGCACTGATTCCTGCTTGTGGTCCCTGCTTGTGATTCCTGCTTGTGATCCCTGCTTGTGATCCCTGCTTGTGATCCCTGCTTGTCGCCCAGCGGCCGTATTTTGTCGCTGCTTTGCGGCAAGATAGGTACGTGAGCACAGCAGAGAGCGAAACCGCAGTTCCAACGGAAGCCGTACGGGAAGAGTACGAAAACCTCGCAGACCTCGTCCGCAAGTACCGCTATGCGTACTACCAGGAAGATGCGCCGACTGTTTCGGATGCCGAGTTCGACTCCCTCTACCGCCGCCTTGAGGAGCTCGAGGCTTTGCATCCCGAGCTCGTGTCCAACGATTCGCCCACGCAGGAAGTGGGCGGAGAGGTTTCGGCCGCTTTCGCCGCCGTCGAGCACCGCCAGAGGATGTACAGCCTGGAGGATGTCTTCTCGCTGGACGAATTGGAAGCGTGGGTCCGCAAGGCCGAGGCTTCGGTCGAAAAACTGGGCACGGCGGCATCCCGTATTGCGTGGCTGACGGAGCTGAAGATCGACGGCCTGGCAGTGAACCTGCTCTACCGCGACGGCAAGCTGGTCCGTGCCGCCACGCGCGGAGACGGCACTACGGGCGAGGACATCACCCACAATGTGCTCACCATCAAGGAGATCCCGCGCCAGCTCAGTGGCAGCGGATTTCCGTCCGAGGTGGAAATCCGGGGCGAAGTCTTCATTCCGTCCAAGGCATTCGCTGAATTCAACGAGGCGCTGATCGAGGCAGGCAAGGCTCCGTTGGCCAACCCCCGCAACGCCGCGGCCGGTTCCCTGCGGCAGAAAGACCCCGCGGAAACCGCCAAACGCCCCTTGCGGATGTTCGTCCACGGCATCGGGGCCCGCGAAGGCCTTGACTCCGCGAGCCAGTCGGAAACGTACAAGCTGCTGGAGGAGTGGGGCCTGCCGGTCAGCCCCTATTTGAAGGTCCTGGACTCCTTCGAGGAGGTCCTCGAATTCATCAAACACTTCGGTGAACACCGGCACGACCTCCTGCACGAGATCGACGGCATCGTGGTCAAAATCGACGACTTCGCCACGCAGCGTGCCCTCGGCTACACCTCTCGGGTGCCTCGTTGGGCGGTTGCCTACAAATACCCGCCGGAGGAAGTCCACACCAAGCTGCTGGACATCCAAGTCAACGTCGGCCGCACCGGCCGCGTCACTCCCTACGGGGTGATGGAACCGGTCAAGGTGGCCGGATCAACCGTGGAGATGGCCACCTTGCACAACCAGGACGTGGTCAAGGCCAAGGGCGTCATGATCGGCGACATCGTGATTCTGCGGAAGGCCGGCGACGTCATTCCTGAGATCGTCGGGCCGGTATTGGCGTTGCGAGACCAGCAGGATCCTCCGGTGCGTGAGTTCGTGATGCCCACGGAATGCCCGTCCTGCCACACGCCCTTGGCGCCGGCGAAGGAAGGCGACGTCGATATCCGCTGTCCCAACGCGAAGTCCTGCCCGTCGCAGCTACGCGAGCGTGTCTTCCACGTGGCGAGCAGGGGCGCTTTCGACATTGAGGCACTGGGGTGGGAAGCAGCCATCGCGCTCACCCAGCCGGCGGAGCCGGAAACTCCGCCCCTGCGCAGTGAGGCGGCCCTGTTCAACCTCGCTCCGGAGGATCTCGCCGAGGTCCGCATCCGCCGTGAGAAGCGCTCCAAAGGCGTGGGCACGGGAACGTACGAACTGGTGCCGTATTTCTATTCCAAGGCCACTGCCAAGACCCCTTCGAAACCTACAGCCACCACGGACAAACTCTTCAAGGAACTGGAGAAAGCCAAGACCCAACCCCTCTGGCGCGTCCTGGTTGCCTTGTCCATCCGGCACGTCGGCCCCACAGCGTCCCGGGCCCTGGCCACGGCTCTTGGGAGCATGGAAGCCATCCGGGCCGCCTCCGAGGAGGAGCTGGCCAACGTCGACGGGGTAGGGCCGACCATTGCAGCAGCACTCAAGGAATGGTTTGCCGTTGACTGGCACCAGGAAATCGTGGACAGCTGGGCCGCGGCCGGGGTGCGCATGGTTGACGATCGCGACGCCGGCATCCAGCGGAACCTGGAAGGACTCACCATCGTGGTGACGGGCTCCCTGCCCACGCTGAGCCGGGACGAAGCCAAGGAAGCCATCATCATCAGGGGCGGCAAGGCAGCCGGCTCGGTTTCCAAGAACACCAGTTACGTCGTGGCCGGGGAGAACGCAGGCTCCAAGCTGGACAAGGCCGAGCAGCTTGGTATCCGGGTGTTGGACGAGGACGGCTTCAAAGCATTGCTCGACGGCGTTCTGGAACCCGCCGGCGGCACGGCTCAGGATGATGAAGACGCAGCCGTTGCTGTGGCAGGCGCTGCCGCGGCGGAACTGGACCCCGCCGAATGACGGCCGATATTTTGGAGCTTCTCGCTGTCGCCCACACCGCTGCTGCGGCAGGGGCGGAGGTGCTCGCCGCCCGGCCTGCCGGCCCCAACTCGGCGGGGAACCTCGGCGTCGTGAACAAGGGCGACGCCGGCGACTGGGTGACGGCCTTCGATGTCGCGGCGGAGAACGCCGTGCGGGGCGCCATTACCGCGGCCCGCCCGCACGACACCATCACGGGCGAAGAGCACGGCACCACCCGGCCCGAGGAGCCCAGTGGCTACCGATGGTCCATCGACCCCTTGGACGGCACCACGAACTTCATCCGGAATATCGTCTACTACGCCACGTCCGTGGCAGTTGCGGATGCCGACGGCGTCTGGCTGGCCGGCGTCGTCAACGCCCCGGCGCTGGGACGCATCTACTCGGCGGCACGTGGCCACGGAGCGTGGCTTGAAGAAAACGGGCAACGCACCCAACTGAGTGGACCGCTGCTTGGCCGTACAGGGCTGATTGTGGCCTCGGGGTTCAGCTACGATCCCGCCACGAGGGCCGAGCAGTTCGCCGGGCTTGGGAACCTCATGGAAGGCTTTGCCGATCTCCGCCGGCTCGGCTCCGCCGCATTGGATCTCTGCCTCGTGGCTGATGGAACCCACGACGCCTTCGGAGAGCGCGGGCTCAACGAACACGACTACGCGGCGGGTGCCTTGATCGCAGAGGAAGCCGGCTGCTGGGTCCGCCGCCCACGGCTGACCAGCCCGCTGGACGGCGGCCCCACAGATGCGGACCGTTTGGAAGCGTGGACGTGCGCGGGGACCCTTGAGCTCTCGGGCAAGTTCCCGCTTTAAGATCGCGGAGGCTTCGGTGATACGGACGCTGGCGATTTCGAACTACCGCTCCATCCGGGACCTGACCATGGAGCTGCATGAACTGGACTTGGTCACCGGCTCCAATGGCAGCGGCAAATCCTCGCTTTACCGTGCTTTGCGGCTCTTGTCGGAGTGCGCCGGGAGCGATTCCGGGAACGTCGTGGGGTCCTTGGCCCGCGATGGAGGACTCAGCTCGACGCTATGGGCCGGACCAGAAACCATCAGCGATGCCATGCGGCGGGGTGAAGCGCCGGTGCAAGGGACAGTCCGGAAGGAATCGGTCAACCTGAAACTGGGTTTCTCCGGAGATGACTTCGGCTATCTGATCGACCTGGGACTGCCCGTTTCCGGTGGCGCTTTTGACGACGCCATAGGCAGGCCCGTCCCGTCCGCGTTCAACAGGGATCCGGAGATCAAACGAGAGCAGGTGTTTTCCGGCCCTGTAGCGAGGCCCGGGTCGGTGCTCGTGGACCGCAAAGGGGCCGTTGCCCGGCTGAGAGGCGAGAAAGGCGAATGGGTGGAACTGTCCCGTCGCCTGCACGCTTACGAAAGCATGCTCACAGAAGTCTCTGACCACGACAGGGCCCCGGAGGTACTCAGGGTCCGGGACATGGTGCGGTCCTGGCGCTTCTATGACCACTTCCGTACCGACCATGAAGCTCCAGCCCGTCAGGCGCAAATCGGCACCAGGACTCCCGTCCTCCACCATTCTGGGAGTGATCTTGCGGCAGCCTTGCAAACACTCCGCGAAACTGGCCAGGACGGTCTGCTCGACGACGCGATCGGCAGCGCTTTCCCAGGCAGTAGGTTGCGGATCGCCGTCGTCGACGGTCGCTTCAGCGTCGAACTCCAACAGCCCGGCATGCTTCGGGCCATGGCGGCCGCCGAACTGTCCGATGGCACACTCCGCTACCTCATGTTGGTTGCGGCACTTCTGACGCCGAGGCCGCCGGAGCTCATGGTGCTCAACGAGCCGGAAACCAGTCTGCATGTGGATCTGATGCCGGCGCTGGCCCAGCTCATCGTTCAAGCCGGTGAGCGCAGCCAGCTGATTGTGGTCTCCCACTCTGCGCCCCTGATCGCTGCCTTGCGGGAGAGCGGACGCGTGCATCAGCACGAGCTGTACAAGGACGTGGGGGAGACCAGGATCAAGGACCTCGGTGCACTGGAGGGGCCGCCCTGGAACTGGCCCCGCCGGTGACTCGTGCACCGAACATCCTGATGTCAGGCTCCGGCGAGCGACCCAAGCTCCGAGAAGCGGTTCGCCGGGCGGTCCAGGCCGTAGTGTTCCCTCAGTGTGCTGCCCGTGTATTCGGTGCGGAACAGCCCCCGGTCACGCAGCACCGGCACCACGTGGTCAACAAAGGTTTCGAGACCCGACGGTAGAACGGCCGGCATGATGTTGAAGCCGTCGGCCGCGCCGTTTTCGAACCACAGCTGGATCGCGTCGGCCACTTGCTCCGGCGTTCCTGCGAAAGTCAGGTGGCCGCGGCCGCCTCCCAGCCTGCCGATCAGCTGCCGTACCGTGAGCTTCTCGCGGCGCGCAAGCTCCACAATGAGGGTATAGCGGCTCTTCGCTCCTTCGATCGAGTCCTCGTTGGGAAGATCGGCGGGAAGTTGGCGGTCGAGAGGCAAGTCCTCGGGCTTCACGCGGAGCGTCTTGGCCAGCTCGGCCCTCGCGTATTCGGGGCGGATCAGCTCATCCAGTTCACGTTCCAGGAGCAGCGCTTCGGCATGGGTGGCGGCGATCACCGGGACAATTCCCGGCAGGATCTTGATGCTCTCAGCCGTCCGGCCGAGTGCGACTGTCCGTGCCTTCAGGTCTACGTAGAACGCCTGGGCATCTTCAAGGGTTTGCTGGGCCGTGAACACGGCCTCGGCGTACCTGGCGGCCAGGCCCTTGCCATTTTCGGAGGAGCCCGCCTGGACGATCAGGGGATGGCCTTGGGGAGAGCGCGGCACATTGAGCGGCCCGCGGACCCGGAAGTGCTTGCCCACGTGGTTGATGGGCCGGACCTTGGCTGAGTCTGCCCAGACGCCGGCTTCCTTGTCAGCGATGACAGCGTCGTCCTCCCAGCTGTCCCAGAGCTTGGCGGCCACTTCCAGGAACTCGGCGGCCCGTTCATAGCGGGTGGCGTGGGCGGGCTGATCGTCTATGCCGAAGTTCCGCGCTGCTTCCGGCCCGGCTGTGGTCACCACGTTCCAGCCAGCCCTCCCGCCACTCACGAAGTCCACCGAGGCGAAGCGACGGGCCAAATTGAAGGGGTCGTTGTAAGTAGTGGACGCCGTGGCGATGAGGCCGATTTTTTCGGTCGCAGCCGCAATCGCGGTAAGCAGCACCGTCGGTTCCAGTTTGCCCGCGGGACGGCGCCCGACGTCGCCGAAGATCACGGGGGAGTCGGCGAAAAAGATGGAATCGAAGGTTCCACGCTCGGCAATCCGTGCGAGGTTTTGGTAGTGCAGGATGTCGGTGCTGGCGCGCGGGTTGCTTTCGGGCAGCCGCCACGAAGCCTCGTGGTGACCTGTGCTCATGAGGAATGCGTTGAGGTGGAGTGTGCGTTGCTGGGGGCTCATCTGTGTTCCTTTCGTTGTCTCCTGGCCGCCAATCAACCACGAGACAACCGCCCCGCGCCAGCATCACGAAACCTTCCCGCAACAGCAGGAAACCGGGCTTCACAGCCGGAAACCGGACTCAATCTGGCGCCACGCGAAGCAATGTTTGAGCGGCCGCCGACGCTCGCTCACTTATATGGGGTTTTCCCCCGACGCTCGCTCACTTATATGGGGTTTTCCCCCGACGCTCGCTCACTTATATCTGAGCGAGCGTTGTGGGATTGGGGCGTATATCTGAGCGAGCGTCGGGGGCGGGGCGCCGCGAAGCCGGCCGCCGCCGTCGTACTTTAAGACGCGCGCTCACCTATATGGGGTTTTCCTTCGACGCTCGCTCACTTATATCTGAACGAGCGTCGGATCCCGGGTGATAGTTCGGTCACGGAAACGCCGCTTTGGCACCCCGGCCCATGCGGACCCGACTACCATGGATCAGTGCATTCGCAGATTACCGTCCGTCCCGCCCTGCCCGAAGACTACGACGCCGTAGCCCGTATCACGATGGCGTCTTACGTGACCGCTGGCTACTATGGCAGCCCGGACCACCCATACCTGGAGAAGCTGCGCGATGTGGCGGGCCGCGCCAAGAATGCCGACGTCTTCGTCGCCGAGCGCGATGGCCAGGTCATCGGCTCCGTCACGTCGGCCAAGGCCGGAGGCGACTTTTCGGACATCGGCCTTCCGGACGAACTCGAAATGCGCACGTTGGTGGTTGATCCGGAGGTTCAGCGCTCGGGCGCGGGACGTGCACTCGTCCAGGCAGTAGTAGACCAAGCCCGTTCCATGGATGGCATTAACGCCGTTTCCCTCACCACAGGCGCAACGTGGGAAAGCGCGAATGCCCTCTACGCCAAGACCGGATTCGAGCGCGAGCCGGAGCGTGATTGGTTCGTACCTGGGACCGACATAAAACTGTTCGTTTATCGGCAGGATGTCCGCCAGCCATAAAGTTTCCTCGTAAACCCCGGCTATCGGGCCGGGTGCGGAAACTGAGAAAGGCGCGGCATGCGCAAGACATTCGGCACGGGCTCGGTCTGGGAACAGACCCTTGGATACTCCCGTGCGGTCCAGGTGGACAATACACTCTTCATTTCGGCCACGGCGGCGTCCGGGCCTGATGGCATCGTCGGCAACGACTTCTACTCGCAGACCAAGTACATCCTCGAAAAGCTGGGTGCGGTCCTGGCCGACGCCGGTTTCGCCTACGATGACGTCGTGCAGTCCAAGCTCTACCTGACCGACATCAGCAAGTGGGAAGACGCCGGCCGCGCACACGGCGAGGTCTTCGGCGAGATCCGTCCCACCCTTTCACTCGTCCACGTCCTGCCGTTCCTCGACCCGGAAATGCTGGTCGAAATCGAACTGGTAGCCCAGAAGAGCGCCTAAGAACTATCAAAGGTTGGCGCGAGCTGGCAGTAGATGCCCTCAAGAACGGCGGGAAGGGTCATTTGCTGCCAGTTCGCGCGGGGACGCCGTAGCGGTGTTCGGGGCGGCCGGTGCTGCCGTAACGCAGCTGGATCTCGACGGCGCCATCATCTGCCAGCGAGGACAGGTACCGTTGCGCCGTGGCGCGCGAGACGCCCACCCGTTCGGCCACTTCCGTGGCCGAGTATTGTTCCCCCGGTGCCAAGGATTCCAGCACGGACGCTTCGGTCGCCGAACGAGGCTTTCCCGACGGCGCCACGTCACCGGCGACGAGCGCCCGCTTGGCCCGTTCGATCGTGTCCTGGTCCACGGCATGTTGGCGGCCGAGGATCCGCCGGTATCTGGCATATGAACGCAGTTGCTGCGACAGAGATTCAGCCGTGAACGGTTTCAAGAGGTACGCCAAGGCCCCTCGGCGCAGGGCCGTCCTGATCGACACGGCGTCGGAAGCCGCGGTCAGCATCATGGCATCCACATCGAGCTGCCCCAGGAGATCCAGGCCCGAACCGTCCGGCAGATAAACGTCCAGCAACACGAGGTCCGGCCGAAGGCTATGGACGGACTGCAGCGCCTGCGCCGTCGATCCCACGGGGGCCAGGGCCAGGAAACCGGCCACGGAGTCCACGTAGGCGGCGTGGAGCTTGGCGACGTGAAAATCATCATCCACGATCAACACCCTGAAGTCTTCGCTCACTGGTGTCCTTCCCTGCGTTCGGCGCCTGCGGAGCGTTCAGCTGCGGGTGGTTCGGCCCGGAGGGCATTGTGCGGCGTGCCCGTCACGCCCGGCATCGTGGCCATAAAGACGGCGCCAGGGCCGCCGGGCGAGCCCGGGTCCAAGACGCGCACATCGCCACCGCGACGACGGGCGAGTTGCCGGACCAGCGCAAGCCCGAGTCCTTGCCCACTTGCCTTGGCGATACCGCCCTCGGCGGGTTCCGCCGTCGTGAACCCTTCCACGAAAACCCTTTCGGGCTCGACCCCGCCGAGGCCGTCGCCGGAGTCCGCGACGACGATGTGCAGCGTGCCGCCGTCGGGCCCTGGTTCGTCGAGCAGCTCAAGCTCCACCCAGCGTTGCGTCGAAGAGCCGGCGACGGCGGCGTTGACGGCGTTGTCGATCAGGTTGCCAAGCACGGTGGTGACGTCCTGCGGCTCGGTGACGTGCCCCCGCACCAAGGTCTCGGGGCCGATCCGCAACGCCACCCCTCGCTCGTCCGCTTCCACGCTTTTCGCCCCGACGAACGCCTGGAGGTAAGGATCCTGGAGGAGCTCGGCTTGCTGCACGGGAAACTTCAGGGGGCCGGTGGCGGAGATCCTGGCGAGGTAGTCCTTGGCCTGGCCGTGTTGGCCGATGCTCATGAAGCCGGCGATCGTGTGCAGCTGGTTCGCGAATTCGTGGCGTTGGGCCCGCAGTGCGGCGGACATGGTGCCTACGGCGTCGAGCTGGCGTGTCAGCTGCTGCAGCTCGGTGCGGTCCCTGAGCATGACCACCCAGCCGAGATCCTCCTTGCGGTGCAGCGCCTTGCGGGCGTTGGCAACCAAGACCCTGCCGCCCGCCACGATTTCCACTGCTTCGGCGTCGTGTGCGGAGGGTTGAGTCAGGGCCTTTAGCTGCGCCGGGACGGCGGCCCTTTCCCAGTCAGTGCCCGCCAAGTCAGTGCCCGCCAGGTCGGTGCCGGACCGGGCCGAGCCGGCCGTGGCGGGGGAGCCAGGAGTTCCTGAGCCTTCCGGCATGCCGAGCAGCCGCCTCGCCGCGGCATTGAAGACTGTGATGCGGCCATCGGCGGAAATGCCGATCACGCCGTCGTCCACTCCTTGAAGCACGGCGACCTGGTCATGCACCAGAGTGCTGATTTCTTCGGGTTCGAGGCCCAGCGTCAGGCGTTGCAAACGTCGGCGTAGGAGGAAGGACGCGAGAACGCCGGCCATTAGGGAGCCCGCCGCGGTCAGGGCAATCGGGACGATGTCCTCGGCAAGGCTTTGGCCGAGAGACTCCATAGAGTAGCCGACGCTGACTTCGCCCACCACCGTCGCTGCGGAACCGGGAGCGAAGACGGGGACCTTGGCGCCCGCCGATGGTCCCAAGGTTCCGGTGTTCCGAGTGGTGACTTCCTTCCCGGAGAGGGCATCCGAGGGGTCCGTGCTGACCCGTTCGCCGAGACGGACCCGGTCCGGGTGGGCCAGCCGCAGGCCGGTCTCGTCCGTGACCACCACGAACAAAGCACCGGTGCGGCTCCTGGCAGCCTCGGCAGCAGCTTGGATAGGTCCGGCCGCGAGAACGGTAGCGGGCGGGGTTCCGGGCTCTTTGCTGATGGCTTCGACCTGGGAGCGGAGCGCGGGCTCCGAGGCCACGGTGCGCGCCAAAGTCAGCGCCTGGTTCTCCGCCTCCGTGCCGATGCGCCCATAGACGAGCCACGCGTGCACGGTGCCACTAAGTAGCACGACTAAGAGGACGACGCCGAGTTGCAGGAGCAGGGTCTGCGTCGAGAACCGCAGGGCAAGCCTGGGCATGCTGCCTCCTTCCGGCGGGGATTGGCCGGCTGGAGCGGGGCAGCAGCGGCGCTGTATTTCTACGTCTACCTCTCCATTGAAGCATTGAGCACAATGAGCAAAATGCTCTCAATCAGCAGTATGTCCATCAAATCCCACAAAGGCCTTGCCGTGAGCGTCGCCACTATACGTTCTGTATCGCGCATCACATCGACGTGATGCCGTTCACTGTAGTAAGGAGCCGGCTGTGCTGGTATTGCTTGGATTCGCAATGATTGCGGTGTTCATGGTCCTGATCATGACAAAGAAGTTGACGCCCGTTCTGGCGCTGATCATCGTTCCCACCATCTTCGGATTGTTTGCCGGTGCCGGTCTTGGCATTGGACCGATGGTCATGGATTCGATGAAGTCCATGACCTCCACGGCTGCCCTCTTGATGTTCGCGATCGTGTACTTCGGACTCATGATCGACGTCGGACTGTTCGACCCACTGGTGAAGTTCATCCTCCGCAAGCTGGGCAACGACCCCGCCAAAGTGGTCCTGGGCACCGCCATCCTCGCCGCCGCAGTATCGCTCGACGGCGACGGTTCCACCACCTTCATCCTCACAACCGCGGCGATGCTGCCCGTCTATCTCCGTTTGAAGATGAGCCCCGTGGTCCTGACCTGCGTGGCCGGCCTGGCCAACGGCACCATGAACATCCTGCCGTGGGGTGGTCCAACCGCCCGCGCGGCCACCGCCCTCAAGGTCGATGTCAACGACGTATTTGTTCCGATGATCCCGTCGCTCATCGCAGGACTCGTCGTCGTCTTCGTGTTCTCCTGGCTCTTGGGCCTGCAGGAACGCAACCGCCTCCGCGCCACGGCTCCCGAGATCTGGGGCGACGTCGCCGACGCCGGTGACATGTTCGACGGCGGCACGCGCCGCGGCGGTAACGGCACTGGCACCGGCGGAGGCTCCGGCGTCGTGGTCCTGGAACGCACTGAAACCCTTGTTGACCTCGCCGACACCGGCTTGACCGCCACCGCACTCGATCCCAACCGCAAGACCCTGCGTCCGAAGCTCTTCTGGTTCAACCTCGGACTGACGGTCGCTGTCATGGTGATGCTCGTGGCCAACCTTG
Source organism: Arthrobacter gyeryongensis (assembly GCF_039543785.1). NCBI lineage: Bacteria > Bacillati > Actinomycetota > Actinomycetes > Micrococcales > Micrococcaceae > Arthrobacter > Arthrobacter gyeryongensis. The sequence continues at coordinate 107,120 of NZ_BAABKK010000015.1, forward strand.
TGCCGTTGCCGTATGTCTTCATGGTGGGCTCCGCGATTGCCCTGCTGGTGAACTTCCCCAAGGTCAAGGAACAAGGCGCACAGCTGGTGGCCCACGCGCCGTCGATCGTGGCCGTGGTCAGCATGGTCATGGCGGCGGCCGTCCTCACGGGTGTCCTCAACGGCACCGGAATGGTCAAGGAAATGTCGGCGTGGCTGGTACACATCATCCCTGCCGAGATGGGTCCGTTCATGGCCGTCATCACCGGCCTGCTCAGCATCCCTATGACGTTCTTCATGAGCAACGACGCCTTCTACTTCGGCGTCCTGCCGGTCCTGAGCGAAACCGCCGCGCACTACGGCATCAGCGGCGCGGAAATGGCGCGCGCCTCCATCACCGGCCAGCCCTTCCACCTCCAGAGCCCCCTGGTCCCGGCGATCCTGCTCCTGGTGTCCCTGGCGAAGGTTGAACTGGGAGACCACCACAAGAAGGTCCTCTGGCGCACGGCGGTCATCTCCGTCGTCATGCTCGCAGTCGGCATGCTGACGGGAGCCATCGGCATCGGGTAACAAAGCAACCAGCAACGCGGGGTCACTTACGGCCCATTCGGGACCTCCGGATGGGCCGTAAGTGACCCCGCGTTGTTCGTCGTCCAACCCACGTAGACTAGTCCGGAAAACCATTTGAACTTTGCAGGGGAGATCCATGGCTGCGATCAACCGTGACGACGTCGCGCATCTTGCGCGTCTGGCTCACATTGAAATGAGTGCCGAAGAGCTGGACAGGATGGCCGGCGAGCTTGCCGTCATCGTGGATTCGGTGAAGTCCGTCAGCGAAGCCGCCGGGGACGATGTCCCGGCTACGTCCCACCCGATTCCGTTGAGCAACGTGTTCCGTGAGGACGTCGTAGGCCACACCTTCACGGCAGAGCAGGCGTTGTCCGGGGCTCCGGATTCCTTCGAGGGCCGCTTCAAGGTTCCGGCAATCCTGGATGAGGACTAAGCGAATGACTGAATTGAACAACTCCGAGCTCATCCGCCTGTCCGCAGCTCAGCTGGCCGCAAAGCTGGCCGCGCGCGAGGTCACGTCCGTCGAGGTCACCCAGGCGTACCTGGACCGCATTGCCGACGTTGACGGGCAAGTCAATGCGTTCTTGCACGTCAACGCTGAAGAGGCGCTCGCCGTCGCCGCCGAGGTGGACGCGATCCGCGCCGCCGGCGGTGCCGAGGCCGAAGCGCTGCACGAACTCGCCGGCGTGCCCATCGCTGTCAAGGACCTCATCGTCACCATCGGCCAGCCCACCACGGCCGGTTCCAAGATCCTCGAGGGCTGGCACAGCCCGTACGACGCGACTGTCATCAAGAAGCTGCGCGCTGCGAAGATGCCCATCCTGGGCAAGACCAACCTGGACGAATTCGCCATGGGTTCCTCCACGGAACACTCGGCTTACGGCCCCACCCGCAACCCGTGGGACCTGGACCGCATTCCCGGCGGCTCGGGCGGTGGCTCGGCGGCCGCCGTCGCGGCTTTCGAAGCTCCGCTGGCCCTCGGCACGGACACCGGCGGATCCATCCGTCAGCCCGGTGCTGTCACCGGCACGGTCGGCATGAAGCCCACCTACGGTGCCGTTTCCCGCTACGGCGCGATTGCCATGGCGTCGTCGCTGGACCAGATCGGCCCGGTATCGCGGACCGTGCTGGACTCGGCCCTGCTGCAGGAAGTCATCGGCGGCCACGACCCCTTCGACTCCACCTCGCTGACAGACCCCTTCGACACGCTCGTTGCCGCTGCCAAGACGGGAAACGTCACGGGCATGAAGATCGGCATCATCAAGGAACTCCACGGCGAGGGCTACCAGGCCGGCGTCGAGAACCGCTTCAACGAGTCCCTTGAGCTGCTCAAGGAGGCCGGCGCGGAAATCGTCGAGGTTTCCTGCCCCAACTTCAAGTACGCGCTGGGCGCCTACTACCTGATCATGCCGTCCGAGGTTTCCAGCAACCTGGCCAAGTTCGACGGCGTGCGCTACGGCATGCGTGTCCTGCCCGAGGAAGGCCCCATGACGATCGAACGCGTCATGGCAGCCACCCGAGCCGCGGGTTTCGGCGATGAGGTCAAACGCCGCATCATCCTGGGCACCTACGCCCTGAGCGCCGGCTACTACGACGCGTACTACGGCTCGGCGCAGAAGGTCCGCACGCTCATCCAGCGTGACTTCGAGGCCGCGTTCGCGCAGGCCGACGTCCTGATTTCGCCGACGGCTCCCACCACGGCCTTCAAGCTGGGGGAGAAGCTGGACGATCCGCTGGCTATGTACCTCAACGACGTCGCCACGATCCCGGCGAACATGGCCGGTATCCCCGGCTTGTCCCTGCCCGGCGGCCTGGCAGATGAGGACGGCCTCCCCGTAGGCATCCAGCTGCTGGCGCCTGCCCGCGAGGACGCACGCCTGTACCGCGTGGGCGCTGTCCTTGAATCCTTGCTCGAAGAGAAGTGGGGCGGCCCCTTGCTGGACCGTGCCCCTGTACTGCGGGCCCCCGTTCTCGATTCCAGCCCCACCATCGCCGGAGGTTCCAACTGATGTCTACCGACGCCATCCTCAGCTTCGAAGAGGCCATGGAGAAGTATGATCCCGTCCTTGGCTTCGAGGTCCACGTGGAGCTCAACACCAAGACCAAGATGTTCTCCTCCGCCCCGAACGTCTTCGGCGACGAGCCGAACACCAACGTCAACGAGGTGGACCTCGGCATGCCCGGCGTCCTGCCCGTGGTGAACAAGACGGCGGTGGAGTCCTCCATCAAGATCGGCCTTGCCCTGAACTGCAAGATCGCCGAGTACTGCCGCTTCGCCCGGAAGAACTATTTCTACCCGGACACCCCGAAGAACTTCCAGACGTCGCAGTACGACGAACCCATCGCGTACGACGGCTACCTGGACATCGAACTTTCGGACGGCACCGTGTTCCGCGTAGAGATCGAACGCGCACACATGGAAGAGGACGCCGGCAAGCTGACCCACATGGGTGGCGCCACGGGCCGCATCCAGGGTGCCGACTACTCGTTGGTGGACTACAACCGTTCCGGTGTTCCGCTCGTGGAAATCGTCACCAAGCCGATCGAGGGCGCAGGCAGCCGGGCACCCGAGCTCGCCAAGGCCTACGTTGCCGCAGTGCGCGAAATCGTCAAGAACCTCGGCGTTTCCGACGCCAAGATGGAACGCGGCAACGTCCGTTGCGATGCGAACGTCTCGCTGCGCCCGCACGGCCGCGAACGTTTCGGCATCCGTTCCGAGACGAAGAACGTGAACTCGCTGCGCGCCGTCGAGCACGCCGTCCGTTACGAAATCCAGCGCCACGCCGCCGTTTTGGACTCCGGTGAGCCGGTCATCCAGGAAACGCGCCACTGGCACGAGGACACGCGCACGACGACGTCGGGCCGCGCAAAGTCCGACGCCGACGATTACCGCTACTTCCCGGAGCCGGACCTCGTTCCGGTCCTGGCGTCCCGCGAATGGGTCGAAGAGCTGCGCGCCACGCTGCCCGAGCCGCCCGCGGCCCGCCGCAAGCGGCTCCAGGCCGACTGGGGCTATTCGGACCTCGAGTTCCGCGACGTCGTGAACGCCGGCGTCATGGACTCCATCGAGGAAACCATCGCCGCCGGTGCCAGCGCCTCCGTGGCCCGCAAGTGGTGGATGGGCGAGATCGTCGGACGCGCCAAGACGGCCGACGTCGATCCTTCCGAACTCGGTGTCACGCCGGAAACCATCGTGGAGCTCAACAAGCTCGTCGAGGGCGGCAAGATCAACAACAAGATGGCTTCCCAGGTGCTCGACGGCGTCCTCGCCGGCGAGGGCACCCCGGCGGAGATCGTCGAGAAGCGCGGCCTCGCCGTCGTGTCCGACGACGGCCCCCTGCTGGAAGCGATCGACGCCGCACTGGCGGCCCAGCCCGACGTCGCGGAGAAGATCCGCAGCGGCAAGCTTCAGGCCATCGGTGCGATCGTCGGCGGAGTCATGAAGGCCACCCGTGGGCAGGCCGACGCCGGCCGTGTCAAGGAGCTGATCCTGGAGAGGCTCGGCGTCGAAGGCTGACCACCCGCGCCTCACCCAACTGGGTCGCAGTTAATGTCGTTCTGAGCCTTCAAAACGACAACAACTGCATGGGCCCACACCGCCAGGGTTCCCTCGCCGAGCTTGCGAGGCGAGGGAGGCGGTGGGGTCCAGTTGTGTCTGGATCCACAGCCCTCACACAGCTTCAAGCGTCATTATGGAGTCATCAGTTCTTTGCTGCCCGCCCCTTACCGGCCCGGGGAGGAGCGGAGAAAGGATTCGGCCATGTCCACCATGACTCCGGGGCTTCGCAAGACCCTCATCGCGGGCGGTATCGCCGTCGTGTTGACCGGCGGTGGTGTAGCCGCAGTCTGGGCTGCCGGCCAGATCATCCCCGCCTACGTAGTGAGCGCGACGCCGACGAGTACGGCATCGCCTGCCTCCCCGTCGCCCGGGGCTACGTCGCCCACCACCCCGTCGCCCGGGAAGGCCCGGCCGTTCCCGGTGCTTCCCCGTGGCTTCGCAGGCCCGGGGATGCACGGTGAGTTCACGGTCAAGAACAAGGACGGCAGCTACACGACCCTCGTGTCACAGCGTGGCACCGTGCAGTCCGTCAGCGATTCGAGCATTTCCGTGAAGAGCGACGACGGCTTCACGCAAAGCTACGCGATCACATCGTCTACCACCATTGTCAGGTTCCCTGCTGCCGGAACGGGCACGCAAGGCCGCCGTCCATCGCTTCAAACCATCAAGGCCACCGACCTGAAGGCAGGCGACACCGTGGCAGTCTCCGGTACGAAGAGCGGCACCACGGTCACGGCCACACGCATTATCGGGGGTACCTTGCCTGCTGCGCCCAATGATGGCGGACGGCGGCTGGGCTACGGGAGCGTCTCTTCCTGAACCCGCGCCCGTTCGTCTGGCTATGATGCTACTACCGCCGCACCACGCCCGAGGTCCGGCGGCTCAGCCACGAAGGAGACGAATGCGCCCCACGATCAAGTCCGTGGCGGCGGTAGCCGGGGTTTCGACGGCGACTGTTTCCTACGTGCTTTCAGGTAGGAGCGGCAAAGACGGCAGCAGGAGCGGGTCCGGCGTTGCCCCCGCTACCGTGTTGCGGGTTCAAGAGGCTGCCCTGGCTCTCGGATACCGCCCAAACCAATCGGCAAGGGCTATCCGCACTGGCCGAACGAACCTGCTCATGTTGTCGCTGACCATGATCTCGGATCCATGGGCACTGGATGTCAGCCGTGCCGTTGGTACGGCCGCGGCTCAGCGCGGTATTACGCCGATGATCCTGGCCGACACTGACTGGCGGGTGGCACTCAAACGCCAAAACGCGGACGTGACGTTCATCGACGGCGCCGAGGAACCCGGGGATGCCGAACTGCTGGCGCAGGCGGCGAGGCTGCAGCGCTTGGTGGTCTTCAGCGACACCATGGAACCTGAAGGGTTCGACGTCGTACGGCCCGTGGCCGGTTCGTCTTGCGACCAGGCGGTGGATCACCTCACGGGGCGGCACCACCGGGTGGGTTGCCTGATCTCCTCGACACATTCGACAAGCACCCTCGACATCCGCTTTGGCGCCTACACCCGCGGCCTGGCCAGGGCTGGTTTGGACTACCGGGACGACTACGTCGAGACGTATGACCGCGACGGGCTCAGCGCGTTCGACGCAGCGTTGCGGCTCCTGCAGCGGGCGGATCGGCCGACCGCGATCTATGCGACCACGGACTTCGCGGCGATAGCCGCCATCCATGCGGCCCAGCGGCTGCAACTTCGCATTCCCGGAGACGTTGAAGTGCTCGGTATCGGCAACACCACTGAAGGCGAGCGCATGACGCCGTCGTTGACCACCGTTGGTCCCGAGGGCTTTTTCGATGGCTTGGCCGCATTCCTGCTCGACCGGGCAGAGAATCCCGATGGGCCTGCCGGCATTCTGGAATTCCCCTGGAAGCTCATCGTGAGGGACTCAGCGCCCTCCGTGTGAAACCCAAGGCCTACGGTGTGAACCGGGGCCCTAATGCGAAACCGAAGGCCCTCGGCGTGAGCCGGGGGCTATCCCTACGGTACGTCGAGGCACGTGCCCGATGATCGCGCAACCTGCCCTTCATGCACTTTGGTGACGTTTTCTGCCCGTAAAAGTTAAGGAAAGATCATCTGAGATCTTGCTTTTAAACGATTAACATGGTGTGATCAACTGCACAACACCAGTTGGGTTGGCTGTTCGCCGAATGCGGGCCCGCCCCCGAAGGACCGTCGGTCTTCTGACCAAGACATCGGAGAATTCTTATGAACCACAACGTGACCCGCAGGTCATTCCTTTCCTTTGCGGCTGCCGGTGCCGCCGTCGTTTCGCTCGCCGCCTGCGGCGGGAACAGTGCCGCCGGGGGTAGCGCAGCCAAGGACGCCTACGCTGCTCCCGCAAAGGACCTGAACGCCGAGCTCAGCTACGCCATCTGGGACGCGGCACAAAAGCCCGCGATGCAGAAGATCGTCAACGAATTCAACAAGCAATACCCGAATATCAGGGTCACCATCGACGTCACGCCGTCGAAGGGTTCGGCCTACTGGACGAAGATCCAGACCCAGGCAAGCAGCAACACCCTGCCGGACGTCTTCTGGATGAATGGTCCGCACATCAAGCTTTACGCGCAAAACAACCAGCTCATGCCCCTGGATGGCCTGGTGTCCGGCAAGGCGGTGGATACGGCCAACTACCCCAAGGCGCTGGTGGATCTGTACACCGTCAACGGGGCGTTCTTCGGGGTCCCCAAGGACTTCGATACCAGCGCGCTCTTCTACAACAAGGCCCTTTTCAAGGAAGCCGGGGTGCAGGAGCCGACGTCCAGCTGGAGCTGGGACGACGTGAAATCCGCCGGCGCCAAGCTCTCCAAGTTCTACCAGGGCAAGGGTATCTACGGGTATGCCGGCGACCTCACGGGCGGCCAGACCAGCTACTACAACACGATGATCGAAGCGGGCGGGACAGTCATCTCCACTGACGGCAAGAAGTCCGGATACGACTCCGCCGGCTCAATCGCCGGCCTTCAATTCTGGCGCGACCTGATCGAATCCGGCGTATCCCCTTCGATGCAGCAATTGACGGACACCTCTTCGAGCGACATGTTCACGTCCAGGAAATTGGCTATGACCATGGACGGCTCCTGGACCGTCGGGCCGGCCCAAAAGGCCCTCGGTGACGATCTGGGCATTGTCAGCCTCCCGAAGGGTCCGAAGACCAACCAGAGCGTGATCCACGGACTTGCCAACGTGATTCCCGCCAATGCGAAAAACCCTGCCGCGGCGCAGGCGTTCGTCGCCTTCCTGGGAACCCAGGATGCCGCCAAGATCCAGGCGGAAACGGGAACGGTCATCCCGGCCTTCAACGGCACCCAGGACGCCTGGGTCAAGTCTGTTCCCTCCGTTGACCTCAGCGTCTTCCTTGACCTGGCCAAGGATGCCTCGCCCTATCCGGCGTCGGCCAATACGGCAGCCTGGAATGAACTCGAGAACACCTTGCTGCCGCAGGCGTTCGCCGGGACCAAGCCGGTTGCGGACGTCGCCAAGGACCTTGCCAGCCAGATGAATGCCGCGCTGGCCAAAGAATCATGAAAGCCCAGACCCTGACGCCGGCGTCCAAAAGCGATCGCGCCGCCGTACCAGCGGGGGAGCGTCGCAGAGGAAAATCGAAGTCGGACGGCTGGTGGCCATGGTTGTTCGTGGTGCCTACTGTTGCGGGCATCGGCGTGTTCTATCTTTGGCCGATCGTCCAGACGTTCTACTACAGCTTCACCAAGTGGGGTGTCTTCGGCGGAACCAAGTTCATCGGCCTGGACAATTACTTGCGGATGTTCGCGGATTCCACTATTCCGCAGTCAATTCTCAATACGCTGATCTATACGGTCGTCGTCCTGCTGGGGATTCCCATCGCTGTCATCCTTGCGTCCCTGATCGAGCGTCCCGGCCTGCGCTTTGCGGCCCTGTACCGGACGCTGTACTTCATTCCCTACATCACCATGCCGGCCGCCGTCGGGATCGTGTGGAGGCTGATCTACAACGGTGACTTCGGTCCCATCAACTGGTTCCTGGGCTTGTTCGGGATCCAGGGGCCTTACTGGACATCGACGCCGGGGTTTGCACTCCTTGCCGTGGCTACCGTGGGGCTTTGGATGTCGCTGGGATTCAACCTCATCATCATCAGCGCGGGACTGCGCGAGATCCCGCGGGAACTCTTCGAAGCCGCGGAAATGGACGGGGCCAGCCGGGTCCGCCAATTCTTCAGCATCACCGTTCCGTTGTTGACACCGAGTATCTTCTTCGTCACGATCGTCACCGTGATCAGCGGCTTCCAGCTGTTCGATTTGCTGTACGTGATGATGGGGAAAGCGAACCTGGCCATGCCTCAGACGCAAAGCCTCGTGTACATCTTCTACAACCAGGCCTTCCTGCAGAACGACAAGGGCTATGCGGCAGCCATCGGCATCCTGATCCTGGTCATCATCGCTCTTCTGACCGCTTTCCAATTCCGTATCCAGAAGAGGTGGGTCAACTATGTCTGAATCGATGCTCTCCACAAAAAGCGGTGTCGAATCGCGACAGATCGCTTCAGCAAGGCCATCTCACGCTGGAGGCAAACCCTCGGAACCCGCCGGGCGCGACGGCAAGATCCGCGGCACCAAAGGCACCAAAGGCACCAAAGGCACCAAAGGCGGCAAGCAAGGCTCCAACGTGCTGGCACACTGTGTACTGAGCATTGGCGGGCTGGCCATGATCTCGCCGCTCCTGTACCAGATCGTCATGTCACTTTCGACAAATGCCGAAGTCCAGAGCACGCCACCCACCCTGTGGCCCACCGTCGTCCAATGGCACAACTTCGCGGACGTCTTCACCTCCATGAATTTCGGTTCACAGCTCTGGGTGACGGTGGCAATCACCGTGATCCGGGTGATCGGCCAAGTGCTCCTCTGCTCTTTGGCGGGCTACGCCTTCGCGCGGATGCAGTTCCGGTTCAAAGGGCTCATCCTGGCCATAGTCTTGTCGATCATCATGGTGCCGTCCCAGTTGTTCCTGATCCCGCAGTACCAGATCATCCAGAACCTGGGTTGGCTGAACAGCATTGCCGGCATCGTGGCTCCGGGCATCTTCAGCGCTTTCGGCCTGTTCCTGATGCGCCAGTTCTTCATGGGGCTCCCGGACGAACTCGAAGACGCGGCACGGCTCGACGGCGCCAATCCCTTCCAGGTCTTCTTCCGGGTCATGCTGCCCCTTGCGGCAAACGGCTTGTGGGCCCTGGTCATCATTACCGTGCTGTGGTCCTGGAATGACCTCTTGTGGCCTTTGGTGGTGACGTCGACGGCGAACGCCGCACCGTTGAGCGTCGGGCTATCGAACCTCCAGGGTGAGCACGCCAACAATTACCCGATCCTCATGGCGGCATCGCTCATGGCCATGGCGCCAATCCTGATCATGTTCCTGCTCATGCAGAAGCGTGTGATGGCAGGCATCGGCCGCTCCGGACTCAAGTAGAAACCCAAGGCGAAACCCAAGCAGACACCCACGCGAAAACCCACGTAGGAAAGGATCGCAGCCCTTGACGGAACAGAACCCGGTCCAGCCGGACGGCTGGTCGTTCGTGCTGGTGGACTCCTTGGAAAAGGTCTACCCGGACGTTCCACCACGGCCGTTCGACAGGACCATCCCGGTGTCCGTTTTCCCCGGCGAGACTGCGTCTATCCAGGTGGCTCTCCGGCCGCCCATGAAACACGATTTTCGGCTGTCAGGGGCGTTGGAAGTGGCAATCGATGGTCCGGCGGCAGGAATTGCCACCATTTCGCAGGTTGAACTGGTGCCGTGTTCATTGGCGGCATTCCCGCAGCATGACGGTGGCTATGACCGGGACACTCCCGGTTTGTACCCCGACCTTTTGCGACCCACCCCGGATGGTCTGATCAAGCCCCTCTACGGTCAGTGGACGGCCGCATGGATCGACTTCGTGGTGCCATCCGCGGAGAATGCGGGCGATCACGAACTCGGGATCTCGGTACGGGACGTGGAGGGCCGCCTGCTCTTCAGCACCCACATCGGCGTCACTGTGGTGCCCGCGCAAGCCCCGCAACTGGAGATCGTGAACGCACACTGGTTCCACTGCGACGGCTTGGCGAGCCATTACGGCGTCGGCGTCTTCAGCGAAGAGCATTGGTCGATCATCGATGCCTTCATCGGGTCTGCGGCAAGGATGGGAGCCAACTCGCTGCTGACGCCCACGTGGACTCCTCCGCTGGACACAGTCGTCGGGGGAACCCGGCTGCCCACCCAACTGATCGGGATCCGCGAAGATTCCGGCTACCGCTTTGATTTCAGCAAGCTGCTGCGATGGGTGGACCTTTGTGCCAAACATGGCATCCAGTACCTGGAAATTGCCCACCTGTTCACGCAATGGGGGGCCAAGGCGACGCCGGCGATCTATGTCGAGACTGCCCACGGGATGGAGCGGCGCTTTGGCTGGGACGTGCCGTCGACGTCTCCGTCTTACCGGGAGCTGATGGCCGGGCTGCTGCCTGCCCTGCGTTCCTTCCTGGCAGAGCACTGGTCTCTTGACCGGGTCATTTTCCACATTTCCGATGAACCAGCGGGGGCGCAAGCCCTGGCGGGATACCAACAGGCAAAGGCCGTTGTCGCGGATCTCCTGGACGGGCTGACGGTGGTTGACGCCCTGAGCGACTTTGAGTTCTACAGTAGCGGCGTAGTGCCGAATCCCGTGGTGGCGAGCGATGCCGTGGCACCGTTCCTGGCGGCGGGCGTGAAGGATCTGTGGGTCTATTACTGCGTCGCGCAGGACACCGGCGTTGCCAACCGGTTCATTTCCATGCCTTCAGTGCGAAACCGGGTGTTGGGCCACCAGCTCTTCGCCCTGGAATGCGCGGGCTTCCTGCATTGGGGATTCAACTTCTACAACACGGCCAACTCGCTGGCGCCTGTGGACCCGTTCAAGGACACCTGTGCCGGAGGAGCGTTTCCGGGCGGCGACGCCTTCATGGTCTACCCGGGACCGGATGGGGTGCCGTGGGAGTCGATCCGTTACAAGGTGTTCGCCCAGGCCATGTGGGACCACCGGGCACTCTCGCTCCTGGCAAGGCTGGCCGGTCGCGAGGAGGCACTCGCGCTCATCGATACGAACGGCTCGGGCGGGAGCCTCGCCATGGACAGTTTCAGTTACGACCCCCTTCATTACCGAAGGGTCCGCGAGCTGGTCAACCAGGGAATCGCGCAGCGGGTGGGTCAAACACGCCCGCGCATCAACTTATCTAGTTAGGAAGAGTACTTATGGACCTCAAAGTAGGCATCGTCGGATTCGGCTTGCGGTCGTCGCTGTGGCGCCACGCACACAAGCCCGGCCACGGTTCGGAAGTCACGGCCGTGTGCGACCTGGGCGAGCGCGGCAGGGCTGACGCAGCAGAAAAGATCCCGACGGCGGTAGTCACCGACGACCTGGACGTCCTGTTGGACTCCGGCCTGGACGCGGTCCTGGTCCTGACGCCGGACAACCAGCACGCCGCCGTCGCTGTCCGGACGCTCAAAGCCGGCATCCCCACTTTCTGCGAGAAACCGCTTGATGTCACGTTGGAGGCAGCCGACCTTATCCTCCAGACGGCCTTCGACACCGGAACGCGACTCTATGTGGGCCACAACATGCGGCACATGCCGGTGGTGGTGCAGATGCGCGACATCATCCAGGCCGGGACCATCGGTGACGTCAAGGCAGTCTGGTGCCGGCACTTCGTGGGAAACGGCGGGGACTACTATTTCAAGGATTGGCATGCCCAGCGTGCCAACACCACTGGGCTGCTGCTGCAAAAGGGGGCACACGATATCGACGTCATCCACTGGCTCGCCGGGGGGTACAGTGCCAAGGTGCAGGCGATCGGAGAACTGGCCGTCTACGGGGACGTCGGTTCCCGCCGCGACAACACGGCACGCCGGATGGGTGATTGGTTCTCCGTGGACAATTGGCCCCCCACCGAACAGACGGACCTCGCCGAGACGATCGACGTCGAGGACATCTCGATGATGAACATGGTCCTGGACAACGGCGTACTCGCCTCGTACCAGCAGTGCCATTTCACCCCGGACTATTGGCGGAACTACACGGTGATCGGCACCAAGGGCAGGATCGAGAACTTCGGTGACGGAGCCGGCGACCAGATCTATGTCTGGACCACCCGGACAACCTCCGGTTTCGCCGAGCCCGACCAGAAGGTGGAGATCCGTGACGGTGAAGGCGGCCATGGCGGCGCTGACCCCTTGCTGATCGCTGAGTTCCTGCGCTTCGCCAGGGATGGCGGAACCACCGCGACTTCGCCGATCGCGGCCCGGGAGGCCGTAGCGGCGGGCGTGCTCGCCACAGAGTCCCTCCGCGGCGACGCTTGCGCGAAGCTGGTTCCGGCCCTGCCCGAAGAGCTCGTGGAGTACTTCAACGCGGGCCAGCCGGCCCGGGTACGGGAACGCTAGCGTCGCGTGCCCCCAACTGACTCGCAGTCGTTGTCGTTTTGGGGCCTCATAACGACATTAAATGCGAGTCAGTTGGGCTGTCGCGTGCCCCCGGCGAGTTCGGTCATGACGGTCTGCAGCGCTTCGCAGACCGTCATGACCGATTTCCGTTTCAGGGTCTCCGGCCTCGCCAGGATGTCGATCTTGCGCACGGAATTCACCCCCGCGAGCGGTCGCAGCACCACGCCGGCGTCCAGGACGCGCTGGGCGGTGAACCGCGGGAGCAACCCTATCGCGCCACCGTCCGCCACGAGCGAGGCCACGGTGGAGTAGTCGTTGATGCGGTGCAGGACATCCGCCGGGCGCCCGCTGACGGTTACGACGGCGGCCAGCACATCCGCGGGGGAGTATCCGGCGCGGCTGGTCACCCAGGGCTGCCCGACGACGTCGGCCGGCCTGAGTTCGCGTCGCGCCGCGAGCGGGTGTCCGGCAGGCAAAGCGACGTCGAGCGGCTCGTCGGCGAGCGGGATCACGGCGACTTTGTCGGTAGGCCACCCGGGGCTGTGCTCCATCCGGTGCGCCAGCACGAGGTCATAGCGCGCGGCGAGGCCCGGAAAGTCTTCCTGGGCAACGTCTTCGTCGGCGAGCTTCACGCGGGGAACGCTGTTTTCGGGACCCGCGTTGCGCGCAGAGGTCAGCAAGGCTGCGAGCGGAGCGAACAAAGCTTGGCCCGCGCTGTGGAAGGCGCTCACGGTCACAGTGGAGCCCGGTGAGTCATGGTACGCGCCAATGGCGGCCCGGGCGTCCGCGAGCGCATTCACCACAGCGGCTCCGGCGTCGGCCAGGACCCGGCCCGCATCGGTGAGCACCAGGGCCCGGCCTTCCTTCCGGGTCAGGGGCACGTCCACGGACTTCTGCAGGAGGGCGAGCTGCTGGGAGACGGCCGATGGAGTGACCATGAGTGTCTCGGCCACGGCCTTGACACTGCCTAGATCTCCTAGTTCCCTGAGCATTTGGAGCTGGTGTACTTCCATTTAGCAAATGCTAAATCGTTGATTGAGAAAAACCTAGTTGTGCTAAACCGTCCGTGGGGCTTCAATGAAGTGAAACGGCACACAAACGGCCTAATCCCTTGAGTTAGGAAGACCCATGAAGGCTCTCTACAAGTCCGGTCCCCACGCTGGTTTTGAACTCGTCGAACGGCCCGAGCCGGAGGCAGGTCCCAGCGACGTCAAGATTCGCGTCATGACCACCGGCATCTGCGGAACAGACCTGCACATCCAGTCCTGGGACGCTTGGGCGCAGGGCATCATCGAGACTCCGTTGATCGCGGGACACGAGTTCTACGGCGAAGTGGTCTCCGTGGGCGAAGACGTCCGCGACGTCAAAGTCGGCGACCGCGTCTCCGGGGAAGGCCACGTAGTCTGCGGCATCTGCCGCAATTGCCGCGCGGGCCGCCGCCAGATGTGCATCCACACGGTGTCCGTGGGCGTGCAGCGCGACGGCGCCTTCGCCGAATACGTTGTCATCCCGGAGACCAACGTCTGGGTTCACCAGGATCCTTCCATCACTCCTGAGCTCGGCGCCATCTTCGACCCCTTCGGCAACGCCGTCCACACCGCCCTGAGCTTCCCCCTCGTCGGCGAGGACGTGCTCATCACAGGTGCCGGACCCATCGGACTCATGGCAATCGCCGTCGCGCGCCACGCCGGTGCCCGCAAGATCGCCATCACGGATGTCTCCGCTCCCCGCCTTGAACTCGCCCGGAAGATGGGCGTGGACCTCGCCGTCGATGTGTCGAAAATGCGCGTCAAGGATGCCCAGCTCGAGCTCGGCATGCGCGAAGGATTCGACATCGGCCTGGAAATGTCCGGGCATCCCACGGCCCTGCCTGAGATGATCAACAACATGAACCACGGCGGACGCATCGCCATGCTTGGCTTGCCCAGCCAGTCCATTGACATTGACTGGGGCAAAGTGGTTACCCACATGCTGACCCTCAAGGGCATCTACGGCCGCGAGATGTACGAAACCTGGTACGCCATGAGCGCCATGCTGTCCTCCAACCCCGTACTGCACAGCCACATTTCCGCCGTCGTCACGGATAAGCTGTCCGCCGCCGACTGGGAAAAGGGCTTCGAAATCGCCCGCGCCGGCACGGGCGGCAAGGTCGTCCTCGACTGGACCGAACTTTAGAACGCAGCAATCTAAGACACCGTAAAGTCCTCCCCAAGACCCCAGTACCAGGAGCCACCATGTACTCAAGCATCAAAAACCAGCTGCAGGGCGAACTTGAAGAGATCCGCACAGCAGGCCTCTTCAAGACCGAACGGCACATTGACTCGCCGCAGGCCAGCCACATCTCCGCAGGCCAGCTCGGCCAACCGGCGAACACCGTCTTGAACTTCTGCGCCAACAACTACCTTGGCCTGGCAGACCACCCGGACATCATCGCCGCAGCGAAGTCCGCTATGGACGAGCGCGGCTTCGGCATGGCATCCGTCCGTTTCATCTGCGGCACACAGGACCTGCACCTTGAGCTCGAGGCCCGGGTCTCACAGTTCCTCGGAACCGAGGACACCATCCTGTTCTCCAGCTGCTTCGACGCCAACGGAGGCGTATTCGAGTCCCTGTTCGGGGCCGAGGACGCCATCATCTCCGACTCCCTGAACCATGCCTCCATCATCGACGGCATCCGGCTCAGCAAGGCCAAGCGCTTCCGCTACGCCAATCGGGACATGGCTGACCTCGAAGCCAAGCTGATCGAGGCCTCAACCGGCGAGGCACCGGCCCGACGCAAGATCGTCGTGACGGACGGCGTCTTCTCCATGGACGGCTACCTTGCTCCGCTCGAGGCCATTTGCGATCTCGCGGAAAAGCACGACGCGCTGGTCATGGTGGACGATTCCCACGCCGTAGGCTTCATGGGAGCAACCGGTGCCGGAACCCCGGAACACGCGGGTGTTTCCGACAGGATCGACATCTACACCGGCACGTTCGGCAAGGCCCTTGGCGGTGCTTCGGGCGGCTACGTCTCCGGCCGCAGCGAAATCGTCGCCATGCTGCGCCAGAAGGCCCGCCCGTACCTGTTCTCCAACTCCCTTGCCCCGGCCATCGTCGCAGCCACCATCAAGGCCATTGAGCTGGTCCAGGGTTCGGGCGAGCTCCGCTCCAGGCTCTTCGAGAACGCTGCCTTGTTCCGCCGCCGGATGAGCGAGGAAGGCTTCGAACTGCTCGACGGCGAGCACGCCATCATTCCGGTGATGTTCGGCGACGCCGTGGCGGCCGCGAAGGTCGCCGACGAGATGCTCCACCACGGAGTGTTCGTCACGGCGTTCAGCTACCCCGTGGTGCCCAAGGGAGCTGCCCGTATCCGCGTGCAGCTCTCGGCCGCACACAGCTCTGAGGACGTCGAGGCGTGTGTCGAGGCATTCGTGAAGAGCCGCGCAGCCGCGGGGCTCTGAGTTCCCATGATCCTCACCATCCTGGGCGGCGGGGGATTCCGTGTACCCCTGGTCTATTCAGCACTGCTGTCTGACCACGGGCCCGGCCGGGTCACCGAATTAAGGCTGTTCGATGCTGACCCCGCGCGCCTGGGCGTGGTGGCCAGGGTCCTCGCCGAGATGGCGGAGGGGGTGCCTGACGCGCCCGCAGTGGGGATGTTCACGGAGCTGTCCGAAGCATTGCCCGGCACGGACTTCATCTTCTCTGCCATCCGGGTGGGCGGACTCGACGGGCGCGCCGCCGACGAACGTATTGCCCTGGAGCATGGGGTTATCGGGCAGGAGACCGTTGGCGCCGGCGGGATTTCCTATGCCCTGCGGACCATTCCCGTGGTCCTGGACATCGCCGAGGCGGTGAAGCGCCATTCCCCGCACGCCTGGTTCATCAACTTCACCAACCCGGCCGGGGTCATCACCGAGGTCATGACGCGGGTCCTCGGCAACAAGGTGGTGGGGATCTGCGATTCGCCGGTGGGACTGGCCAGGCGATGCCTGCTCGCAGCGGGAATCCAGCGCGGCGAGGCGGACTTTCGGGACGGTTCCGTGCAGATCGACTACATTGGCCTGAACCACCTGGGCTGGCTGCGCGGGCTGGTAGTCGACGGTGAAGATGTCCTGCCGCGGCTCCTGTCCGACGACGGCGCCATCGAATCGTTTGAAGAGGGCCGGCTTTTCGGCGCTTCGTGGATCAAAGCATTGGGCGCGGTTCCCAACGAGTATCTGCATTACTACTACTTCAGGCGGGAAGCCCTCGACGCCGACCGGCGCGCCGAGACCACCCGTGGCGCCTACTTGGCGCGGCAGCAGTCGTCCTTCTACAACGGGCTAGCGGAAGCGAACGACGGCGGTGCGGGGCCCACCCTGGGGGTCCCGTCGTCGAAATCGGCCCTCAGGCTCTGGGAAAAGACCAAGCTCGATCGCGAAGAGACGTATATGCAGAGCAACAGGGACGCGGCCGGTACGTTCGAACGCCAAGCCGAGGACCTGGTCTCCGGCGGCTACGAGGCCGTGGCCTTGGCGATCATGCGTGCCATCAGCCAGGGGGAAACGGCCCGACTGATCCTGAACCTCCCCAATAACGGCACCCTGGCAGAACTCGACGCCGACGCCGTCATCGAGGCACCCTGCCTCGTGGACGCAGGCGGAGCCCGCTTGCTCCCGGCCAAGGTTCTTCCGGACTACGCGCGCGGGCTCGTCGTCAACGCCAAAGCGGTGGAACGCGCCACGATCGACGCTGCGCTCACGGGTTCCCGGCGCTCCGCCTACAAGGCGATGGCCATGAACCCGCTCGTGGACTCGGTCAGGGTGGCAGAAGCGCTCCTGGACGACTACATCAGCCATTTCAAGGAGCTCCAATACCTGCGCTGAACCCCTTCGCCTAAGCCCTGTCCCGCGGGGGATCGGAGGCCTAGTATCTGCAGCATGGACAAAGATGCAGCACAACCTGTAACCGAGGTGTTGGATTCGCAGCAATGCTGGAATCTCCTAAGGGGCGTGTCTGTCGGCAGGCTGGCCGTGTGGCTCGGAGACCACCCTGACATTTTTCCGATCAACTACACCGTGGACCAGGGGACGGTTGTCTTCAGGACGGGAGCGGGCACAAAGCTCGCCGCCGCTCTGGGCGAGTTCCCGGTGGCCATGGAGGTGGACGGCGTCGACGCGAACACCGGAGTCGCGTGGAGCGTTGTGCTCCATGGCAAAGCGGCGCCCGTCAAACAGCTCGACGACGTCATCAACTCGTTCTCGCTGCCCCTGTTTCCTTGGGAATCCGGCAAGAAGGACCATTTCGTGCGGGTTCCCGCGGATTCGATCTCCGGGCGACGCTTCACCGTCACGGAACCGCTCACGTGGTGGACCCCCTACAGCGGCATCAAGCCGTCCGCGCTGGAATAGGCCCGCTGGGACGGGCGCGGCGAGTCCCGAGCCGGCCCCTCGCATCTGGGCGTATGCGCTGACAGGATGGTGGGATGGCTGCGAATTATGATGTGGTAATTGTCGGCGGAGGCATCGCCGGGCTGTCGCTGGCTTCAGCGCTGGCCGGCCGGTGTTCGGTGGCGCTCGTGGAAGCCGAACAGACACTGGCCTACCACACGTCTTCCCGCTCAGCCCGGCAGCTGATCCCAAGCTACGGACCCGCCGTCGTACAGGAACTCACTGTCCGCACGCTGGAGCTGATGGCAGCCCGAGATGCAGCGTTGCCGGTACCCGTGCTGGAACCGCGCTCGTTCATGTTGGTGGGCGACGAAGCCACCGTCAAGGCAGAAGCCAGCGGGCACATGCACCCCATCACGCACGCCGAAGCCCTTGAGCTGTGCCCGGCCCTGAATCCCGGAGCCTTCACGGCCGCGGGCCTGGACACGGGTTCGTTCGCTTGCAATGCGCCCGTGCTGTTGGAAGACCACCGCCAACGCGCCGAGGCCGGGGGAGTGGATATCATCACCGGCGCCCGGGTCCATTCTGCCCAACGGCTCGGTTCCGGCTGGCAATTGGGCGCCGGGCTGGAAGGTTTCCAGTCCGCCGTCGTCGTGAACGCAGCAGGTGCCTGGGCGGACGAACTCGCGGTCCTCAGCGGGGTGGAAAAGCTGGGCTTGCAGCCGTTCCGGCGCACGGCGGCAATCGTCGACGTCGAACGCCCGCTTGCGCCAGGCACCCCGATGGTGGCGGCAGCGGATGATTCCTACTATTTCCGGCGCGAGGGGGAGCAAGTGCTCATTTCGCCGTCGGAGACGGTGCCGAGCGGGCCTGAAGACGCACAGCCGCGGCCCGGCGACGTGGAAGAGCTCGTGGCCCGGCTGAATTCGATCACGTCGCTGGGCATCCGCTCCGTGGCCAAAGCCTGGACAGGGTTGCGCACCGAAGCTGCCGACGGGGTTCCGGTGGTGGGTTTCGACGCCGAGGCTCCCGGTTTCTTCTGGCTTGCGGGCCAAGGCGGTTACGGTTTCCAGACGTCCTCGGCAATC
Organism: Arthrobacter gyeryongensis; assembly: GCF_039543785.1. Classification (NCBI taxonomy): domain Bacteria; kingdom Bacillati; phylum Actinomycetota; class Actinomycetes; order Micrococcales; family Micrococcaceae; genus Arthrobacter; species Arthrobacter gyeryongensis. The sequence continues at coordinate 126,096 of NZ_BAABKK010000015.1, forward strand.
GCCGAGCTCGCCGCCGCGGAGATCCTGGGATCGGCGAACGTTGCCTCCGCGCCGGGCATCAGTCCGGCATCCCGGACACCGAGGGAGCTCGCGGCGGCCCGCTGGTCCATCCGCCGATGAACAATAGGTTCATGAGCGGGCAGACGAGCACACTGATCAGCAACATCGGCGAACTGATGACCCAGGACGCGGAGCATCGCGTTCTCAAGGACGCCGCCGTGGTGATCGAAGGTGAGCGGATTTCCTGGATCGGTCCGGCGTCGGAGGCTCCCGCGGCTGATGAGCACGTGGACGCGGAAGGCCGCGCGGTGCTCCCGGGCTGGGTGGACTCGCACTCGCACCTGATTTTCGCCGGCGACCGCACCGCCGAATTCGAGGCCAGGATGGCCGGCCAGAGCTACAGCGCCGGCGGGATTGCTGTCACCACGGGCGCCACGCGCGCCGCGAGCGACGAGGAACTGACCCGCCTCGCCGCCGGGCGCGTGGCCGAAGCCGTCTCCCAAGGCACCACCTATCTCGAGAGCAAGACCGGCTACGGACTGGACCTGGAGAACGAGGCACGCAGTGCACGCATCGCGGCAGCGACCGTCGATGAAGTCACCTACCTCGGCGCGCACTTGGTTCCGGCCGGAGCCGACGCCGAGGCATACACGGACCTCGTCTGCGGTCCGATGCTTGACGCCGTTCGCCCGTTCGTCAAGTGGGCCGACGTTTTCTGCGAGCGCGGCGCTTTCACCGAAGAACAGTCGCGTCGGGTCCTGACCGCTTGCCGCGATGCGGGCCTGGGCCTGCGTGTCCACGGCAACCAATTGGGTGAAGGCCCCGGCGTGCAGTTGGCCGTGGAGTTCGGTGCGGCCAGCGTTGACCATGTCAATTACCTTTCAGCGGCGGACATCGAGGCGCTCGCCGGAACCTGGAGCGGCTGGGATGCATCCACCGGAACGGGTCCGCGCGGCACGGTGGCCACGTGCCTGCCCGCTTGCGATCTTTCCACCCGCCAGCCGCTCGCCCCCGGCCGGGCACTCATTGACGCGGGGGTGCAGATCGCCTTGGCCGCGAACTGCAACCCCGGCACCTCCTACACGAGCTCCATCGCCTTCTGCGTCACTACTGCAGTGTTGCAGATGCATCTGAGCGTCCACGAGGCCGTCCGGGCGGCCACGTATGGCGGTGCGCTCGCGCTGGGCAGGGAGTCGGGGAACGACGTCGACGGCGAACGGGCGGTGGGTTCGATCGCCGTCGGGCACCGCGCCGACCTCCACATGCTCAAGGCGCCGTCGGCGACGCACCTCGCGTACCGGCCGGGTATTCCGCTGACATTCGCGGTGTGGCGGGCTGGCGTGCGGGCGGTCTAGCGGAGCTCTCGAGTCAACAAAGCAGGGCCCCTCCAAATGGAGGGGCCCTGCTTTTGCTTGTGCACTCTGGCGACGCCAAGGCGGGGTTCCTCCCTAGGGGTAGGCATTCCCATTTGCCAGGCGTGTCTGGCGCCGTCACGATCCTTGTGCGATTGAATGTGATCGTTTAGTGTTTATATGGATCATAAAACGTCAAATGGTTGAGCGTTGAAGAGTGCGTCGAAGATGCGCGGACAGGAATGGTAAGTGCGATGAGTAACAACACCCTCGGGGCCTTCATGGAAGAAGAGCTTGTTTCGCAGCCCGAGGTCTGGAAGCGGGCCATCGAGCAATCCACGGTGGAGCACCGGCTTCCCGCCGACGGCGAGCGGATCGCCGTCGTCGGTTGCGGTACCTCATGGTTCATGGCGCAAAGCTATGCCGCTGCCCGCGAAGCCGCAGGCAAGGGCGTCACCGACGCGTTCGCAGCGTCCGAAGCCTTCCTCAATCACAACAGCGCGGGCCGCCAGTACGACGCCGTCATCGCCATCACCCGCTCCGGCACCACCACGGAGGTACTCGAGCTGCTCGAAGCCCTGCGTGGAAAAGTCCGCACCATCGCGGTGATCGGCGACGTGAATTCGCCCATCACCAGCCTTGCCGACGCCGTGATCGGCCTTCCCTACGCGGACGAGAAATCGGTGGTCCAGACCCGCTTTGCCACCACAGCCCTCGTGTACCTCCTGACGAGCCTGGGCATCGAACTCGGCCCGGCAATCGAGGATGCCCGCGCTGCCGTGACCGAGCCTGTTTCCCAGGAGTTGCTCGACGCCGAACAGTTCACCTTCCTCGGTACCGGCTGGACCGTTGGCCTGGCCCACGAAGCCGGACTCAAGATGCGCGAAGCAGTGCAGGGCTGGACCGAATCCTATCCGGCGATGGAGTACCGGCACGGTCCCATTTCCATTGCCGCCCCAGGCAGGGTGACGTGGATCTTCGGCCCGCAGCCGGAGGGCCTCGACGCCGACATGGGCCGCACAGGCGCCCTCTACGTCAACACCGGCAAGCATCCGCTCGCCGAGCTGGCCCGGGTCCATAAGGTCACCTTGGAGCGGGCACGCGCGCGCGGCCTCAACCCCGATCTGCCGCGCAACCTCACGCGCTCTGTTGTCCTGAACGCCACGGCCTAGGCAATCCCATGGTTCTCGGAGCCGCTGAATCCGCAGTCCTGGCCTTCGATGTCGGCGGGACGGATCTGAAGGCAGGCCTTGTCGACACAGCCGGGAATGTCCTTGGCCTGCGCCGCACCGCTACGCCGCGTGATCCCTTGCGGCCGGGCGAGGCGATCCTGGACGCAGTCGAGGCATTGGCCTCGGAATTTGCCGCTGAATTCCCCGAACACCCGGCGAAGGCCGCGTGCATTGTGGTTCCGGGAATCGTTGATTCCGACAGCGGAGTGGGGATCTATTCGGCGAACCTGGGCTGGCGGAACTTTCCCTTTGGGGAAAAGGCCGCGCAACGCCTCGGACTGCCGGTCTCCTTCGGCCACGATGTCAGCACGGCCGCCGAAGCCGAATTCCGGTTCGGAGCGGCCCGCGATTTTCGCAACGTCGTGGTGATGGTGGTCGGCACCGGGATCGCCGCAGCCGTCATCTCCGACGGGTATCCGGTGCGCGCAGGCGGCTTCGCCGGGGAACTGGGCCACGCCCTCATTCCGGACCCCGACGGTCCGGGCCACACGATCCTCGAGGCCGTCGGCTCCGCCGGAGCGATCGCCCGGCGTTACAGCGACAAGGCCGGAACACCGCGCGCCGGTGCCCGTGAAGTCCTCGAACGGGCCACAGCGGGCGATGCACTTGCGGCCAGGATCTGGGCCGACGCGGTGGACGCCCTCGCTTTCAGCCTCAGCCAATGCGTCAGCATCATCGGCACCGAAGCAGTGGTGGTTGGCGGCGGGCTTGCCGAAGCGGGTGAAGGACTCCTGCAGCCACTGCGTTCGCGCCTCGATGAGCTGCTCGATTTCCAGCGCCGGCCCATCATCATGCGCGCCCAGCTTGGCCAGGATGCGGGTTTGCTCGGCGCCGCCATGAGGGCACGGGCCTTGCTCCCGGCCGCGAAGGCCGCCTCCGGCAAGGGGACGGGGCGGTGAACCGGGCCATGAAACGGGTCATCACCGTCACGCCTAATCCGGCCATCGACCTCAGCTACCAAGTCGCCGGGATCACCCCCGGATCAAGCCATCGTGTTGCCGCGCCCCTCAGCCGCGCCGGCGGAAAAGGCCTCAACGTTGCGCGCGTGGCCCACCAACTGGGCCATCCCGTGCTGGCAATCGCGCCCTCGGGGGGCACGTCCGGTGCCGAATTCGCCGCCGAACTGCTCAGCAGCGGCGTACCGCATCGCCTGATTCCGGTCGCCGCGGAAACACGGCGCAGCATTGCGCTCGCGGACACGGTGGGCGGGGAAACGTCCATCTTCAATGAAGAGGGGAGCGCCCTCCAACCGCACGAATGGCAGGCGCTGGCCGCCGCCGTCGTCGACGCCCTCGACGGGCAAAGCGCGGGAGTGCTTGTCGGTTCCGGCAGCCTGCCACCCGGCGCGCCGGCCGACTTCTACCCGGCGCTGGTGCGCCTGGCGCACGACGCCGGGATTCCCGCCGTTGTCGATACTTCCGGTCCCGGGATCATCGCCGCCGCGCGGGCCGGGGCGGACCTCCTCAAGCCCAACAATCACGAACTCCTTGAAGCAACAGGGGAAAGCAGCCTTGACGTGGCCGCAGAGCGATTGATCGCCCTCGGGGCCAAGACTGTCCTGGTCAGTGCCGGCGCTGAAGGCATGCTCGCGTTCCACCATGCGTCCCCCGGAGGCTACTGGAGCGCCCGGCTCCCGGAACCGCTCAGCGGCAACCCCACGGGAGCCGGCGACGCCGGAGTGGCAGCGGCCGCCGCCGCACTCGCCGACGGGATCACCGACATCCCCACGATCCTCCGCCGGGCGACAGCCTGGTCCGCCGCCGCGGTGCTCATGCCAGCGGCCGGTGAGATCTCACCGCTCTACGCGGACCTCGAAGACCAACTCATTCTCAGCTGGAAGGAGACCCTGTGACGCTCGTCAGTACACGGGAACTCATGGATACCGCCGCGACCAACGGAATCGGACAGGGCGCCTTCAATGTCATCCACCTCGAAACCGCCGAAGGCCTTGTTGCCGGGGCGGAGACGGCTGGTGTCCCGCTGATCCTGCAAATATCGGAGAACTGCGTCCGGTTCCACGGCGGACTCGTCCCGATTGCCCGGGGTGCCATGTCCATCGCCCGGGACTCTTCGGTGCCCGTGGCCCTGCACCTGGACCACGCCGAATCCGAAGAGCTGGCTATGCAGGCTGTCGACCTCGGGTTCGGTTCCGTCATGTACGACGGTGCGCACTTGCCCTATGACTCGAACGTTGAAGTCACGCGTCGGGTCGCCACATACGCCCACGACCACGGGGTCTACGTCGAAGCCGAACTCGGGAAAGTGGGAGGCAAGGACGGTGCGCATGCCCCGGGAGTCCGGACGGATCCGGCCGAGGCCCGATCCTTCGTGGAAGCCACCGGCGTCGACGCACTCGCCGTCGCCGTCGGTTCCTCGCACGCCATGACGGAACGCAGCGCAGCCTTGGACTTGGCCCTCATCACCCGGCTCAAGGAGGCCGTCCAGCTGCCGCTCGTCCTTCACGGATCCTCCGGCGTAGCAGATGAAACGCTGGTGGCGGCAATCCGGGCAGGTATGACTAAGATCAACGTATCCACACACTTGAACGGGTTCTTCACCCGCGCCGTCCGTGAGTACCTGGATGCCAACCCCTCGGTGGTGGACTCCCGCAAGTACATCAAGGCCGGACGGGACGCCCTGGTGTTGGAAACCGCACGTCTGCTGACGCTGTTCGCGAAAGTGAATTAGTCCCAATTTCCGGAAGGTTCGTGATGACCCGCAACGATCGACTGACAGCCATCCTTGATCTCCTCGCTGAGTCAGGGCATGTTGAGGTCGAGGATATCGTGACCCGTCTGGCGGTCTCTCCAGCCACGGCGCGCCGTGACCTGGACAGCCTCGCCAAGCAGCGGCTCCTGAGCCGTACCCGCGGCGGCGCAACCACGGGATCAGTGGCCTACGAACTTCCGGGGCGCTACAACAGGGATGATCACGCTGAGGCCAAGCAGCAGATTGCCTTGGCAGCCTCGGAGCTCATCATGCCCGGGGCAGTGATCGGACTCAGCGGTGGCACCACCAACACGGCCCTGGCCCAGGTGCTGTCCACCCGCGAAGACCTGAACGCGCCCTCCAACCGGCCCATGCTGACGGTGGTCACCAACGCCATCAACATCGCCGCCCAGCTTGCCGTGCGTCCCAACATCAAGATCATGGTCACCGGCGGCATCCTGAACCCGCGTTCCTACGAACTTGTCGGGCCCTACACCGATGTCATCATGCAGAAGGTTGCCTTGGACATCGCCTTCATCGGCGTCAACGGAGTCGATCCGAAAATCGGCCCCACCATCACCGACGAGGGAGAAGCCATGGTGAATACGGTCATGGCACGACGCGCCACCGACTCCTATGTCCTCGCCGACTCCACGAAGATCGGCAAGCGTGCCTTCGCGGCGATGGCCGGGTACGATTTCCGCCGGCTCATCACGGATTCGGGCATCACGGCAGAGGATAAAGCTGCATTTGAAGCCGGCGGCACCGAAGTAATCGTGGCCAAGGACGCCTAGCGGCGTTGTGCCCGTCAGAAGACCATCGGGGGAGCGTTCAGCACGGTTTCGTCCGTGCTGCGCTGCACCCACTGGCTGAACGGCGTGTCGAGATCGTATTTGTCCTGGTCGTTGCGGACAAGTGTCCGTAGCTCCGCGTTGCCCGGGTTGTTGAGGGACTCGAAGTACTCCACCGACCAGTGGAACCATCGCATGCAGAAGAGCCGCATGGTGAGGCCATGGGTTACCAGCAGGGTGTTGGGTGCGTAGTCGGGTTTTTCCCAATGCCGGTACAGGGTTTCCATGAACGAGGAAATCCGGTCGTAGACATCGGAGCCTGATTCGCCCTCGCGGAACCGGTAGAAGAAATGCCCGTAGAGGTTGCGGAGCTCCTTCTGGTCCCCGATGTCTCCGGCAATCTGGAAGTTGGCCCAGTCCTGTTCACGCAGCCGGGGCTCCTCGATGACCCTTTCCGTGAGGCTGTCGAGATTCAGTGCCTCGAGGGTCTGGTATGCCCGAAGGTACGGCGAGACATAAACGCACACGGGTTCGCCGTCGAGCTTCCTGCGCAGTGCCTCACCCGCGGCCCGTGCCTGCTCGATGCCGAGCTCCGTCAACGGGATGCGGTAATCGGGCACACGGTTGTAGATGGAAGTGTCGGCGTTGGCGGCGGACTGGCCGTGCCGGATCATGAAGATTCGTGCTGGCGCGCTCATCCCACCAAGCATAGGGTCAGGAGACGCCCGGCCCATGCAAGCGGACATCCGGGGACCCGGCTCAGGGGAAACATCAGGCAAATGAAGGCAAGATAGGAGCATGCTCCTAGCCTCAACGCGCCGGTTGCGCGCCGAAGTACTGATTGTCCTTGGCCTGTCCCTCGGCCAATCGGCTGTGTACTCCGTGGTGCAGTTGCTGGACAAGATGACCCAGGGGCCTTTGGCCCATGCGACGTCCACCCTCAACCGCTCGCAGAGCACGCGCGAGTACTTCGACCTCACCTACCAGTTGCTGGATATCGCGTTCGCCCTGGTCCCGGTGGTGTTGGTGTTCTACTTTCTGTCTTTGCATCGCCAAACGGCTGAGAGCCCCTCGGGTTTCACCCGGCTGGGCTTCAACTTCGCCCGCCCGGGCCGCGACGCGTTGCAAGGACTAGGCCTCGCCGCGCTGATCGGGATCCCGTCGCTGGGGCTCTATGCGGCCGGCCGCGCCCTGGGGATCACTACAGCGATCATCCCCAGCGGCCTGGACTCCTACTGGTGGACCGTGCCGGTGCTGGTCCTCTCCGCGGTGCGGCACGCCGTCGTCGAAGAAGTGATCGTGGTGGGCTACCTCCTGGACCGGTTCGGGAAGTTCGGGTGGAGCACCCCGCTGGCGATCGTGCTCAGCGCGCTCCTTCGCGGCAGCTACCACTTGTACCAAGGCTTCGGACCTTTCATCGGCAACGCCGTCATGGGCCTCGTGTTCGGCTGGATCTACACGAAGACCAAAAGGGTCATGCCGCTCGTGGTGGCCCACGCCCTCCTGGACATTGTGGCGTTCGTCGGCTTCAGTGTCTTCGGCAAGGCCATCGGGCTGGGCTGAGGCGCTTTAAAAGGTTTCGGCCGCCATTGCGGGGTGACGTCATTGGCACCCGCATAATGGCGGCCGAAGTTTTCCGGGCCTCCTCGCCCGATGTCCCTCAGAAGGTGATGCGAGGGTCCGTCAGATCGTGACGGCTCCGTTGGCGGTTTCGAACGTTACCGACATGATGCCCGGCGTTCCGTGCGGAGCCATCCATTGGACTGCGACGTCCTCAAGCGGCTTCTCCACGGGTTCTCCGAGCCATTCGGTAACGCGCTCCGCGGAGCCGGCAATGGTGAGGCTGGACATCTTGACGTCGCTTGGGTAGACGAGGGACGGGTGAAGTGCAGGGTCGCCCTCCCAGCGGAGCAGGTACGGAACTTGGGGATCGGCGATGAGTCCCAGGATGCCGATCTGCGACCAGACGAGTTCGCGGCCGTCCGGAAACTTGCGGTTGCCGGGGACGGCGGCGCGTCCGAGCCGCTGTTCGAACGGGCTCAGGTCGTCAACAGCGACGCACCAGCCCATCCAACCGCCTCCTGCGGCGGAGCGTGCACGGACGGCTTGTCCAAAAGGTGCCTTGTCGGATGCCGGGTGGTCTAGGACCTCGACAACTTCCAGGTATTTGTGGTCAGCAAGGGGGATGATCATGTTCCGGGTACCGAAGCGCGGATGCACTCCGCCCCGGACTGCGTCCACTCCCAATGCTGCGGAAATTCGCTCGGTGGTGGCCAAGAGGCCATCTCGTTCACAAGCGTAAGAGACGTGATCCATGCGCATGGCTTCATCTTGGCACTTTGTGATGGAGCTCTCAGCTAAGTCAAGCCTAACCAAGGTGGGATGTATCGAAAAGGCAGCTCAGAGTCACTTCAGGACGCGCCGGGACCGAAAACTACCGTGTTCGTCACAAAGCTTCCGGAGCCCGCAACACCGTCCCTAGACTGGCGGCAACCGAACGCCGGCAGGCGGAATACTTCAACCCGGCAGGTTGAAGCACGGCAAGAGCCCCGACAACCAGGAGTCCGCATGTCCCAAGGATGGTCATTCGAAACGCGCCAGATCCACGCCGGCCAGGAGCCGGACGCCGCCACCGGCGCCCGGGCACTTCCCATCTACCAGACCACTTCGTTCGTCTTTCCCAGCGCGGAAAGCGCGGCCAACCGCTTTGCGCTGGCCGAGCTGGCACCCATCTACACCCGGATCGGCAACCCCACGCAGGATGCGGTGGAACAGCGCATAGCGAGCCTGGAGGGTGGACTCGCGGCACTCCTGCTGAGCTCCGGCCAGGCCGCGGAAACGTTCGCTATCCTCAACGTCGCCGAGGCTGGCGACCACCTGGTCGCCAGCCCGAGCCTCTACGGTGGCACCTACAACCTGCTGGCGCACACGCTGAAGAAATTCGGAATCTCGGTCACCTTCGTCGAGGACCCGGACAACCTCGACCACTGGCGCGACGCCGTGCAGCCGAACACCAAGCTGTTCTTCGCCGAAGTCGTCTCCAACCCCCGCCAGGACGTTTTGGACATCGAGGGCGTCTCCCGCATCGCGCACGAAGCCGGAGTCCCGCTCGTCGTGGACAACACCCTCGCCACGCCCTACCTGATCCGGCCCATCGAGTGGGGCGCGGACATTGTGGTGCATTCGGCCACCAAGTACCTTGGAGGGCACGGATCCGCCATTGCCGGCGTCATTGTGGACTCCGGCAAGTTCGATTTCGGCAAGGACCCCGAGCGGTTCCCCAACTTCAACACTCCGGACCCCAGCTACAACGGCCTGGTCTATGCCCGCGACCTCGGCAAGGACGGTGCCCTCGGCGCGAACCTCTCCTACATCCTCAAGGCCCGGGTCCAGCTCCTGCGGGACCTCGGCTCGGCAGTGTCCCCGTTCAACGCTTTCCTCATCTCCCAAGGAATCGAAACCCTCAGCCTGCGGGTGGAACGCCACGTGGACAACGCCACCAAAGTGGCGCAATGGCTCGAAGGGTGCGACGACGTCGAATCGGTCGCGTACGCGGGGCTGCCTTCCAGTCCGTGGTTCGAACGCGGGCGGAAGTACGGACCCCGCGGCACCGGCGCGGTGGTGTCCTTCACCATCCGCGGCGGGATCGACGCCGGCAAACGCTTCGTGGACGCCCTGGAACTGCATTCGCACGTGGCAAACATCGGCGACGTCCGATCCTTGGTCATCCACCCCGCGTCCACGACACACAGCCAGCTGACCCCCGAACAGCAGGCCGTGGCCGGAGTGACCCCGGGCCTGGTACGGCTGTCCGTCGGGATCGAGCACATCGACGACATCCTCGCGGACCTCGAGTCAGGATTCCGGGCGGCGAAGGGCAGCTAGTACCGCTCCGGATGGTGCAAGAGGCCGGCGGGCGGAATCTTCGTCGGCTGGCCTCCTAGGTCCCTTCTTCGTGAACAAAACACGGTCAAGTGTCACAAAGGTGTCATAATCTTCGTCAGAAGGGGTCCGGTTTTCCTAGACTCTTCCTATAGGTCATGAGTGCCAGCGACAGCCCCGGCTTGCTGGCCGGCAACCCTCCAATCGCGGCGGGGTGCCCCGGGTGAAGACCTGGCCCTTCGCTGTGTTGGCGGCGGGCAAGCGCGATGTGAGGTGTCAACGAATGACAATTGCTGCAACAGCCATACCCCTTTCCGGTACCCAGGACGGAACCGTCAAGTATGTTTCCGTGGGCGGGCTCGAACTCGAGGCCGGAGGTTTCCTGCCGGAGGTCCTCCTTGCGTACGAAACATGGGGGCGGCTCAACGCCGACGCTTCCAACGCTGTCCTGGTGGAACACGCCCTGACAGGCAGCACCCATGTGGCCCGCGGCGAGAGCGACGAAGAAGGCTGGTGGGAGCAACTCGTCGGCCCCGGCGCCACCATCGACACGGATCGCTACTTCGTGGTCTCCGTCAACATCGTGGGAGGCTGTTACGGCAGCACCGGGCCGTCGTCGAGCGCTCCTGACGGCAAGCCGTGGGGCTCCCGCTTCCCGCTCGTGACCCTGCGGGACAGCACCGTAGCCGAAGCCCGGCTGGCCGACGCTTTGGGGATCCACAGCTGGCATACCGTCGTAGGTGGGTCCATGGGCGGTGCACGCGCACTGGAATGGGCCGTCAGCTATCCGGACCGCGTCAAGCGATGCGCCGTGATTTCGATCGGGGCGTACAGCACTGCCGAACAGATCGCGTTCGCGCAGGCCCAGACGCTCGCCATCCGGCAGGACGCCGACTTCAACGGCGGCGACTACTATGGCCAGGCCGCGCCCGAGGCAGGGCTGGCCCTTGCCCGGCGGATCGCCCACATCACCTATCGTTCAGCGGATGAACTGGACTTCCGCTTCGGCCGGAACGCCCAAGGCGGCGAGGCACCCCTTCGGGCTGCGGCATTAGGGGACCGGGGCCGCTACCAGGTGGAAAGCTACCTGGACCACCAGGGACGCAAGCTGGTCCAGCGCTTCGACGCCAACAGCTACATCGCCATCACCGAGGCCCTCATGAGCCACGACATCACCCGCGGCCGCGGCTCATTGGAGGATGCGCTGTCCGTGGCTACAGCGAAGTTCTTCGTTGCCTCGGTGGACTCGGACCGGCTCTACTTCCCGGAACAATCGCACGAGCTGGCCAAGGCCTTGCCCGGAGGAGTCCCCGTTCATGTGATCGAGGCGCCGATCGGGCACGACGGTTTCCTCACCGAGATCGGCCAGCTCGGCCCCCAGCTGCGCGAAGCCTTCTTCGGCTGAATCAGCCGTTCATGATCTCCTGGCGGAGCTTCATGTAATCCTCCATGGCGATTTTCCCGTCGCTGTACTCCTGGTCCAGTTCGGCCAGTTTCCGTGCCCGGTAGCCTTGGGGCGCGCTGTTCGGCTGGGTCGCGCTGTTCGCTTGCGGAGCAGCCGACGACGGCGGAGCGGCCTGCGGTACGGGCGTCGCCACCGGGGGTTGCGGCTCAGCCGGGAAGATTACCGGGGGCAGCTCCGGGTATCCGACGGGGTAGTTCCGTGGAGGATAGGGCTGAGCGGGGTAATTCTGCGGAGGGAAGTCCCGGAGCCTGCGTTGGCGCGATCGGTTGTACATGCGGATCCCCATCGGAATCAGCCAAGAGCAGACGATGATCCAGAAGATCAAATTGTTCACGGTAGAGGCCTCCTAGGTCTTTCACCAGCTTAGCCCCGCTCCCTGTGACCCGCCCTGTGGTTCCCGCTCAACTCCGGGGCAGGAAGGTGTCGGCAGGGCCGAAGACGGGTCCCGGCGTCGGGCGTTTCGGCAGGATGCCGTCGCCGGAGGACTGGTGCCGGATCCGGCGGATGACCCAGGGGACAAAATACTCACGTGCCCATACGAGGTCGCCCGAGCGGGCTTCGCGCCAACTGCGCTGGGGGAGCGGCTTGGGGAACAGCGGCTCGAGGTTGTGCGGCACATTGAGTGAGTCGAGGACCATCGCGGCGATGGTGTGGTGGCCGAGCGGAGAGAAATGCAGGCGGTCTTCGTCCCACATCTGGGAGTTGGAGAGTTGGCGAAGGGACCACATATCAGCGATCACGGCATCGTGGCGGGCGGCGACCGTGCGGAGGTTTTCGTTGTAGATGGCCACCTTGCCGCGGATCCGGCCGAGTACTGAGGACACGGTGTCCGGGCCGTTGAAGAGAACCACGGTGGCGCCTTCGGAGCCCAGGGTCTGTACGGCGGCATCGAGTTTCTCGGCCAGGGTGTCGGGATCGCCGCCGGGGCGGATGAGGTCGTTGCCGCCTGCGGAGATGCTCACGAGGTCCGGCTTGAGGTCCATGCACGGGCCAAGTTGTCCGTCGAGGATCTGCTGGAGCAGCCGCCCGCGGATGGCCAGGTTGGCGTAGGCGAAATCCCGGTGCCCCCGGCTCAGTTCCTCGGCTACGCGGTCGGCCCAGCCGCGATGTCCCCCGGGATTGTTGGGCTCAGGGTCGCCGATGCCTTCGGTAAAGGAATCACCCAATGCCACGTAGCGGGTCCACGGATGAATCCGTTCGTCCGGCTTTGGCCCCACCGTGGAATCAGTGTCACTCACGTCGATATCCTGCCTCTCGCTGCAACGCTACGCGCCCGTAGCTTGTTACTCATGGGTAACTGCAAGAATAGTCCCATGAGTCAAGCTTCCGCCTTTCCCGCCCCGGTCGTTTTGTGGTCCCACGAAGAGGAGGAACGGGCTGGCAAGCCATTGCTGGTCCTGTTGCACGGTTACGGATCCAACGAGCAAGACCTTTTCAGCCTTTCCGGGCTGTTGCCCCAGGACTTCGTCGTCGCTTCGCTCCGCGCGCCCATCGCGACGGGCCCGGGCTTCACGTGGTTCCCGCTGACGGCTTCCATCGACTACTCCCTCGACGCCGTCAAGGACGCCGCGGAGTACGTGTTTGCCTGGTTGGATTCGTGCAAGTCCAACCACAGCTCAGTAACGCTCCTCGGTTTTTCGATGGGCATGGCCATGGCCACTTCGCTCCTGCGGCAGCGCCCGGCGGACTTTGCCGCCGTCGTCGGGCTTTCCGGCTTCGTCGTCGACGCCGATGCCGACCCAGCCTTCCGGGACGCCGAACTGGACGGATCCGTGCCGATCTTCTGGGGGCGGGACCAGCAGGACCCCGTCATCACCCCCGACAAGATCGAATACACCATGGAGTGGGTCCGAAAGCACATGGACCTCACCAAGGTGCTCTACACGGGTATGTGGCACGGCATCAACCAGCAGGAAATCGGCCACGTATGCGAATTCCTGGAGCACAAGGTCCTCGCGTCCGTCTGACAGCAACGCGGGGTCACTTACGGCCCATTCCGAGGCACGTAATGGGCCAGAAGTGACCCCGCGTTGCCGAACTAGGAAGCGGCGGTGATCCGCACCGTCTGCCCGTTGACGGTCACGGTGTCGCCTACATGGAGTTGGCGGCCGCGCCGATCGTCGATCTCGCCGTTGACTTTGACCAGGCCGTTCTTGATGAGTTCCGTGGCTTCCACGCCGTCCTCCACGAGGTTGGCGAGCTTCAGGAGCTGACCAAGGCGGATCATGTCGTCGCGGATGGGGATTTCTTCGATTTCCGGGTTGCTCATACAAGCAATGATGCCTGAAGTAAGGTGGTGAAAATGCCGCAGTCGTCCCGCCCAACGTCCCGCCCTTTGCTCACCGGACTGCTCCTCGCCGTGGCCACCGGGCTCGTGATCCCCCTTCAGGGCCGGATCAATGGCGCCCTGGGAGCAACGCTCGACGACGGCATCGCGGCCGCCGTCGTGAGTTTCACCACCGGGCTGGTACTGATCGCGGCGATCGGGCTGGCGCTGCCGAAAGGCCGCGCAGCACTGCGAAGGATCCTGCCCGCCCTCAGGGAGCGGAGCTTTCCGCGGTTCTACGTCCTGGCCGGCGGTATCGGCGCCCTGTTCGTGTTCGCGCAATCATTCACGGTCGGCTTGCTTGGCGTGGCCTTGTTCACGGTCGCCGCGGTGACGGGCCAGACCCTGAGCGGACTGCTCGTGGACCGGCTCGGCATCGGTCCCGGCGGCAAACGCTCGATCACCGGGGTCCGCATCCTCGGCAGCGTCCTGACGATCGCCGCCGTCGTCTGGGCCGTCTCGCCGCGCCTCGGGGCAGCCGCCGACGTCGGGTCTTTGCTGCTGCCGATCCTGTTGCCGGTCGTGGCGGGTTGCCTCATGAGTTTCCAGCAGGCGATGAACGGCACAGCGACCGTGCACTACGGCAGCCCTATCGCCGCGACGCTGGTGAATTTCGTGGCCGGAACGGTCATTCTCTGGATCGCCTGGCTCGTCAAGTTGTCGCTGCTTGGTCATGGCCACGCCCTGCCCGCCGAATGGTGGTACTACTTGGGCGGGCCCATGGGCTGCGTCTTTATCGGCCTGGCTGCCTTGTTGGTCCGCAGCCTCGGTGTCCTGGTCACCGGGCTGGGAATGATCGCGGGCCAGCTGCTCGGATCGCTCGCGCTTGACCTGGTCCTGCCGGCTCCCGGAACCGTGGTGGCCATGCCCACGATTCTTGGCACCTTGCTGACCCTGTTCGCCATCATCGTCGCCACGTTGCCGTGGCCGAAGGGTGCGCTCTCTTCCCGCCGCCCCGGCAAGGGCCAGCCGGGCCAGTCCCGGAAGCAGGACAGCAACCAAAGGCCGGTAGGCTAGGACACGCAGCTTCCTGCACAGCATTACCTTCGCGCACAAGCACGGACCGCACCCAGCGGCCCTGTAGAACATTGGAGTTACCCATGGCAGCAAAATCCGTCCTCGACCAGGTCATTTCCCTCTCCAAGCGGAGGGGCTTCGTGTTCCAGGCCGGTGAAATCTATGGTGGCTCCCGGTCCGCATGGGACTACGGCCCCCTCGGTGCCGAACTCAAGGAAAACATCAAGCGCCAGTGGTGGCAGAGCGTTGTCCGCGGCCGCGAAGATGTTGTGGGCCTCGATTCCTCCGTGATCCTGCCCCGCCAAGTATGGGAAGCCTCCGGCCACGTCGACGTGTTCTCCGACCCCCTGGTCGAGTGCCTTTCCTGCCACAAGCGCTACCGTGCCGACCACCTCGAGGAAGAGTACGAGGAAAAGAAGGGCCGTCCCGCCGAAAACGGCCTCAAGGACATTGCCTGCGCCAACTGCGGCACCCGCGGCCAATGGACCGAACCTCAGGAGTTCTCCGGGCTGCTCAAGACCTTCCTGGGCCCCGTGGCCAGTGAAGAAGGCCTGCACTACCTGCGCCCGGAGACCGCGCAGGGCATCTTCGTCAACTTCAGCAACGTGCTCACCACATCCCGCAAGAAGCCGCCGTTCGGCATCGGTCAGATCGGCAAGTCCTTCCGCAACGAGATCACGCCGGGCAACTTCATCTTCCGCACCCGCGAGTTCGAACAGATGGAAATGGAATTCTTCGTCGAGCCGGGCACGGACGAAGAATGGCACCAGTACTGGATGAAGGAACGCATGTCCTGGTACACCGATCTGGGCATCCGGCCGGAGAACCTGCGTTTCTACGAGCACCCTTTGGACAAGCTCAGCCACTACTCCAAGGGCACCACGGATATTGAATACCGCTTCGGTTTCCAGGGCTCCGAGTGGGGTGAGCTCGAGGGTATCGCCAACCGCACCGACTTCGACCTGTCGACCCACTCGAAGGCATCCGGCCAGGACCTCAGCTACTTCAACCAGGCCACCAACGAGCGCTACACGCCGTACGTCATTGAACCGGCCGCCGGCCTGACGCGTTCCTTCATGGCCTTCCTTGTGGACGCCTACACGGAGGACGAGGCACCCAACGCCAAGGGCGGCGTCGACGTCCGCACCGTCCTGAAGCTTGATCCGCGCCTGGCACCGGTCAAGGCGGCCGTGCTGCCCTTGAGCCGCAACGAGGACCTGTCCCCGAAGGCAAAGGACCTGGGCGCCCAGTTGCGCAAGAACTGGAACATCGACTTCGACGACGCCGGCGCCATCGGCCGCCGCTACCGTCGCCAGGACGAGATCGGCACTCCGTTCTGCATCACTGTGGACTTCGACACCCTCGACGACCAGGCAGTCACCATACGTGAGCGCGACACCATGAGCCAGGAACGTGTGTCCCTGGACAAGGTGGAGGGCTACCTGGCCGCGCGACTGATCGGCGCCTAAGCGTGGCCATCGAATACCGCGAATGGCGTGAGGGCGACGACCTCGTCCTCCTGGAAATGTGGGGCGGGCCCGAGACCCTGCCGGCCCAGCAATTCCGCGCGGCCCTGGCGCCGTCGAGCAACAGCGGCCAAGGCCAGCCTTGGCGCCGGTGCATCGTTGCCGAAGACGTCGTGGACGGCATCGGCATCCCGGTGGCGGCAGGTGTGGTCCACGAGGCCTCACTGCACCCGGAACGGCTCTGGGCCTACATCGAGGTTGCCAAGGACCACCGCCGGAGCGGGATAGGGGCCACGCTCCTGACCATGCTGCGGCGCGAAGCCGAGCAGTCGCCGTCGGGCGTCAGCAAGCTGCGCAGCAAGGTGGAGCCCGGCACGGCCGGCGCCGCCTTCGCCGAGTGGGCGGGACTTGCACCCATCCAGCGTTCGCAGCTTGTGGTGGTTGATCCCGAGCCGCTCAGGCTTCCGGTGTTTGGAGACGGCTCCGAAGCAGCGGCCTCCGAGCAAGTGGAAGACCTCGCCACGGGTTCAGTGGAACTGAGCGACGTCGTAGGCCGGTACTACACCGCCGTGCATCACTGGGACAACCCCGGAGTGCTCGGCATCCCCACTGTGCAGCGGCTGTTCCTCGATGACCTGACGGGGGCACACGGTGCGGTGGTGCTGCGAGCGCCCAAGGCGAGTGCCTTTGGCTCGGGCGTTCCTGCCACCCGCAAGGGCAAGCTGCAGGCCTTCGCCATCAGCTACGCCCAAGGCAGCTCGGACGAGCCTTCGGAAGTGTTCCTTGGCCACGATCCGCTTTTGCAGGATGGCGAGGCGCGCGCCGCAATCCGTGACCTGCTGGCGCTTATTGCCTATCAGCACCCCGTGCTCCTCGAGGTGGACGATTCCATGACGGCGGTGCGCGCCGTCGTCGATCCTTTGCTGGAGCTGGGCAAGGCGAAGCTCCGCGGGGCGGACACCCTGGTGGTCAGCGAATAGCTGTTCTTCCCCGCCTGGCGGGTCCTCGCGCCGCCCCACGTAGGCTTGTGGGCATGAGGTTTTGCAGCTAATGGGTCACGGCCATTCACACGGACACACAGAGCATTTCGAGCCAAGCCCGCAGGCACTCGCGGCACGCAAGCGGGCCAACTGGTTACTCGTTGCCGTACTGGCCCCGATTGCCGTGCTCACGATCGTAGCCATGCTCGTCATGTGGCCGTCCGGGAGCAAGGAAGGCATCACCTTCGCGAGCCCCTACACGGCCGCTCCCGGGGTGACGTTCGATACCGGCAAGATCCAAGCCGTCACCCAGGAAAGCTGCACGCAAGGGACGCAGGCGCCGAGTACGAACGGCACGAACCAGAGTAGTGGCGCACAGCCGCAAGGGTCCCAATGCACCTTCGCGTCCACGCAACCGGATAACGGCGGCAGTCCAGTCAAAGTGGTCATCAACCCGGATGTCGCCAAGTCCCACGGCGTCAAAGTGGGGGACAGCATCCGCTACTTGAACCTCTCCAGGGTGCAAGGCGCAGCGGCAGGCAACGGCTCGCCGTCGTACGTTTTCCTGGACTTCGTGCGGACCGTTCCCATGGCGCTTCTGGCTCTCCTGTATGCCGTGGTGGTCATTGCGGTGGCGCGCTGGCGCGGCTTCAGGGCGCTCCTTGGACTGGCCGGAGCCTACGTGGTGATGGTCAGCTTCATGCTTCCGGGATTGGTGGAAGGCAAACCGCCACTGCTCGTGGCTTTGGTCGGCTCCACGGCCATCATGATGGGGGTGCTCTATTTCGCCCACGGATTCTCGGCCAAGACTTCCACCGCGTTGCTGGGCACGATCTTCGGCCTCGGTATTACGGCGCTGCTGGCGGCCTGGGCCACGGATGCCGCCAACCTGACCGGGATCGCCACGAGCGAGGGCGCCACGCTCGTGAACATGTCGGACAAGATCTCCCTGTCCGGCATCATCCTGTGCGGGTTGATTATCTCCGGGCTCGGAGTCCTCAACGACGTGACCATTACCCAGTCCGCGGCCGTGTGGGAACTCTACGAGCTCGCGCCGGAAACCGGCGCACGCAAGCTGTTCAGCTCAGCCATGAGGATCGGCCGGGACCACATCGCCTCCACGGTCTACACCATCGCTTTCGCGTACGCCGGTGCCGCGCTGCCCATCCTGATCATTGTCATGCTGTACAACCGCCCGCTGGTCGATGCCCTCACCAGTGCCGAGTTGTCCGAGGAAGTCATCCGCACCCTGGTGGGGTCCATCGGCCTGGTGTTGGCCATCCCGGTGACCACCCTGATCGCCGTGCTGGTGGTCAAAGCGACCGGTCCGAGGCGGCTCGCGGCTGCTGGCACGGGGGATCTGGAAGCATCCGACGACGACGGGAAGGTCCGCGAGCTTGAAACTGCCGGGTCAGCCGAGGCCTTCGAATCGTTCGACACCGGCGAGCTTGCCGCCGTCGTCATGACCAGGCGGGCACGCAGGGAAGCCGAGCGCCGCTAGCCGTCGATGACATTTGTCATCCCTCATTGGTGACACACGCCCGGGCACCGGACACGGATCCGGGTTTTGATGGGTAGTGGAGTAAACAAAAGCCAAGGAGAGTCATGACAACAGCGAGTGTGCCGGCCGTCCACGCCGCCGGACTGCACAAAAGCTTCGGGAAGGTCCATGCCGTCCGCGGCCTCGACCTCACCGTGCAGCCGGGGGAAGTGGTGGCGTTCCTCGGTCCCAACGGGGCGGGCAAGACCACCACCATCGACATGATCCTCGGATTGAGCGCCCCGGACCAGGGAAGCGTTTCCATCTTCGGCCACACTCCGCGGGGAGCCATCGCCCGCGGCCAGGTGGCAGCGGTGATGCAGACCGGCGGCTTGCTGCGGGACATCACCGTGCGCGAGACCGTGCAGCTCAACGCTGCCATGTTCGACTCCTCCCGGCCCGTGGACGAAGTCCTGGCGCGGGCGGGCATCCTGGAGATCGCCGACCGCAAGGTGGAAAAGTGCTCAGGCGGCCAGCAGCAACGGCTGCGCTTCGCCATGGCCCTCGTCTCCGATCCCGGATTGCTGATCCTGGACGAGCCCACTACCGGCATGGATGTCGCGGGACGACGCGACTTCTGGAACGCCATCAGGGCCGACGCCCAGCGGGGACGGACCGTCATCTTCGCCACCCATTACCTCGAAGAAGCCGACGCCTACGCGGACAGGATTGTCCTGGTCCGGCAAGGCAGCATCGTTGCGGACGGCACCGCCGCCCAGATCAAGAACCTTGCCTCGGGCCGCACCGTCAAGGCTTCACTTCCGGCAACAGAGCGCGGTCTGCTGGCCGGGTTGCCGCCCGTCGAAAGCATGGATTACGACGGCGGCCGCCTCACCGTCCGCACGGGCGACTCGGACGCCGTCGTGCGCTTCCTGCTCAACAACACGGGTGCCCACGACGTCGAGGTGGCGGCCAACAACCTCGAGGAGGCGTTCGTCGCCCTCACCGGAGACGATGCCGTACCGGAATCCACGAGCATCACACTTGAAGGAGACCTCGTATGAGCACGGCAACAGTCGTCCAGGAACGGAAGCCGTCCACCGGCGGGGTCAACCGCACCTTCCTCTGGATCGAGATCAAGCGGATGCTCCGGAACCGCCGGACCATCATTTTCACGGTATTTATGCCGGCCATCTTCTTCTTCATTTTCGGCTTGTCCAACAAGGACAAGCTCCTGCCCAACGGACACAGCTACGGCCAGTACATCCTCATCAGCCTCACGGTCTATGCCGCGATGACCGCCGCTACGG
Organism: Arthrobacter gyeryongensis; assembly: GCF_039543785.1. Classification (NCBI taxonomy): domain Bacteria; kingdom Bacillati; phylum Actinomycetota; class Actinomycetes; order Micrococcales; family Micrococcaceae; genus Arthrobacter; species Arthrobacter gyeryongensis. The sequence continues at coordinate 146,106 of NZ_BAABKK010000015.1, forward strand.
GCGCCGGTAGCCAAGTGGCGGTGGAGCGTGCCCAAGGCTGGAGCCGCCAGCTTCGCCTCACACCCCTCCTGCCAGGAGCGTACATCGCGGTGAAAGCCATGGCTGCGCTGACGCTGTCCCTCATTGCCGTCGTGGCCCAGTTCGTCATCGGTGCCCTCGCCGGCGTCACCATGGATGCCCAGACCTGGCTGACAGCGGGGCTTGTCGCTTGGCTCGGCTCCCTGGTCTTCGCGGCCCTTGGCTTGTTCGTCGGATACCTCATGCCGAGCCAGAACGTCATGCAGATCCTCGGCCCGGCCCTGGCCATCCTTGCCATGCTCGGTGGACTGTTCATGCCGATCGAGATCATGGGCGAGACCTTCGGTAACATCGCCAAGTTCACGCCCGCATACGGGATCGGGCAATTGGCCCGGAGCCCCATCACCGGCGAGTTCGACTGGGCGTGGGTTCTCAACGTGCTGATCTGGCTCGTGATCTTCGTGGCCGGGGCTGCCATGGCGTTCCGCCGCGACACGAAACGTGTCTGAACAGGCCGCTAAGGTTGGCACCATGACCAGCAATGCAGGCGGAACCTCCTTCAGGGATGTGATCACCGGAAGCGTGTTCCGCAGCACCGTGTTCCGCGGTCCTGGGCCACGGGGCTGGTTCATCGGCGCGGGACTTTCCATCCTGCTCTGGGCCTGGCCGACGTGGAACATCGTGTGGTCCGTGGACGAGCCGCTGGCCTGGAAAATGGCGGCGTCGGCGTCCTTGATCGTGTTCTTCGCGGCCTACGTCTTCCTGCCCCAAATCAGTTGGCGCCTAGGCACCCGCGCCGGCATCGTGTCTGTCTGCATCCTGCTGGCGCTGAACGGGCTGATGATCCTCATCATCGGACGGGAAGCCTTGTGGACCTGGACGTTCCTCGCGTGCGCCATCGCCATGACGTCACTTCCGCCGCGCACGGATTTCTTCCTCATCGTCACTTTGGCCCTTGTCTCCTTCACCTCCCAGCTGGTGACGGGCAACGGGGAGCAGGCCTTGCTCCAGGCCGGGATCATCTTGTCCCTTGGCCTCATGATGTCCGCCTTCGCGCGGCTGATCCGGCAGACAGCACGGCTCCGGGAAGCGCAGACTGAACTGGCCGACGCAGCCGTCGCAGCAGAGCGCAGCCGTGTGGCCCGGGACATGCACGACATCCTGGGGCACTCCCTGACGGTGATCGCCGTGAAGGCTGAGTTGGCCGGCAGGATGCTGGATACCGTCCCCGGCGACTACCCTGCCCGGGACCGGGCAGCCGCCGAAATTTCCGCGGTGCAGGACTTGGCCCGCGGCGCGCTCGCCGACGTCCGGGCGACGGTGGCGGGTTACCGCGGGGTCAACGTCCTGGCGGAGCTCGCAGTCGCCCGGACTGCCTTGGAATCGGCCGGGATCGACGCCGAACTGCCGGGAACCGTGGAGCAGGTTCCGGCGCGGCACAGGGAGCTCTTCGGCTGGGTGCTGCGCGAAGGCGTCACCAACGTGGTGCGGCACTCCGGTGCCGCGCGCTGCCGCGTCCGGTTGACGGCGTCGAGCGTCCTGGTGGAGGACGACGGCGTCGGCCCGGCCTCCGGGGGCCGCCCCGGGAACGGACTGGCAGGGATCCGCGAACGCGTGGGTGCCGCCGGGGGAACCGTCAGCATTGGCCCGAGTGACCTGGGAGGGTTCAGATTGGCGGTTGAGGTATGAACATCCGATTGGTGATAGCAGACGACCAGGCGCTCGTGCGCGGAGCACTCGCGGCTTTGCTGGGACTGGAACCGGACATCGAGGTGGTCGCGGAACTGGGCGACGGGACCGGGGTGGCGGCCGCCGTCGTCGAGTACTCCGCCGACGTGGCCATGCTCGACGTCGAGATGCCTGGCCTGGACGGCATCAGCGCGGCTGCGGCCGTACGGCGGGCCGCGCCGTCGTGCCGGGTCCTCATGGTGACCACCTTCGGACGGCCCGGCTACCTCAAGCGGGCGATGCAGGCCGGTGCTTCCGGATTCGTCGTCAAGGACACACCGGCGCGGCAATTGGCCGAAGCGGTGCGGCGCGTCCATCAGGGGCTCAGGGTGGTGGACCCCGTGCTCGCCGCCGAATCCTTGACCGCGGGAGACAGCCCGCTGACCGAACGGGAGGGGGAGGTGCTCAAGGCAGCCTCCGACGGCGGCACGGTGGCCGATATCGCGAAGTCGGCGATGCTTTCGGAAGGGACCGTGCGGAACTACCTCTCCGCCGCGATGGCCAAGACCGGCGGCCGGACCCGCGCCGAGGCTGTGCGGATCGCCGAAGACAACGGCTGGCTGCTCTAGGTCCAGTCGATTTGCCCCGCTTTGAGACAATGGACGGGTGACTGTAGTAGCAACGCCCCCTTCGCCCAAGCTCGAACTGCCCCCGCTGCAGCTCGGCCGGATCACCGTGGACACCCCCGTGATCCTTGCCCCGATGGCCGGGATCACGAACTCGGCCTTCCGCCGGCTGTGCCGTGAATACGGCGGCGGCCTGTACGTCGCGGAGATGGTGACCTCCCGTGCCCTGGTGGAGCGCACCCCGGAATCGTTGCGCATCATCTCCCACGACGACGACGAAAAGGTCCGGTCCGTGCAGTTGTACGGCGTTGACCCCGTCACTGTTGGCCAGGCAGTGCGCATGCTCGTCGAGGAAGACCGGGCGGACCACATCGACCTCAACTTCGGCTGTCCCGTGCCGAAAGTCACCCGGCGCGGCGGCGGATCCGCCCTCCCTTGGAAGATCGACCTCTTCACCTCGATCGTCCAGACCGCCGTCAAGGAAGCCTCCAAGGGCGATATCCCGCTGACCATCAAGATGCGCAAGGGCATTGACGAGGACCACCTCACGTACCTCGACGCCGGCCGCATCGCCCGCGATTCCGGCGTAGCTGCCGTCGCGCTCCACGGCCGCACGGCCGCGCAGTTCTACTCCGGCCAGGCCGACTGGTCCGCGATCGCACGGCTGCGCGAGGCCCTCCCCGACATTCCCGTCCTGGGCAACGGCGATATCTGGTCCGCAGAAGACGCAGTCCGCATGGTTCGTGAAACCGGGATTGACGGCGTCGTGGTGGGCCGTGGCTGCCAAGGCCGCCCGTGGCTTTTCGGTGACCTCCAGGCAGCGTTTGAGGGAAGCGACGAGCGCCACCGTCCGGGCCTGCGCGAGGTAGCCGACGGCGTCTACCGGCACGCCGAGCTCATGATCGAAACCTTCGGCAACGACGAATACAAGGCGCTGCGAGAGATCCGCAAGCACATGGCCTGGTACTTCAAGGGCTACGTCGTGGGTGGCGAACTGCGCGCCAAACTGGCCACCGTGCCAACACTCGAGGTCCTGCGCGAGCTCCTGGACCAACTCGACATGGACCTGCCGTACCCGGGCATCGACTCGGAGGGCCCGCGTGGACGGGCGGGTTCCCCGAAGAAGCCGGCCTTGCCCAAGGATTGGCTGCTCAGCCGGCAGATGGACGCGGATCAGACGCGCGATATCGCCGCAGCCGAACTCGACGTCTCAGGCGGCTAAAGCGCGGCCGGGGCCGCCGCGTGCACGCGCACGGCCAGAGTCATGGAAAACTGGCTGCATAGGCACCGGCTGAAGAGACGCCGGTGCACGGCAAGCGGAGGAGGCAGATACCCATGGGAACTGAAGCGATGTCTGCAGCACGCCCGGCCGAAAACGCAACGGGCATTCCAGGCTATGTGGAAGCCGACTCGGCACGCTGGGTCCAGGAACCCCGGAAGAATACCTACCGTTCGGACTTCGAGAGGGACCGGGCACGAGTGTTGCATTCCTCAGCCCTCCGGCGGCTCGGGGCCAAAACCCAAGTGGTGGCCCCGGACACCGACGACTTCGTCCGTACCCGCCTGACGCACAGCCTTGAAGTGGCCCAGGTGGGCCGCGAGTTGGGCCGGGCGCTTGGTTGCGATCCGGATGTTGTGGACACGGCCTGCCTGAGCCACGACCTTGGCCATCCGCCTTTCGGCCACAACGGGGAATCCGCGCTCAACGAGATAGCCCACGGAATCGGCGGCTTCGAAGGTAACGCCCAGACCTTGCGCCTGCTGACCCGCCTTGAACCCAAGGTCCTTGCTGCCGACGGACGGCCTGCGGGCCTGAACCTGACCCGGGCCAGCCTCGACGCCGCGTCCAAATACCCGTGGTCCGCCGTCGATGCCCCCGTCATCCACGGACAGCGGAGCAGCAAGTTCGGTGCCTATGAAGACGATCTGCCCGTGTTTGCTTGGCTTCGTGATGGCGCCCCGGGCCACCGCTCCTGCATAGAGGCCCAGGTGATGGACCTGGCCGACGATATCTCCTACTCGGTCCACGATGTCGAGGACGCCATCGTTGCCGGCCATTTCCAGTTGAAGTGGCTGGACAATCCAGACCACCGGGCCCGAGTGGTGGGGTATACCAAGCAGTGGTACCTGCCCCATAACGATCCGGCTGAAATCGACGCCGCCCTGGCCCGCCTCGAAGCCACGAGCGTGTGGGTCCGCGAGGCCGACGGCAGCCGCAAGTCGATGGCCGCGCTGAAGGACATGACCAGCCAGTTGATCGGCCGGTTCTGCCAGAGTGCCTTGGAGACCACGAGGGCGCACTTCGGCCCGGACCACCTCACGCGCTACGGCGCCGAACTCATGGTCGCGGAGGAAACCGTCACGGAGATCGCCGCCATGAAGGGCCTTGCCACGACGTTCGTGATCTCCACCGACCATCGGCAGCCCGTCTATGAGCGGCAGCGCGAAGTCCTGCACGCCCTGGTGGGCGTACTCAACGCGAGCGGAGACCGGCATCTGGAACCCATGTTCGCCGCGGACTGGCGGGATGCCCCCGACGACGGCGCCCGGCTTCGCGTCGTCATCGACCAGGTGGCGTCCCTGACGGACGCTTCGGCGCTGGCGATGTACGAACGCCTGGTGGGTAGCCTGCCGTCGCTCTGGTAGGCCGCGCGCGAGTTGCCGGCTCGCTCAGGGGCGCCCCCGTGGAGCGACTAGGATGGTGACGTGGCTGGCCTGATCAAACGTGAAGATATCGACGAAGTACGCCAGCGCACCGATATCAAGGAAGTAGTGGACGGCTACGTCACCCTCAAGGGCGCGGGCCTGGGCACTTTCAAGGGCCTCTGCCCCTTCCACGACGAGCGCTCGCCGTCGTTCACTGTCCGTCCGCAGGTCGGCCGCTACCATTGCTTCGGCTGCGGCGAAGACGGCGATGCGATCTCCTTCGTCCAGAAAATGGACCACAGCTCCTTCCACGAAGCCGTGGAAAAGCTTGCAGCCCGGATCGGCTACGAGCTGCGTTATGAAGACGGCGGCACCGGTCCCAACCGCGAAGAGGTCGGCAAGCGCCAACGTCTGCTGGATGCCCACAAGATCGCCGACGAATTCTTCCGCGCCCAGCTGCTCACGGCAGGTGCCGCCGAGGGCCGGAACTTCCTCCATGGCCGCGGTTTCGACCGGACCGCGGCCGAGCAGTTCGGCGTAGGCTACGCGCCCCAGGGTTGGGATTCACTCCTGAAACACCTGCGTGGACGCGGATTCACGGACGGTGAGCTGAAGCTGACGGGAATGTTCTCCGAAGGCAACAGGGGTATCTATGATCGCTTCCGGGGCCGGCTCATTTGGCCCATCCGGGACATCGCCGGCGACACCATCGGCTTCGGTGCCCGCAAGCTGTACGAAGACGACCAGGGCCCGAAATACCTGAACACTCCGGAGACCGTGCTCTACAAGAAGTCCCAGGTCCTCTACGGAATCGACCTCGCCAAAAGGAACATCGCCAAGGACCGGCAGCTGGTGGTGGTGGAGGGGTACACAGACGTCATGGCCTGTCACCTTGCCGGAGTCGGTACCGCCGTGGCCACGTGCGGTACGGCCTTCGGCACGGACCACATCAAGATCGCCCGCCGCTTGCTGTCCGACGACGGCACCGGGGGAGAGGTCATCTTCACCTTCGACGGCGACGCCGCCGGCCAGAAGGCGGCATTGCGCGCCTTCGAGGAGGACCAGCGTTTCGTCGCGCAGACTTACGTGGCCGTGGAACCGAGCGGAGCAGACCCCTGCGACTTGCGCCAACTCAAGGGGGATGCGGCTGTCCGGGACTTGATCGCCACCCGCCGGCCGCTCTTCGAATTCGCGATCCGGGCGTCCCTCAAACGACACAACCTGGACACCGTGGAAGGCCGCGTCTCAGCCCTGCGGGAATCGGCCCCAGTGGTTGCGCAGATCCGTGATTCGGGCATCCGCCCAGCATATGTCCGCGAGCTGGCAGGCTGGCTCGGCATGCCCATTGAGGAAGTCAGCCGGGCGGTGGGTTTGGCTGCCAAACGCGCTGCTTCCGGCGCGCCGGGTACTGCGAGCACCGCAGGAGCCACGGGGGCCGGGCAGGGCACAACGCCGGGCCAGGCCGGCCAGCCGGCGGCAGCACCGCCGTCGGACGCTCCCATCGCCTTTATGCGCCCGGATCCGAGGGATCCCATTGCCGCCATGGAGCGGCAGGCCCTCGAAGTGGTCATCCAGAACCCCGCCGTCCTGGGTGGCGAAGCTGCGCTCATCGGTGGCGCATGGGAACGGTTTGAAGCCTGCCACTTCGTCACTCCTGCCTACTCAGCCGTGCACACTGCCGTCCGGGCCGCCGGGCTGGCCCACGCGGGTGACCCTGTGGCCTGGGTGGAAGGGATTCGGCGGGAAGTCCCGGAACCACTCCAAGGCCTGGTCTCCGAGCTTGCAGTCGTTCCGCTGCCGGCCAGCACTCCCGAAGCGCTGCAGCGTTATTGCCGCGACATCCTGGCCCGACTCTTCGAACTGCAGATCACCAGGGTCAAGGCGGACAAGATGGGCCAATTGCAGCGCCTGGATGCCTCGGCCCAGCCGGAAGAGTTCCAACGCCTCAACCGGGAACTCATGCAGCTGGAAATGCAGCGCCGCGCCCTCCGCATGGATAGCTGAAGCCTTTCCTGCCCGATTTCGTTTCCCGGCAGCCCTTTGTTAGGCTTGTACACGCTTCATTCCTCCGTAGCTCAATTGGCAGAGCATTCGACTGTTAATCGAAGGGTTACTGGTTCAAGTCCAGTCGGAGGAGCTTTGAGTCGGAATCCCCGTCAGCTGCGTGCTGGCGGGGATTTTTCGTACCCAGCCCGTTCGTGGGGGCCAGGCTTTTCTCAGTGGCTCCGCTCCGTGTAGTACCGGACTTCGAACATCTTGGCCCCATTCTCGGAGACCCACGGACCGTGTTCCATGCCCGGAGGACGGGTGGCCCAGTCGCCGGCCTTGAAGGTCCGGCCGAGCCGTTTGTCCACAATCGAGCCTTCGAAGATGAAGACCTCTTCCCAGAATTCGTGCGTCAGAACGCCGTTGGGGGAGGTGTCAGTGCCCGGCTCGAACTTCAGGATGCGCGTGACGCAGTCGTTGTCTGAATCCCGCGCCAGGATCGCCTCGGACAGGCCCTCGATATGCGGGTTGCAGGGTGTGAAGTCCACCGATTCCGTAGGGGTGAACTCAAATTCGGGCTTTGCCATGGCTCTTCCTCTTCCTTGACGTTGATGCCGTAGGTGCTTCAAGACTTGAAGGCCCATTGCAACGCTGCTCAAAAATCCCCGTCCCCGGTAGAGGGCGGGGATTTTTGGCGTCTGATTCGTATACCTGATCGTGGGGGCGACTATCGGGTGGTGAGGGTGATGTCGTCGAGGTACATCCAGGTGTCGTCGGCGGGGCTGGAGCCGTCGAGGTGGACGTTGAACCAGAGGGTGATGGTCTGGCCTTTGTAGGCGGTGAGGTCGGCGGTGAGCTGGGTCCAGGTGCCGTTGTTGTTGCAGAGTTTGAACAGGCTTCCCAGGGTGGTGTTGGTGGTGGTGCGGACTTGTGCTTCCATCCAGTCGTACGGGCAGGCGTTGCCGGTGCAGGGGTCTTCCTGGCTGTGGGGCTGGTACCAGAAGGACAGGGTGGTGGTTCCGGTGGCGGGGATGGTGATGGTCTGGGACAGGCTGCTGTCGCCAAGGGGCTCGGTTCCGGAGGCCAGGCCCAGGAGTGCGGAGCCGGTGCCCGTGTGGGCGGTGGCGGAGGCCACGGGTGCCCTGACGCCGCCGGTGGTCCAGGCGGTGAGCCCGGATTCGAAGCCGCCGTTGGTGATGGCCGAGGTGGTGGTTCCCGTGGGGGTGGCCGGCGCGGATGCCGCCGAGGCCGGGGAGGTGCCGATGGCGTTGGTGGCGGTGACGGTGAAGGTGTAGGCGGTGCCGTTGCTGAGTCCGGTGACGTTGGTGCTGGTGGCGGGCGGGTTCCCGGTGACGGTGACCGGGGCCAGGGTGGTGGCGCCGGCGTGCGGGGTGATGGCGTAGGAGGTGATCGGGGAGCCGCCGTTGTTCGGGGCGGTCCAGGACACGGTCGCGGAGGCGTTGCCCGCCGTCGCGGTGACCCCTGTCGGGGCGGAGGGTGCCGTGGGGGTGGCCTGGCTGTTGGTGAGGGTCACGTCGTCGAGGTACATCCAGGTGTCATCCGCGGGGCTGGAGCCGTCGAGGTGGACGTTGAACCAGAGCACGATGCTCTGGCCGTTGTAGGCGGAGAGGTTTGCGCTGAGCTGGGTCCAGGCGCCGGAGTTGCTGCTGAGCTTGAACAGGCTCGACAGGACTGTGCCGCTGGTGCTGCGGACCTGTGCTTCCATCCAGTCGTAACGGCACGTGGTGCCGCTGCACGTGTCGTCGGCGGTGTGCGGCTGGTACCAGAAGGACAGCGTGGACGTCCCGGCGGCGGGGACGGTGATGGTCTGGGACAGGTTGCTGTCCCCGAGCGGCTCGGCCCCGGAGGCAAGGCCGAGGAGCGCGGAGCCGGTGCCCGTGTGGGCGGTGGTCGAGGCCACGGGTGCCTTGACGCCGCCGGTGGTCCAGGAGGTGAGCCCGGATTCGAACCCGCCGTTGGTGACGCCCGGAACCGGGGCCGTCGGCGTGACGGGAGCCGAGGCCGGAGAAGCCGTGGAGGTCCCGACGGCGTTCGTGGCAGTGACCGTGAACGTGTAGGCGGTGCCGTTCGTCAGTCCGGTGACGGTCGCCGTCGTCGAGGGCGGATTTCCGGTAACAGTCACCGGGGCCAGGGCCGTGCCGCCGAACGAAGGCGTCACCGTATAGGAGGTGATCGGGGACCCGCCGTTGGCCGGCGCTGTCCAGGACACGGTGGCGGAGGCGTTGCCCGCCGTCGCGCTCACACCCGCCGGTGCGGCAGGCGCGGTCGGCGCGGCAGCTACAGTTACCGCGTGCGTGACATTCCCCGTGAGGCCCGAGCTATCGGTGACCGTCAGCTTCACTTGGTACGTTCCTGCTGCGGCGTAAGTGTGCGATGGCTTCACGCCCGTGCCTGCCGCGGAGGCGTCGCCGAAGTCCCAGCTGTAAGAGGCCACGGTCCCGTTCGGATCGGTCGAAGTCGAACCGTCAAACGTGGCTGTCAGACCCGCCGTCGAGGATGTGAAGGCGGCTACCGGGGGCTGGTTGGGCACATTGCCCAATGCCTGGGCGACCGTTTGAACTGACGTGGTCCCGTTGGCCGTTCTCGCAGCCAGCCATGTGACAAAAGTCTTGAAGAGATTGGGGTCGATAGTCAAAGTGGGATCTGTTCCTACCGCGATGTGGTGGAAGGTCAGCTGGACCCAGCCCCCTCCCGGTTCCGCGTTCGTAACCAGGTCCTCGAGGTTCTGCAGCGTCCACGTGCTGTCGACTTCGTCCGGTGCCGCTGTGTTGTATGGATTGGCTGGGGGGAGCGTTTCCGCGAAGGGGCAGCTCGAGCAACTCGCAGGCGAACGGATATCACCCAAATTGCGCGCACTCGCGAAACCGCAATTCTTCACGATTTGCTCGACGGAAGAGTTTTCAGCGGCGAACGGATAGGCGAAATCGGTGGCGTTGAATCCCCAGCTGGCGAGCGTGGTCCGCCCGCCGCAAACCTCGTTGGTTGCAGCCGAAGTGGACAACGTGGTGAGGTCCGGGTGGGTGATGGTGTGGCCGCCGATCTCGTTGCCATCCGCGGCGATGCTGTTCAGGTTGGCACGGGTCAGCCATGACGGATTATCGATCCAGCTGGTCGTAATGAAGAAGGTGCCGTGCAATCCGAGCGACTTCAGTAACTGTTCGGCGGGGAGCTGATCGGCATTGCCGTCGTCGAAGGTCAGGCTGATGATTGTTTTTGGAAGTGCCGCACGCGCGGCAGGCGCCAAGTAGACAGCGGAGTAGCCCAGTAAAAACAGCACGGACGCGGCCGTGGCCCACCGGAACCAAGTGGGCCGCCGGAACAGTATGGTCAGGAGCCGCATCGGCTTCCCCTTTTTCTGAACAGACCGGGTCAGAATCCCCAGGTCCGGAGCCTATTGGCTATCTATCGCACGGGTTAAGAGTGGGTGGTACCCGTTTTAGGCCCGGTCTCCCGCTCGTCCACTCAGGCTCCGATGCGCGTATCCGGCCCCAAGGCCGCCGACTCAAACGAAAGGGGAGTACCTTCCCTCAGACACGAGCTCGATTGTCCCGTCGAGCACGCTCACCACCGGCCCATGACCCGGCAGGATGGTCTCAGCGCCCAATTGCCTAAGCACCTCAACGCTGGCCAAGGTCTCCGCCGGGCGGTGATGGAAGACAGCGGGCAACAACTGCGGACCGCGGACCGGACTGACGGCGTGGCCCGTGATGAGCGCGTCCCCGGTGACCACGGCCTTGGCTGAAGGGACGAAGAAGGACACGTGGCCGCTGGTGTGCCCGCCGGTGGCGACGACCCGGGGAGATCCCGGGAGCCCGTCGAGAATGTCCTGGGTCATCGCGGCGACGCCCGGGACCGCGACGTCGGACAAGCCCCCCGAGCGGATGGCGTGTGCCGCCCACGCGCCGACCCTCGGGCGGAGGATCCGCGATCCAAGATCTTTGACCGTGACTTGTTCCAGGACCTCCCGGCGGATGTTCGGCAACTCCGCATGGGACGCAAATACCGGAATGCCCATCGCGGATATTCTGGCGGCATTGCCTATGTGATCCGAGTGACCATGCGTCAGGAGAACTCCGGCAGCATTTTCCATAGCCAGTCCAAGGAAATTCATGCTCGATTGGAGCAATGGCCAGTTCCCGGGATAGCCCGTATCAATGAGAGTGAATTCCTTGCCCTGCTTGAGGATCGTCCAGTTGACGGCAGGCCCTTGGACGAAGAAGACGTCCTCGGCAACTTCCGTCACATTGTTCTCGGCTGACCAGTTCTTAGGCATGCTTCCTTCGGTTCCTTTCGGTCACGGATGCGCTTCTGAGGCCCCACGAATGCGCCTCAGGCGCGCCGGACCATCCTATCCTCGGTGACGGCGTCGGCTCCGCGGCATTGCTGATACCCCGGAGGGGTATTCTGCGGCCCTTCCCTCAGGGTCCGAGGCTCGATTTCACTTGAGGCAAAACCTTTGCTAAAGTCATAACCGCTTCATTCCTCCGTAGCTCAATTGGCAGAGCATTCGACTGTTAATCGAAGGGTTACTGGTTCAAGTCCAGTCGGAGGAGCGCAAAGGTCCCGCACCGGTTTTATTGGTGCGGGACCTGTTTTTTGCCTCGGTTTGTCTGATTTTGCGCAATTGCTCGAATGGGCAGATTCTCATCGCCAAGTGGTCAAACGAAATCCATTTCCACTTGAAGGAATCTCGCTGCCTCGGCCACGGCGGACTGGAAGGCGTCATCTTCGGTGGGCGGCGTCCTCGGCTCCCGCGGGTGCCATTCGTGCGCGGCGGAGTGGACGCGGGTGAATCCGCCGCCAGGTGGGGCGTAGAAGATTCCGAAGCGTTGGACGGGCCATTCGGGGGAGGTCTCCGGAGCCACGAGCAGGGCCGCGCCGTTTGTCGGATTGAACCACTGCGCGATCGGCCGGCGGCGGTCCTCGGTGAAGAGCCCGGCCGCGTAAAGGGCCGCGGATTGCGGACTTGTCACGGTGCATAGACGATCCCACCACAGCGGCAGGATGCCATCATCCTTGCGCTGCCATGGGGCTGGAATAGGCTGCAGTTCCTGCCAACGGGGCACATCTCAACTTTATCGCCGGGCCATGACCGGCAACAGGCCTCGAAGCAACGGAAGGCCTGCTTAGTCCCGTTTCCATGGCCCGGGATTGATCCGGTAGAGGATTGCGGAACCGACGACGGCGCCCAGCAGCGCTCCGAACACAGGGTTTCCGGCCCCACGGCCCAGCAGGAAGCCGACGACGGCGCCGAGCATCGCTCCGAGGAAAAGGCCCCTGCCGTTGCGGTGCGGTTTGCGCGTCATGGTTTGAGCCTACTTCTCCGTGGCGACGTCCGGGCTTCTCGAATCAGTGGACAGCTGTGGATGGGCGGATCAGTGGATGGAGGGGACGGACCGGGGCCGCACGACGAGCCAGAGGGCCGACACGGCGCCCGCGAGGCACACCGCCTGGACGGCCCCCATGGGAACGGCAGAACCGACGCCCAGCCAGCCAACCACGGGTGGGATGATGCCGGCCATCAGGAAGTTCGAGGCACCCAGCAGGGAGGCCGCGGTTCCGGCCTGCGCGCCATGGTTGGCCAGGGCAATGACCTGGACGCAGGGGAACATGAACCCGGTGGCAAGGATGTAGAACCACAACGGGACCATGACACCCCATAGGCCGAAGCCGAGCAGATCGAACACCACAATCAAAAGGGCCATGAGCAGCATCCAGGCCGTGGCGAACGCCATGATCCATTGGGGTGCCACCCGCCGGATAACCCTGGAGCTGATCTGGACGCCGGCGACGATGCCCAAGGAATTGACGCCGAACAGCAGGCCGTATTCCTGCGGGGAAAAGTTGTAAACCTGTTGGAACAGGAAAGTGGACGCGGATAGGTAGGCAAACAGTCCGCCGAAGTTGAACCCGCCTACGAGCAGCATCCCGACGAAGATCCGGTCGGCGAACACGGCCTTGTAGCGTTGGCCCGCCGTCGACGTCGTCTGCCGGCGGAGTTCGGCAGGATACGTTTCCCGGATAAGGAAAACCGCGGCAATGAACACGAGGATTCCGTAGCTCGCCAGGAAGTAGAAGATCCCGGGCCATGGCATCACCAACAGCAGTTGCGAACCGATGATAGGAGCCAAAATTGGCGCCAGGCCATTCACCAGCGACATGCGGGAGAACATCCGCACCATGGCGTAGCCCGCGAAGAGGTCCCGGACCATCGCCATGGCCACTACGCCACCGCCGGCTGCACCGACGCCCATGAGGACGCGAAAAAGGGCAAGTGTACTGATGTCGGTGGACAGGGCGGCGCCGAGGGAAGACCCGATGTGCAGGGCCGTTGCCAGGATCAAGGGCATTCTGCGCCCGAACTTGTCGCTGAACGGCCCCACCATCAATTGGCCAATGGCAAAGCCCACCGTTGTGCCGGTGAGTGTGAGTTGGATCGCAGCCGCTGACACGTCGAAATGATGCTCCAGCGCGGGAAACGCCGGCAAATAGAGATCCACTGTGAATGGACCCAAGGCGGTCAATGCGCCAAGTAGCAGGATATAGAGGAGTTTTTCGCGTCGACTAAGGGAATCGCCCGGTACAGGGGGAGTGTTCACGATTATCAATCCTATGTGCGACAGATCATATTTATCAGCGATGGCGGGGGCGCGCCGCAGGACCGCCCCGGAAGTTGAGGCTGAAGCTGAATGGTAGTTTTGTGGACAGGTGCGCGTGGGCGGCTGTATTCGTCTCCGTGCCGGAGCCGGGTAGGAGCAAGATGGAAGCAGTGAGGCGGAACCTATGAGTGGACGTCACAGCGGCCGGGCTGGCCAACGCCCGGGCATTTCGGCGTTGCCGAACACCCTGAAACTTGCAGCCCGGCTCGCGCCGCGGCAGCTCAACGACGAAATCAGCCTGGCCAAGCTTGAACTTAAGGGCAAAGGCAAACAGCTGGGTGTTGCCGGCGCTTTCGCTGGCGTTGCGCTGATCTTTCTCTCTTTGCTCGTCATCGCCTTGGTTGTGGCGGCAATCTTGGGCCTGGCCACGGTCATGCCACCGTGGCTGGCTGCGCTTGTGGTTGCGGCCGCGTTCCTTTTGATCATTCTTATCGGGTCACTCGTCGCATTCCGCGGGTTCAAAGGCGCCATGCCGCTTGTGCCTGAGAAGACCATCCGCGGCATCAAGCACGATCTCGGCATAGTCAAGGAGGGCACTTCCTTCGATGCCTCCATCCTCGACCCCTCGTCGGAAGCCTACAAGGCAGCGGAGGCAGCGAAAGCCGCCGCAGCTGAGAAAGCCAAGGCTGAAAAAGCCGCCAAGGCAGAAGCACATAAAGCAGAGCAACCCCCCGCCCCAAGCGAAGCTGAACTGCTCCGCCGTCTGGAGCAGCGCCGCGAGCACCTCGCCGACGTTCGCGATCAGCTCGGCGTCGAGCTCGACGTCAAGACCCAGGGAAAGATCCTCCGCGACGTTGCCGGGCAAAAGTTCGACGACGGACGCCGGTTCGCTGCCGACAAGCTCGCAGATTTCAGTGAGAAAGTTCCTGCCGGGCTGCCGGAGCGGCTCGCCGCGCGCTGGAAAGAGCTGTTTCTCTTCGCCGCTTCCGCCACGGTGGCCGCAGTAGGACTGCGGAAGCTGTTCAAGAAGTAATCGGGACGGCAAGCAGCAGCGTCGGCTGCGGACTACGGAAGGGGGGACAGGTGAAGTTCATCGGTGCAGGCGCACGCCCGGGCCAGCCACAGATCGACCACGATCTCATCTTCACTGTCCCCAATTTCCTGACCGTGTTGCGCTTCATGGGCGTCCCGCTGTTCGTGTGGCTGGTGCTGTGGCAACGAGAATACGGTTTCGCCGTACTCGTTCTGGCCATCATGGGCGGCACTGACTGGGTGGATGGCTACGTCGCGCGGCGTTTCAACCAAACCTCCAAACTGGGCCGCATCCTCGATCCCGTCGCGGACCGCCTGGCACTCATCGCCGTCGCTGTCACGCTCGCCATCGCCGGTGTGGTGGATTGGTGGTACCTGGCCGCCCTCGTGGTGCCCGACGTCGTGCTTGCCACTGCGTCATTGTTCTATTTCCACAGCCACCCCGACCTCCCGGTGAGCCGGATCGGCAAGATCAGGACCGCGTTCCTGCTCCTGGGCACGCCTCTCCTGGTCCTTTCGAAGCTCGCGATTCCCTACACCGGCGTGTACTTCGTGATCGCATGGATCTGCCTGGGCCTGGGTCTGCTGGGGCACTGGGTGGCGGCCTACAACTATTTCTGGGCAATCCTCCGCAAGGGCAAAGAGCTCAAAGCCAACGACGGCGGTCGCAGCTGATGGTCTGGTTCGCAGTCCTTCTTGCGGTGCTTGGCGCCTTTTGCCTTGCCATTGGTGCCCAGCGCCAAGGCAGCGCGGTTAAGGCCGATACCGGCGGCCTCGCCCTCAGTTCCACGGGTTTTTTGAGGCTTCTCAGAAATCCGCGGTGGATGCTCGGCCTGCTGTTGCTTGCCTTGGGCATGGGCATGAACGCTATCGCCTTGGTGTCGGCACCCTTGACGGTGGTGCAGCCCATCGGAGCCATCGCCTTGGTCATCACCACAGTGGTCAATGCCAAGGACCAGGGACTTACAATCAATCGCGGCACGGTGGTGGCGATCTCGGCTTGCGTGACCGGCTCGGCGATGTTCGTCCTGCTGGCTGTCAACGCCACCCAGGAGAACCACCACGTCAGCGGCGAGGACGAAATCACCATCGTGCTCCTGTTGACCCTCGCCGTCGGGCTCTTTGGAACGTTGGCGGTCATGTTCCGGCACCGCCTGAGTGCTTTCGTGTACATCCTGGGAGCCGGGGTGTTGTTCGGATTCGTCGCGGTGCTGACGCGCATCATCGGCCGGCACCTGCTGGATCCGAACGGGCATTTTTTGCTTAACGTTCAGTGGTACACGGTGGTGGCAATCGCCGCTGCCGGCGGGCTTGGTTCATGGTTCGTGCAGAGCGCCTACTCCGGTGGGCCACCGGATTTGGTGATCGCAGGGCTGACTGTGGTGGACCCCATCGTCGGAATTGCCATCGGGATCGCAATTTTGGGTGAGCTTCGTCCCGATGTCCACGCCGTGCTCGCAATCGGCATGGCCGTGGCCGCTT
The DNA here is from genome assembly GCF_039543785.1 of Arthrobacter gyeryongensis. NCBI lineage: Bacteria > Bacillati > Actinomycetota > Actinomycetes > Micrococcales > Micrococcaceae > Arthrobacter > Arthrobacter gyeryongensis. The sequence goes on from NZ_BAABKK010000015.1 coordinate 162,184, forward strand.
CCCTTGCTATCGTGGGGGTTATTGCCCTGAGCCGGCACCATCCCGAGGTCACCAAGCGAAAACGTGACGCGAAGGCGGCTGCAAGCCGGAAGGCCTAGGGCAAAGTTCGACAACCGTGCCCCGCACACCCGCGGCAGGCAACCGGCGAAGACACCGCAGGGCCAAACGTCTTGCGATGTTCGCACCGTGACCATCAGGAGTTCTCCACGTGACTGTTCCCGAAACCAACAAACCCCTCACCATCCTGATCGCGGCGGAGACCTACCGCCCGCAGGTCAACGGTGCTGCACAGTTCGGGTACCGGCTTGCCAAAGGCATGAAGGCGCGGGGGCACAACGTCCATGTGCTGGCCTGCCGGGCGGACAACGGCAAGAGCTTCACCGAGTTCGGGGATGAAGGCACCGTGCACCGCTTGAAGTCCCACGGAGTCTTTACGCACGAGTACTTTCGCATCTGCTACCCCTGGGAAATCAAGAACGACATTCGGATGCTCTTCGACAAGGTGCAGCCCGACGTCGTTCACATCCAAAGCCACTACATGATCGGCGAACACGTTCTCTACGAGGCGAAGAAGCGGGGCATCCGGATCATCGCCACCAACCACTTCATGCCCGAAAACCTGAACCCGTTCTTGCCGTTCCCGCAGTGGTTCAAGGACATCATCGGGCGGGTCTCGTGGAAAGACATGGGCAAGGTCATGGGCCAGGCCGATGTCGTCACTACTCCCACGCCGCTGGCCGCGAAGGCCATGCACCAGCACGCTTTCCTCCGCAAGGTCCTGCCTCTGTCCAACGGTATTGACGCGTCGGCTTATGAACTGGCGCCGGGCGAAGAAATCGAACCGCATGCCAACCCCACCGTTCTCTTCGTCGGCCGCCTTGCTGAAGAAAAGCATGTGAACGTCCTGATCGACGCCGTCTCCAAAACACCCGCCGAACTCAATGTGCATCTTGAAATCGTCGGCGGCGGAGAGGTCCGTGCCGCACTGGAGGCGCAAGCCAAGCGCCTGGGCCTGGGCGAGCGGGTCAGGTTCCTGGGTCTCGCGAGCGACGAGGACCTGAGGAAGGCGTACATTCGCGCGGACCTGTTCTGCATGCCCGGAACCGCCGAACTGCAGTCCCTCGTGACGCTTGAGGCGATGTCGGCGTCGACGCCGGTTCTTCTCGCCAACGCGATGGCGCTGCCGCACCTTGTGCGTGAAGGCGAGAACGGGCATCTGTTCACGCCAGGGGACAGCAATGAGCTGGCAGCCCGGATCACCGAGCTCTTCCGTCTGCCGGCCGGCGAACTCGAAGCCATGGGCAAGGCCAGTCGCGCCATGGTGGAGCCGCACAGCATCCAAGGCACATTGCAGACGTTCGAGGACCTCTACCGCGGGGCGGGCTATGAGGACAAGGTCATCTAGTCACGCAGACCCGGCGTAGCCTCTCGCTTGGCGTCGGGAGCCGGATTGTTTTGCTAGAGTGTTTTGGCCGGGGACGCTGACAAAGCGTCCCCGGTGACTCGGGGCTATAGCTCAGCTGGTTAGAGCGCGGGACTCATAATCCTAAGGTCCTCGGTTCAAGTCCGAGTAGCCCTACCTGAAAGGCCCCTGAGCTGCGGAAACGCAGATCAGGGGCACTCTCGTTTTTGCGTTCTGGGGTAGCGATCCACCAGAAACCCACCGGAAACGTTTTGAGCTATTTACCGAACGCCTCCAGCAGCGAGGTGTTATCCGGCGCCTCGTGGGTCTTCTGGACGTAGTGCTTCCTCGTCACGTTTTCGCTCGAGTGGCCAAGCTGGGCGGAAGCCACGGCCACGCCTGGCGAGGCCGCCTCGGCCAACAGATTCCATCGGTTCCATGTGGAGCGCTTGGCCGCGACACGTTCCCGGGTCAGTGATCCGACGGCGTCGACCCAGGACTCTTCGAAGTCGCAGCCTCGGAAAGGGGTGGCATGCGCGCGTCGCACAGTGTTGGCCAGCACGAGGCGGGGTTCGAAACCTTTGGCGAGGGCCCGTGCTTGCCATTGTGCGGAGAGCTCACGCAGCGGCGTGACCGTCTCGGGCTTGGGCTTTCGAGTGGAAAGGGTTGCCTGCTGGCGGAGCTTGATGGTGGTGGTCGCGGTAGGAGGAGTGCCGTGGGCTTTGGTCCATTCGGCCACCAGGCGGTCGGTCTCCGCCTCGATGAGGCGGGAACGTTTGGAGAATTCGCGAATCAGGCCGTCGTCGACGCCGGCGAGGTGCGCGCCGGGGTTGTGGGTGGTTGCTGCGGGTTCGCGGATGTCGGTGTCGGTTCCGAGCTGGAGGCGGAGGGCGTCGAAGAGGAGGCCGTTGTAGTGTTCGCTGGCGGCGACGGCTGCCTTGTAGAGGGTCCTGGAGTCCAGGGTGACCCAGGCGCCGTCGGTGATGCGCTGGATGCGGTTGGCGATGACCAGGTGCGTGTGCAGCTGCGGGTCCCCGGCGCGTGATTCCCAGTGGTCGAACGCGGCGGCGATCACGCCTTGGGTGCCGATCCGGGCGACGCCGTTGCGCCCCGCCCTCGTGTGGATGACCGATTCTTCCAACCATTCCAGGGTGGTTGACGGCGTCGTGATGGGTTGCCAGGATCTGGTCCTGGAGGGCCCGTGGGCTCAGCGCCCAGAGCACGGACACGGATTTCGGGACGCTGAATGTGAGGTCGAAACCGGCAACGGCACGTCGCGTACCGGTTTGTCCTTGGGTGTTTTGGACGACGGTTGGTTGGCCGTGCGGCCGGCCCAGGGGAGCGCCGGAGTCCGGATGGACGGTGCGGTCGAAGATGGCTTTAGCATCGGTTTCGGTGACGGCGTCGCCGCGGGCCCGGCTGATGCCGTCCAGGCCGGAGCCAAGCCAGCGTCCCTGCGGGGTCCCGGCCTTACTGTAGTAGCTGGTTGCATCCGGGGGAGTGGGCGAGACGTCGTCCATCATCGTGGTCTTGAACAGGTACCTCAGGCCAGACTGGGCAGAAAGCCTGGCGATCGACATGGTCATGGCCGTGTCCGTATCCGCCGTCGACGGCCTCGCTGCCCGTTGCCGCAACATGTAAAGCAGAATCGCTGCGAGGTGCGAGAAGGTTCGAAGCATTCACGACATTCGTCGCAAATTTTCTCATTCACGTCGGTTCGTCAACGCCTAGCCCGCCGGCAACATGACGTGCCGTGAGTCAGCGCCCACGGCGACAGCCTTGAATGCCAGAGTTGTGGCGTTGAAGGGCCTATAGGCGTGCTCACGCGGAGGCAAGCTCAAAGACGGTGGCTCTGTCGGCTCGGCGAAGTAGGTTGCTTTGGATTCCGGCAAGAGACGAGAGGGGTGGGATGGGACGCTTTGGCCGGAGGCCGCTCGACGGAATACCGTGAGCGACGGCCAGGATGACTTGTAATGCATATGGCTTGGAAGCCATAATCAGATATGGAACTTTTCTGGCCCGGAAAGCTTTGACGAGCAGTTGGACCGGCTGGAAGGCGAAGCTGATCATGGTGATGAGAGGGCCAGAGCGGTATTCGAGTACGTCGTCGCGGAGATGGACTACCTGCGGCGGTTGCCGGCACCTCCAACGTCCGAGACTCCGACCCTCAAGCCCGTTCGTCAGTCGAAGAAGCATGAAGTGTGGCGGGTCTCGCACCCCTACCATCACGGCATTGCGGTGCGGCTCATTTGTTGGTTTCCTCCCGATGAGAATACCGCAGTAGTGGCCCTGTTTTCGGGGGATAAGGCCAACATGGGGGACGTTTTCTACGACAGCGTGGGAAGCAGGGCGGACCAAATCATCGATCAATGGATCAGAGAAGGGGAGGGTGAGGAAAATGGTGAGGAAGACATTTAGGAAGGGCAACGACCGGCTCGACCATATCCTGGCAAAGCCGGGCATGGCCGAGCGTGTCGCTGAAATACGGGAAGCGTCTGCGCGCGAGGACCGCATCTATGCAATGAACCTGGCCACGATCCGCAAGGCTGCGGAGTTGACTCAGGACGAGTTGGCGCAAAGGCTCGGGATTGATCAGAGCGTTGTCTCGAAGACGGAGCGGCGCGAAGACATGCTGCTGTCGACTCTTATGGATTATCTTTCCGCCGCGGGCGTCGAAGACGCAAAGATGGTCGTTCATGTGAACGGTCGCGAAATAGAACTGGACCTTCGCAGCCTGCAGCATCACGTGCAAGGCTAAAACGGTACTAGCGCAGGTTCTCAGCACCTCGACCGTCATGCACCGCCCAATGGCTGGCAACCAGACCACTGCCCGGATCGAGCACGGATGAAGCCCCAACTCACCTACGGCACCGAACCGGGCAGCGACTCCGAAGGCGCCCCCGCCTCCTGGCCAGCCGGGCAGCCGACCACGACCCCCAACCGGCAGAACACCCCCACCGGTAAGGACGAGCGTGTGAGCGGCCGGCGGCTGGGTGCTGAAACCAGTCTTGGAGAACAACAATAAGCCGGGCCCGGCGTCGGGTCTGCCTGCACAACGATCAGACGAGCATCCTCGGGCCACCTTGCAGCCAGCGCGTGCGCCAACTTCACCGTCTGCATCGGGTGTCGGCGCCAGGGCCGGTCAGGAGGACGTCTCGGATGCCCGTAGCCGGGCTGGCATCGGGAAGGGAAGCGTGAAGTGCAGCTGGAGTGCGTCCACGGTGCTCCAGTCGTCCTTCATGACTTTGATTGCCTCCGGGGACACTTCGGTAAGGCGCACTGAAAGCCTCCGATCGAGGCCAGGCGCACGCTGAAGTCTTTGGTGTGTGCATACCGTGGCCTGACCGCCTTTCTTTTGCCGAGTCGGTGCTGGGAATCACCAAGAGAGGCATCCGGCACACCCGTCGCTTCAGGCACGGCTCGATGACTTCCACGCCTCTCATGGCGTGTTGAGCGGCGTCGAATTGGTCAAGTATTTGTGTAAGTGCAGGATGACGTCCTTCGGGACGAAGACGAGAGATCCCTACTCGTGAAGGCAACGGCTTCGCGCCAATAGCATCCAAGAGCTTGCGCCAAGGACGTCAAGGTCCAGTTTCGCCGCGGTGACGCGACTGTCAGGGCAAGGCCCGAACCTCACCCGCGCACAATTCCGCCCGCGGCGCTGCGCGGCCGCTTTCAGCACAAACTCGCAAGGAGAAATCATGTTTGGTAAGACCGTGCGCCGGCTTTCGCCACTTGGCGCCATCGCTGCACTTCTGCTCGTCGCGGAACCAGCCAGCGCAGCCGCTAGCAAACCACCGGAAATTCAGGCATTCAGCGTCTCCGTTCCGGCCGGAAACGGGTGTGCATTCCAACTCGACATCACCGGCACAAATGGACAATTAACCCAGATCAGCTTCAACAACGGCAGTTTCTTCAACGTTGGTAAAGGGGTACTGCTCACATACACCAACCACACAACCGGGAAGTCCTACACGGTGAACACTGCCGGTTCGGTCGACCGCTTTGTGCATAACGCCGACGGAACTTACACCGCCTACCTGTCAGGCCACAATGGCTACGTCTACTTCAGCACGGACGCCACCGGCCCCCGGGCAATCCAGTACACCGGGCGCCTGGTTGTCACCACCGACTCCACCCTCTCCAACACCCTCTCCGTGGACTTCACCTCCGGCCAGTCAGTGGACATCTGCGCCGCCCTCTCATAACCAGTGATCTGGTTTTAGGTCTTTCAGTGGCAGGTCACCCACGAAGGCCCGTGAAAATCGTTCAACTGAAGACGACGAATGCAGGCCATGCCGGGGCATGGCCTGCATTCGTTCCTAGGTAGGCGACTAGCAATGACGCCTCAACGTGAGCCGTGACTACCTGCTTTTGTCCCTGATTTCGGGCCGCCCTCGGTTGCCGAACGACCTACGAACTGTTTGGATGTTCCGATGCCGACCCTTGGCCCGGACCGGCAAAGAACGCTGTCTCACCCCCCCGACAGGCTGCACCCTTCCGGTTCGCGGGTTCGGGAAGTGCCGGCGGGTATCATCGGGGCCATGGTCTCCCAGCGTGCAATCTTCGTCGATGCAGGTTTTCTTCTGGCCGTAGGCGGTACACAGATTGCGGGGACATCCCTCCGGTCAGCTTTCCGCGTCGACTTCGAGAAGCTTATCCAGGGCATCATGAAGTGCACGGAGGTGCATTCCGGGCTGGATGTGCTGCGGACGTATTGGTATGACGCGTCCAAGGACGCGTTGTTCACCGATCAGCACAAGCAGATCGGTCTCCTGCCCGGGGTGAAGGTCAGGCTCGGACGGATTTCGTTCAACGGCGAGCAGAAGGGTGTTGACCTGAAGCTGGGACTGGATCTGGTTGGTGTGGCCCGCAACCGTGCAGCCTCGGTTGCTTACCTTGTGTCCGGTGATGACGATCTGGCTGAGGCGGTCGAGGAAGCCCAGGACCTGGGGATGAAGGTTGTCCTGGTGGGTGTCGCCGACGCGGCGCACCGTCTCGGGGTGATGTCGGTCGCCGAGCACCTGGCGCTGCGGGTGGACAGCATCATTACCTTGCCCGCGGAGCTGATCGAGGAGTGCTTCACCAGGATCGTCCAGGATGCCCCACGGCCTGCTCCTGCGGTTCCTGCCTTCGCCGGCCATCCGTTGCCGCGTCCGGTACCGAAACCGGCGGCAAAGCCCGGGCCGCCAACGCGTCCGCTTCATCATCCTCTCCAGCGGCCACATCCGGCTGGGGTACAGGCAGGAGCACATCTTGTGTACAGCTCCGGAGGGACCGATTCGACCTTCGTCCCCGAGGACAGCCCCATGGACGTCGCACAGGAAGTCGGCGAAAGCGTCGCTGCAAGCTGGTACGGATCGGTGTCTCAAGGAGAACTGAACGAGCTGCTCGCCGACAGGCCCATCCTTCCCGTCGAGATCGACCGGGTTCTCCTGAAAGACTGTGCGCAGCGGATCGGCGAATACAAGACCGACCTGCAAGCGGTCCGCAAAGCCCTGCGCACCGCGTTCTGGGAGAAGCTGGACGCACTCATGTAGGAGCCTTTTTGCCGGTGCGTAGATGGCACATCACCGACCCTCGGCTGAGGTGCTGATCTTTCCTGCAAAGAAGGTTGCCACGGTTTCCCAGACGGAGGGTTTGTCTCCGTCGTGGTGGGCAGCCGCGGGTGGAGCGACGGAGTCCAGTACTGGGTCGGGTCCGGTAAATTCCGGCCGTGGTTTCACTGATGGGGTTCGTTTCCGGCTTTTCGCCGCTTCCTCGCGGCATCTGGCAAGGCGTTCGGCGGCAGCGGGTGCCAGCCAGACGGGAAGCAGCGGCGCGGCGGCTTCGAGATCAATCAGGGCAGTCTTCGGGTCGCCGAGCCGGTCCATGACGATCACGCCGCGGCACCACGCCAGTACCGCTTGGTCGATTGGACCGGGCAACCAGTATTTGAGGCCAAGATCGATGCTGTGGACCGCGATCCTTGGCTTGCCCTGGCCAAGGGCGGAGACAGCGTACAGCAGCCACGTGTCGGGGATCCAGGCGCCACCGCCCCAGCCAACCCAGCTCCTGGTCCAGTCATGGACGGCTTTCCAGTCACCTGCCTCTAGCCCGGCCAGGGCCTTCTCGCGGCATTGTGCACCCCACGCCGCGACGTCATCGCCTGGCACCTTCGCTGGATCAAACCCCATATCGATGAGCCTGCCACAATCTCCGGTGCACCGGCCGCATGATGGTTCCATGTCAGAACTTGTGGGTCAGGCTGTGGAGCGGCTACGGAGCGCCGGGGTCGTGCTGGAAGGAGGGCTGAGCGAGGCCGAACTGGACTCGGTCGAGGAGCGTTTCGGGTTCTCGTTCAGCCTCACGCGCCGCCGATTCCTCGCCGCGGTGCTGCCCCTCGGGCAAGGATGGGTGGACTGGCGGCACGGGGAACGTGAAGAGATCGAGGGCCGCCTTTCCTGGCCTGTGGAAAGCGCCCTGTTCGATGTCGAACAGAACAGTTTCTGGCCTGCGTCCTGGGGCGAGAAGCCCGCCGATCTAGAGGTCGCGTTGGCTCACGCCCGGACCCGGTTTGAAAAAGTTCCACGACTCATCCCCGTCTACGTTCACCGGTATCTCGCCGCGGGGCCGGGAGACGTGCCGAGCCCGGTCTTCTCGGTGTACCAGACTGACGTGGTCTATTACGGTGACAACCTGCTGGACTATGTCGCCCAAGAGTTCGATGCACCCCCAGCTCATCCAACTCCACGGCCACGGATTCCGTTTTGGTCCGAGCTGGCAGACGTGCTCGGGGACGACGAACTGTAATGACGGAAAAGGGGCACTGAATGGGGAATGTCAGGCACGCGTACGACCCGTCCAAGGTGCTGTCGATAGGCATGGTCGTCGGTGGCCGGAATCAGGCGAACGCTCCTTGGATCGAGGCAGTGCGGGTCTTGGCACGGGCTGCCATTGTTAACCGTGAAGGCATCGAGTCGGACATCAAACTGAACGTCAAGTTCCATGTGCCGGGCCATCTCCGGGTTCCGGAATTCGAGGGGGTCAGGACCGGTGTGTTCAGAGCGGCGGATTCCCTCCTCAAAGTCCAGGCCGCCCTTCCGGTGGAAGTTCCGGAGGACCCTGTGAGGTTCCTGCTTCGGTGGATCCTAGCGGCGTTGGATGAAGTCGATTCCTGGGCACCTGCCAATCGGCTGCGCTACGACACGACGGCACAACGGGACCTGGTCGCAATGCTCGACATTGCAGGTATCTAGTGGTACCGCTTGGTCACTTCGGGTGTGTAATCGTAATCCTCTCCTTGGCAACCGGTCTTTAGGTTCCGCGCCCGGGACGTTCCGACGCCATTGGGCAATCTGGCCGGGATTGCGGTCGCCAGCACGGGTGTGTGGGGTTTCCTTGCCAAGATACCTTGACAGTTCAGTGCCGAAGGAACATGGTGACGCCATGGCGAGATACAGCGGCGGCCCCACCGTTCACAGGGCAATGACGGGACCTCGGGCAACAGGAGGGGCGACGTCAAGCCCCCAGAGTTGGAAGGTCGAGGTGGTCGACACCCTGCAGGCGATCCAGCAGGTCCGCCAAGAGTGTGATCACACTGAGCTGGTGACGGTGAAGTACGCGCGGAAGGCCGGCCTGACTTGGGCGGAGATCGCCAACGCACTCGGAGTCACACGTCAGGCGGTTTGGGAGCGGTGGTATGAAATCGACGAGACCCTGCCCAAAGGTGACGCGTGGGGACCTTCCTCACTGAACGAGACTGCGCCCGAGGGCAAGACCAGCCGCTAAGCACCAGACGGTCCTTTATGGGTTTTCGTCGATCCTGCGGTTGCGGGCACGGATGAAAGCATTGCTGGCCCGTAAGTAGCTCAGGTACTCCTCAGAGGTCCTCGGAACGGCCGGCGTACTGAAGTCGGCGAACGGGTGGAAGAACCGGATGGTCTGGTCGTCATCTTCCACGAGGTCCTTCAAGAGGAAGAATTTGACGTACCCGGCGAAGTCTTCGAAAAGCTCGAAGAAATCCGCATACCTGAGGAGCGTGTCTGCAAGAGGGTTCGGCTGACCAAAGTTTGTCTATGCATTCGGTAGGCGCGGGGGCCGACATGTTTCACCCGCCACTGGTAGAACGTCTGCTCCGGAATCTGCAACTGGGTGCAAATGTCTTTCGGGGTCAGCCATTGTTCTTCGGCAGTCTCCACCGTGCTGCTTCGTTCTGGCTTCGTGGTCATCGGTGCCTCCGTCGTGTCCGCGGCTTAACTGCCGGCGTAGGTGCCAGCTGCGTTTCTGGTTCATGGGAAATGAAGAGCCAGGCGGCATGACGGCGCGGTGGACCCTGCGGCGCGAGTTGAACCCGATAACGCGATTCGCCCACCGTTTACCCACCGGAAACGATGGCGCGTAACGAAAAATGATGACATGCCCGTCGCCCGATGTGGGCCATTTTGCCACGGAATCTAGGCATTTTTGGCATCCACCGAATACTAATGAAAAACGCGAAATCATTATCCTAAGTCCTCGGTTCAAGTCCGAGTAGCCCTACCTGAAAGGCCCCTGAGCTGCGGAAACGCAGATCAGGGGCTCGCTCATTTTGGGGTTCTAAGGGAGCCATTGGGAGCCCGTCAAGCTACTGGGCCCGCACGGGAAGCCAGTCGAGCCGGCCGCGGAGTTCCTCAAGGATCTGATGGCGGCGGACTGTTCGCCGCTGACCCCCCCGTTCGTACGGCATGGATCAACTTCGGGGCACCTTGGGTGGCGCTACGTATGGGCGTTCGAGATCCATTGGGACCGGGCGACTCGGGACGCTAGTGACTTCACGCTCTGGATGAAGTTGGCGAGTCGCATGGCAGGCTGAGGCTGGTCGAAATCGACCGGGGTTGATGCTCGCCTCAGTTCGTCCGGCCTGCAACCACTGAGGCGAGCAGCGGAGATCGCGTTCTCGGCGACTGCTTGCCCCCTGGACGGGGACCTATCCGCTCTGGTTGCGTTTGCGGATTCGCCGGTCGACGCCCGTCTGGCTCCTGCCGCCCGCGACGAGGCTGGGAGAGTCTGCCGTCGCGGGCGCCGCCGTCGCCGAGGAGATCCGCTCGGCAGGGAGGCCGGTCGCGTCGCAGATCAGGCCTTACACTGTGGTGATCTTGCCGTCCCACGCGCCGCCGGCCGGGACGGAGGCGTGCTGGTGGATCAGTTCCCAGCCGTTCTCACGCCGCTCGAAGCAGTCGGTCTGCCGGGCCATGACGTGCTTGGTGGAGCCGTTCTTGAGCACGATGTTCGTGCTCTGCACCGTGCAGACGATGCCCATGTCCCCATTGACCTTCGCGGCCAGTTCGAGGATCTCGACGTTACAGGACTCGAAGTTGGCGAAGGTGTCGTCGAACAGCTTGCGCGCCGGGGGGACGCCCCTGGACGCGAACGGGGGGATGTCGAACCACAGCACGTCGGACGCCCAGTGCCGGGTGCTCTGCGCACCGGTCATCGACGCCGCCATCTCGCGGACGATCGCGATGATGGCTTCCTTGTCCTGCTCGGTCGTCGTCATGACTTTGCTCCCTTCATCTCGCGGCCCTGATCGGCCGCTACGGACAACCCTGCGGCGTGCCGTCAGGGGAGGTGCAAGACCCAGCCCCGCGACGAGATCTCCCCTCACGGGAGATCGCCTGCCCAGGGCCTGTCGTCAGCGCTGGACATCGGGGGTTTCCTCCGCGAAGTCGGCCACTTAGAGGGCCGCCAGGGTGCGGATGCGGTCAGCGAAGGCCCGTCGGGCGGCCCCGAACTGGGGGGGGCGAGGCGCTCCCATCCGTGCGGAACGCCGGGATGGACTGGCAGTTCAACGGGAACGCCGGCAGCGGCCAGGCGCGGCGTAGGCAATGTCCTCGTCGCGGAAGATGTCGAGGTCCGCGGTGTCGATGTAGGCAGGGGCCAGTCCGGTGAAGTCGGTCAGGCGGGCGGTTGCGGCGATCGGGGAGACATCCGCGGTGCCGCCGCTGTCGCCCATCGCCGCGATGCGTCCGGTGTCCACGGCCAGTTCGTGCGCGTGGTCGGTGAGCCAGGTCAGGCCGGCGAAGACGTCCTCGGCGAGCATGGTGCCGATGGCCTCGGGGGCCAGTCGGTAGCCGACGGACAGGAACGGCACCCGACTGTGCGCGACGCTACGCCGGCGGCCTGCTCGGTGCGGACGGCCAGGAGGGGGACGAGTTCGGGGTCGACGGTGTAGTTCATGGGAAGTGGTTCCCGCTTTCCGGAGGTGGACGGATGGGTGCGCAACGAAGTGGCGGCGCACGCGGGTCGGCGGGCCGGTTGCGTGCGCCGCGGCACCGGTCGGGTCGGACACAGCGGTGGCTGTCAGTGCGGAGGGCTGGTTGCGGATCACGGCGAGGCCGACGATCTTGCCGTCGCGCACGCTGAAGTAGTCCGACATCACCAGTTTCGGCCGGGAGGCTGGTCTTGTCGTAGGTCCCGTCATAGCGCGAGCGCACGATGGTCTGGCCGTAGTGTGCTACGACCTCGAGCGGCTGCATCGTGACGTGGTCGCCGATCATCTCGTTCTCGGCCCGGGCCCGGATGGCTGGGATGCCGCTGATCTCACGGCGCGCGTCGTTGACGCAGGCGTCCTCGGCGAAGGTGGCGACCATCCGGTCTAGGTCGAAGGCGTTGACCGCCGCCAGGGACTCGGCGACGACGGGCGGCAGGGCGGTGCTCGTGGGCGTGGTCATAATTTCGGCTCCCTTCGGCCGGCGGCCCGGTCGACCGGCTGCAAGCAGGCTCGGGCGTGCCCCGACGAGAGGTGCAAGACCCGCGCGCGCCCGTGTATCTCCCCTTGGGGTAGGTGGCATAGTGGCAGGCATGGACGCGACACTGCCGATCGGGGACTTCGCAAGAGCCACGCACCTGAGCGTGAAGACGCTGCGCTACTACCACCAGGTGGGCCTGCTGGAACCGGACGAGGTGGACCGGCATACCGGCCACCGGTACTACACCACCGCGCAGATCCCGACCGCGCAGATCATCCGCCGCTTCCGCGCCCTGGACATGCCGGTCGAGCAGATCGCCAAAGTGCTGGCCGCGCCCGACCTCGACACCCGCAACGCGCTGCTGGCCGCGCACCTGAACCAGATGGAGCGGGAGTTGGAGCGCAGCCAGTCTGCGGTCGCCTCGCTGCGCGACCTGCTTACCCGCCCGCCGGGCGGCACCCGGGCCGAGATCGGGCGCCGGAGCGTTCCGGCCACGCCGGCGGCTGCGATCACCGAGACGGTGGACATCGCCGAGGCGTTGACCTGGTACCAGGGTGCGCTCGGTGAGATCTATGCGACGCTCGACGCCCAGGGCCTGGCCGCCGACGCGCCGGCTGGCGGGATCTTCAGTACCGAACTGTTCACCCACGGGCGCGGACCGGCGACGATCTTCGTGCCTTGCGCCGGACCGCTGCGCCCCATGGGTCGGGTCGACGCGCTGGTCATCCCGGCGGTCGAGTTGGCGACGATTGTGCACCGCGGCCCGCATACGAATATCGACCTGGCTTACGGAGCCCTCGGCACGTACGTCGCTGAACATGCCCTCGCCGTGGACGGCCCGATCCGCGAGTACTACCCCGTCGGGCGCCACGAGAGCGCAGAGGCGGCCGAGTGGCGCACCGAGATCTGCTGGCCGATCTTCCACACCGGACCGTCGCCCGACGAACCCGCAGCGCGCACGCACGAAGGCGGCGATGGGTAGTGGGTGTGCAGATGGCACTCGGAACCTGAGGCGCTGAACGCGCCGACACCGCGATATCGAAACTCCGGGGGCTACCAGCAGGCGCGCCGCACCCGCAGATAGGGAAGCGCCACAGGCCCAGATCCCCGAGGGCTGCCGGTTGTAGTGGCCGCCACCCGCGAGTGTCGAGCTTGGCCAGTTCCGCTTCGACGTCGACGTTGATGGCGCCGAAGAAATTGATGTCCTCCGTTAGTTCGGAGAAGGTGACGTCCGTCAGATCGTGCATCGGGGCAGCACCAGTTCGGTGCGCTACCGGCGGGCGATCATGCTGCTGGCCTCGGCCGGCGGGAACCGGGTCGCAGTCATCGCCCAGCTGGTCCAGGCTGACGTGGACACCGTCCGGGACGTGATCCACCGGTTCAACGAGATAGGCCTGGCCGCTCTGGACCCTCGGTGGGCGGGAGGCCGTCCCCGCCGGCTCAGTCCTGACGACGACTTCGTCGTCGCGACGGCCGTCACCCGCCCGACCAAACTCGGCCAGCCCTTCACGCGCTGGTCGATACGCAAGCTCGCCGCCTACCTGCGCAAAGTCCACGGCCGCGTGATCCGGATCGGCCGTGAGGCGTCACGGTGCCTGCCGGCCCGCCGTGGCGTCACCTTCCAGCGCACCAAGACGTGGAACGAGTCCCCCGGATCCCGACCGGGATGCCAAGCTCGACCGCATCGAGGAAGTCCTGGAGCGGTTCCCAGACCGGGGGTTCGCGTTCGACGAGTTCGGGCCGCTCGGCATCCGCCCCACGGGCGGGTCGTGCTGGGCCCCTGCCGGTTGCCCCGAGCGGCATCCCGCGACGTACCACCGCACCCACGGGGTGCGGTACTTCCACAGCTGCTACTCGATCGGCGACGACACCTTATCGGGTGTCAACCGACGTAAGAAGGGCGCCACGAACACGCTGGCCGCACTGCGGTCGTCCGGGCGGCCCGCCCGGACGATGCCCTGATCTATGTGATCTTGGACAACCTGCCCGCCCACAAGGGCCTGGGAAGGTGTGGGCCAGCCGGGGGTGGCAGCGTCGTTGGCTGCCAAGGATCAGGCGGGTTCGCGGCCCAGGATCATGCCGCGTTTGAAGTATTCGTAGAGACCGTCGAACACCGGACCGGTGATGCCCAGGAGGGCGTCGTCGTCCAGGGTCAGGGACAGGCCCCGGATGATGATGTCCAGGCCCGGGGCGGCGGGGGCGTCGTAGCGCTCGTCTTCCAGGTCCGCTTCGTGGATGATTTCGGCGATTTTCCAGGCGACGGGGTCCTGGATTTCGTAGCGGCGCAGGATGGTTTCTGCGGTGCAGTCGGGACCGTGGTGGGACAGATCCACCCCGGGCATGTCGAAGGCGGTCGCGTCGGCCGGGACCTCGGCGGGGTCATCGACAAACACGAAGACCGCGTCCGGGTCGAGTATCCGGCGGATCAGCCAGGCGCACCCGGCCCGGTCGACGTGCACGCCCGATCTGGTGGCCCATTTCATCGTCTTCTGCTCTCTGCCGGAACGCTTTCGGCGGGTGTGTCGGCGGGTGCGAGGACCGCGGCGATGGCTTCGGCGGCGAGGGCGCGTGCTTGTGGTGGGAAGTAGTCGCGGCGGTTGATTTTCCGCAGCTGCGCCCGGAGGCGTTTCGCGGTCCTGGCCCGTGCGGGTTCCTCGAGCCGGAGGGCGTCCCGGGCGTCCTCGGCCAGGGCCAGGTATTCCTGCCCTCGGTCCCGGGCCATGGTTTCGGCGATGCTCCGTTCCAGGGCTTCGGAGGCGGGCCGGCCGAGCCAGACGGCCGCCGTGCCCCCGTTTTCGGTGATGTCCCCTGCGATCCAGTCGAAATGCTCGCGGGTCCTCGCGTCCGCGGGCAGGGCCACCAGCCCGTCACCGAGCTGGGCCACGCCCAGGGCCTGCAGACGCCGCCAGACCGCCACCCTGGGGCTGGAGGGGTTCCGTGGCATCCGGTAGTTGAGCAGCACCCAGCCCCCGGGTATCAGTGGTTCACTCTTCACCATAGAATTGTAACCGTGGTTACCTTGAACTTGTATTGTTCGGTCCGGACGCGCGGTGCGCGCCCTTCGCCGCCTCAGGAGAAGACATGATTTCGCCTCTGCTCATTGTGATCTCCGCGATCATCGCGGCCGCCGCGGTGGCCCTTGCCTGCCGGTTTGCTCGCTGGCCGGCTCGGGATCTGGGTGCGGCCGCGGCGGGCACCCTGGTGGCCGTCATTGCCTGGCGGGTGGCGGCCAACATCCTTCTCCTGAACGAGGACTTCATGCCCGCCGTCAGTGTCGGGGACGCGGTATGCCTGATCGCCGGGGCCCTGCCGCCTGCCGTGGTTGTCTTCGTCGACCGGGACCTGGGGCGCCGGGCCCTTCCGGTACTGACCGGGGGGCTGGTCGCATTCATCGCCAACGTCATCATCCTGTGAGCCGCACGGAGACAGCGATGGGACCGGCACCATCGTGCCGGACCGCGTGGACCGCGTGGACCGCGTGGACCGCGCCATCCGTGCGCATCGCCGCCTCGCTGATGCTCCTCGCGGCGTCCGTGACTGCTTGCTCAGGGCCGCCTCCGGCGTCGTCCTTGCCGTTGACGCAAGTACAGGACATTCCCCTGCCCGGCGCGGCGAGCAGGTTGGACTACCAGGCCCTCGACGCCGGGGCCAAACGGCTCTACATCGCCCACCTCGGAGACGGCACCGTCCACGCCGTCGACCTGGGCGCCGGCACGGTTGCCGGAACCGTCCCGGGGGTCTCCTCCGTTCACGGTGTGACCCTCGTGCCGGACCGGCACCTGCTCCTGGCCGCCGCATCCGGGACCAACGACGTGGCGATCATCGACACCGGCAGCCTTGCCGTGGCGGGCAGGGTGCCGGCCGGGAATACCCCCGACGGCATCGCCTATGATCCGGTCCATGGCAAGGCCTATGTCTCCAACGAACACGACCACGCCGAAACGGTGATCGATCTGGCCACCGGCCGGGCGAAGGGATCGATCGAGATTGGAGGGGAGGCCGGCAACAGCGTGTTCGATCCCGTCAGCGGGAACATCCTGGTCAACGTTCAGAGCCGCGGTGAGCTGCTGGGCATCGATCCCTCCACGGACATGGTCAACACCCGGATCCAACTCAGTGACTGCGTGAGCAATCACGGCCTCTACGTCGACGGCGCGGAAAAGCTTGCGTTCATCGCCTGCGAAGACAACGCCAAGCTCCTCGTGGTCGACCTTCAAAGCAAACATGTCACCGCCCGCTTCGACACCGGCGCGAGCCCGGACGTGCTGGCATTCGATCAGGGCCTGCACCGCCTCTACGTCGCTTCCGAAAGCGGGGTGGTCACAGTCTTCGATGAACAGGACCATGCCCTGGTCCTGAAGGCCTCCGGGAAGCTTGCCGATAACGCGCACACGGTCGCCGTCGACCAAAGAACCCACCGGGTGTACTTCCCGCTCCAGGACGTCAACGGCCACCCCGTCCTGCGCGTCATGGACGCGATCCGATGAGCGCGAGCGAGCCCTCGCCGGGTCAGGAACCTGTACGTTTCCGCCGTTTCGTGATGTACTTCCTGCGGCTGGGAGCAGTCGGGTTCGGCG
Organism: Arthrobacter gyeryongensis; assembly: GCF_039543785.1. Lineage (NCBI taxonomy): Bacteria > Bacillati > Actinomycetota > Actinomycetes > Micrococcales > Micrococcaceae > Arthrobacter > Arthrobacter gyeryongensis. Next base: position 178,872 of record NZ_BAABKK010000015.1, read on the forward strand.
GCCCGATCGCCACCGTCGGCTACATGCAAAGGGACCTGGTCGAAAAGCGCGGCTGGATCGACCGGAAAGACTTCCTCGACGGCGTTGCCCTGGGCCAGACGATGCCCGGCCCCCTCGCAGCGCAGGTGGCCATGTGGATCGGCTACCTCCAACGCGGAGCGTGGGGAGCGTTCGCCGTCGCCGCGGCGTTTATCGCCCCTTCCTTTGCCATCGTGGTGGCCGTCGGCGCGCTCTACGCCGAATTCTCCGGCCTCGGGATCGTCCATGCCCTCTTCTACGGCATCGCCCCCGCCGTCATGGCGATCATCACGATCGCCGCTTACAAACTCCTCAAGCTCACGGACCGGCGGGACTGGCGGCTCTGGGCGATCAGCGCCCTCGTTTTTGCCGTGACCGCGATGACCGGATCCGAACCCATCCCGCTGATCCTGGCCGCCGGACTCGCGATCCTGCTGCTGGACGCGGGCCCGAAAACGCTCTGGCCGCGACGGCGCCACCGCATCCCCAAGCCACCCTCAGGGTCACAGCCGCCGGCTTCGCAGGCGCTGCTCCTGCCTCTGGCCATGTTGGCCGCCCCGGTCGCCGCGGGCGGGACACTGCTGGCCCTGGGGCTGTTCTTCCTGCAGACTGGGGCCCTGGTCTTCGGTTCCGGACTGGCGATCGTGCCCCTGCTCCGCGACGGGGTCGTCGCCCAGCACAACTGGCTGGACCAGGGCCAGTTCCTCGACGCCGTCGCAATGGGGCTGATCACCCCGGGCCCCGTAGTGATCACTGCGGGTTTCATCGGCTACCTCGTCGGCGGTTTTCCGGGGGCCGTCGTCGCCACCGTCGGGATCTTCACCCCGATCTACCTCGCCGTCGTCCTCCCGGGACGCTGGTTCATCCGCCACCGCGAAAACAAACAAGTCAAGGCCTTCGTCGTCGGCGCCACCGCAGCAGCGGCGGGGGCCCTCTCCGGGGCCGTCGTAATACTGACCAGAGAGGCCGTCACCGACTGGATCACCGCGGCCATCGCCCTGGCCTCCCTTGGGCTGCTCTGGCGCTTCAAAATCAACGAACCCTACATCGTCCTCGCCGCCGGCCTCATCGGGCTCCTTCTGCGTCACTGACTAACCTCCGGGCGACCGCCGAAAGCTCCATGCTCGTTCCGGGGTGCCGACCAGCGCGGAAGGGCCCTCATAGAGTGCGGCTGTGCCGGCGTCGGGCCCCGGTCAGAGATCGCGGAGCCCGATGCCTCATCGTCAATGCACGGGGAGCGTTTCCCTGCCGGGACCCCCACGGAACGAAGGCACGTGCAGGACCTTCACGGCCGGGACGTCATCCGGACAAAGCGCCTTATCGACGCTGCCGTGCTCGGCTCGCATGAGGAGTGCCCCCACAGCCGGAGCTGGGGGACACCCCTTCTTTGGTGTTATGAACGATCAGGAGACCTGGAGCCCGCCGTTGATGTCGTACGTTGCCGCGGTGATGTAGCCGGCGTCTGCGCCGAGGAGGAAGCTCATCAGTGCGGCTACTTCCTCGCGGGTGCCAACCCTGCCCATCATGATCCCTTGGGACATTTCGGCTTTGCGTTCTTCCGTGAGCGTGCCGCCCATGATGTCGGTATCGATGGGACCCGGTGCCACGCAGTTGACTGTGACGCCGTGCTCGCCGACTTCGCGGGCCAGGGCGCGGGTGAAGCCGATGACGCCACCCTTGGAGGCGCTGTAAGCCACCTTGGAGAAGGTGCCGCCGCCGCGCTGGGCCGAGATGGAGGAGATGCTGACAATGCGCCCGACCTTGCGTTCGATCATGCCTTTGAGGACGGCCTGGCTGACCAGGAAGGTGCCGCGCATGTTGATGTCGAAAACTCGGTCCCATCCTTCCACGGTCTCTTCCATGAACGGGGTGGGGTTGCTGATACCGGCGATGTTGGCGAGGCCGACGATTGGAGGCAGTTCTGCCTCCACCCGGGCGATTGCGGTGTCCACCGAATCCTTGTCGGAGACGTCGGCGGCCAGCCCGATCGTCTGGACGCCGTGCCTCGCGGCGATCTCGTCGGCTGCGGCTTTTGCGTCGACGCCGTTGATGTCCAGGATGGCCACGGCCCAGCCTTCGCTGGCCATGCGGTCGGCGGCAGCGCGGCCGATGCCTCGGGCGGACGCGGCTCCGGTAAGCACAACGGTGCGTTCAGCGGGGAAAGTGGTGGAGGTCATTGCTTTTGGTTTCCTTCGGTAGTTCGGGATCAGGAGGGGTCGGAAGGCTCGGCTGCTTGGGCAAGCGTGGCGTCGCCTTCGGGGCGTTTGCGTGCGTAAAGGTAGGTAGCTATGCCCGTGGCGGCCAGACACAGGGAGAGGAAGACGAGGCCGCTCTGGTTGTTCCCCGTGGCGTCTTTCAAGAGGCCCACCGCGTAGGGTGCCACGAAGCCACCGAGGTTGCCCAGTGAGTTGATCAGGGCAAGGCCTGAGGCTGCCGCTGCGCCGGTGAGCGCGGCCGAGGGCATGGAGAGAAACGGTGCGATGGCGCCGTAGATGCCCATGGCCGAGGCAATGAGGCCCACCATTGCGAGGAATGGGTTGACCGGGAGCAGGAATCCCGCCGCGAGGAGGCCGGTGCCGGCGAGGATCATGCTGGCGGCGGTGTGCCATGCGCGCTTGCCGGTCTTGTCTGCGCGCTTGCTCCACCAGTACACGAACACCGCGGCGATGGCATAGGGGATGAAGACGATGAAGCCGATTTCCGTCGTCGAGAACTTGCCAAGCGCCGCGACGATGGTGGGCATCCAGAGGCCGAGGCCGTAAATACCGCAGACCAGACCGAAATACAGGGCGGAGTATGCGAGGGTGCGCTTGTCTTTGAGTCCGGCCAGGAAGTTGTGGTGTCCGGACTCCGATTTGAGAGCAAGTTCCGCGTCCATGGTGCTGGCGAGCCATTCGCGCTCGTCGTCTTCGAGCCATTTGGCGTCGCGGGGCCGGTCTGTCATGAGAATCGGCGTGAGAAGACCCAGTAGGACCGCGGGGATGCCCTCAAGGATGTAGAGCCACTGCCAGCCGTGAAGGCCCATGAGGCCTTCCATTTGCAGCAGCAGGCCCGATACCGGAGCGCCAAGCGCGTTGGACAACGGCTGCGCGAGGATGAAGATCCCCAGCACGGTGACCCGTTGGACCGCGGGGAACCAGAGTGTCAGGTAGAAGAGGATGGCCGGGAAGAATCCGGCCTCGGCCGCTCCCAGGAGGAAGCGGAGGATGTTGTAGCTTGTTTCGCCGTTCACAAGGGCCATTGCTGCGGCGAGCAGGCCCCAGGTGATGAGGATCCGGGCAAGCCATTTGCGTGCGCCGAAGCGGTACATTCCGGCATTGCTGGGAACTTCGAGCAGCGCGTATCCGAGGAAGAAGATGCCGGCGCCGAGACCGTAGGCGGCGGCGTTGAGGCCGATGTCGGCGCTCATGGTCAGCTTGGCGAAACCTACGTTGTTCCTGTCCAGGTACGAGACGAAGTACAGCAGGACGATGAGGGGCATGATGCGGCGGCGGACCTTGCGAAGCGTGTGTTCACCCAGTTCACTGAGGGCGGGCGAACGCATCGTGAGGGAAGTCATCTTTGACCTTCTGTCTGTCGGATCCGCACCGGGCAACTGCGCTCAGCGGGAATCCAGGGGATGTGTGGGAGTCATTCGATCCATCTAAGTCAGATGTCAGACATCTGATATGACGAAAATCATACGATGCAGTGAGTGGGGGGTCAATAGTCGGATCGAAAACCAGTTTCGCGTGGCGGCCCGGCATGCGGAGCTGCTCCCTGTGTCAGGGCTTGGTGCCGTGGACGTAGCGTTCGTAGTCTTCGTACGTCTGGTCCATATGTTCATCCATGACCCGGCGGGCGAGTTCGGCGTCGCCGCTGAGGATACTGTCCAGCACGCGCTGGTGGTAGTCGATGGCATGGAGCTGGATCTCGGGGACGGCGGAGGTTTCCCGCCTAGCCGTGTACAGGAGCTGCCCCAGCTGGGCGAAGAGTGCCCGGACAAAGGGGTTGCCGGAGGCCTTGAGCACGGCGTCGTGAAATCCGATGTCGGCGGCCACGAAGCGGTCCAGGTCACCCGCCGCGTGGGAGGTTTTCATGTCGGCAATGCACTGCTGCATCCAGTCCACGTCTTCCGGAGAGTGCCGCATGGCCGCGAGCCCGGCCGCCCCGGTTTCCACCATGCGCCGCACTTCGATGAGGCCCACAGACACCTGATCCGCACCGCTTCCGTGGGAAGCGGCCTTGAAGATCGCGCCAAGCCCGGTCCAGGCGTCGGCCGGGTTCACGAACGTGCCGCGGCCGGCCTTTACGTACAGGATATTCTGCGCCCGCAGCGCCTTCAGTGCCTCACGCACGGTGAGTCGGCTGACCTCGTAGGCGGCGGCGATCTCCGACTCGCTGGGGATCGCAGTGTGGGGGCCGAGCTTCCCCTCAAGGATGTCATCGAGCAGCCCGTCGACGACATCGTCAACAAGTGTCTTGCGGCCCAAAGAGCATCCCGCCTTCGTTCGGTCTCGAAGACCAACACTACAGAAGGCCAGGATCCCATGGTGCCCCTTCCACCCATCCGCCCGCGGTGTCGGAATGGCCCGGGGGCGATGCGTCTGACGGGCAAGCAGAGTTGAAATATGCTGCAAGCGCTTGCGATTCCTCCACGCGGGCGTCTACGGTTGAGTCCGTGGTTATCAGCGTTGAGTCAGTTGCGGAACGTGCAGGGGTTTCGATATCTACCGTGTCCAGGGCTTTGCGGTCCGTGCCGGGCGTTTCGTCGAAAACTCGCAAGCGCGTGCAAGAGGCGGCCGCCGAATTGGGTTACACGGCGTCCCCGGCCGCGTCGCGCCTCGCGACCGGCCGGACCATGACCGTGGCCATCGTTGTGCCGGTGCTGGCCAAGTGGTTCTTTGGCAAGACCATCGGCGCGGCCACACAGGAGCTCCGGAACACAGGGTACGACGTTCTCCTCTACGAGCTCGCCACCCCTGGGCAGCGTGAGAGATTCTTCGGATCCCCGCGCCTGCACGGCCGCTCGGACGGGGTCATCGTTATTGCCCTGCAGCCCGGCAAGAAAGAACTGGAATCGCTCGCCTCCCAAGGACAAGCGGTAGCCTTGCTCGGTGCTGAAGGGCCCGGTATCGGATCCGTGTCCGTGGACAACGTAGGGGCTGGGCGGGACGCGGTGAGGCATCTGCTGAACCTCGGCCACGAGCGGGTGGCGTTCATCGGCATCCGAGATGAGGAAGGCAGCAATCTGGGCGGGGTACCGCCCCGGCAGCGGCTCATCGGTTACCGCAAGGCATTGGTGGAGGCTGGGCTGGCCCGGGAGGGCGTCCTGGAACAGTTCGATGAGAACAGCGTCGGCGGGGGAGCAGCGGCCATGTCAAGGCTGCTGGTTGCGGCCCGCGCCCCGACCGCGGCTTTCGTCGCCTCTGACGAGATGGCCTTCGGTGCGCTGATGGTCCTGCGTCGGGCGGGTCTGGACGTCCCCCGGGATTTCTCTGTGCTTGGTTTCGACAATCACGAACTCTGCGAGGTCTTGGGCCTGACAACCATGGACCACGACGTGGCCGGTCAGGGCCAGGACGCTGCCCGGCTCCTCCTGGACACCATGAACGGCGGACAACCCAGGTCCCTCGGCCGGCCTGCGCGGCTTGTGATCCGCGAGAGCACGGCACCTCCACGGGTCCTGCGCAAGAATTCCACCGCTCAGCCGGATCTTCCGGCAACCTTCTGAAAGGAACTTCCATGCAATACCGCAAACTCGGCAACAGTGGCATGTACGTGAGCGCGATTGCGCTCGGCAATTGGGCGACCCATGGCGAAACCGTGGACCAGGATGTCGCTACTGCCTGCGTGCGCAAGGCCTTGGACCTGGGCATCACGACTTTCGACACGGCCGACGCCTATGCCAACACCAAGGCTGAAACCATGCTCGGCGAGGCCCTGAAGGGCGTGCGCCGCGAGGGTATCGAGATCATGACCAAGGCGTTCTTCCCCACCGGTACGGGAAAGAACGATCGGGGCTTGTCCCGGAAGCACGTCATGGAGTCCATCAACGGTTCGCTGCGCCGGCTCCAGACCGACTACGTGGACGTCTACCAGGCGCACCGTTATGACTACGAGACCCCGCTGACCGAAACCATGGGCGCCTTCGCGGACATCGTCCACGCCGGAAAGGCCCATTACATCGGCATCTCCGAGTGGACCGTGGAGGAAATCCGGGCCGGGGCAGCGCTGGCCACCGAGCTGGGCATCCAGTTGGTGTCCAGCCAGCCTCAATACAACATGCTGTGGCGGGTCATCGAGGCAGAGGTGGTTCCCGCCTGCGAAGAACTCGGGATCACCCAGGTTTGCTGGTCCCCTCTTGCCCAAGGCGTACTGACGGGAAAGTACGACGGCGGCCGATCCGTTCCGTCCGCATCGCGCTTCACTTCCGAGGACGGCGCGCTGAAGACAGAGCACAAGTTCATGCAGCCGCAGGTACTTGAACGGGTGGAGAAACTCAAGCCGATAGCCGAAGACATCGGCGTGCCGCTGGCCACCCTGGCCGTCGCCTGGGTTCTGGCCAACCCCAACGTTTCCGCCGCAATCGTGGGCGCCAGCCGGCCCGAACAACTCGACGACACCGTCAAAGCCGCCGACCTGGTCCTGGACCCGGAGACTCTCGACCGAATCGACGGCGCGCTGGGCGACGTCATTGAGCGGGACCCCGCCAAAGTCGAATCCTTCCCGGAACGCGTCTAAGGCAACGCCGCGCGTCCCAACGTGATCCTGGAACCGTCGTGAGCTAGGGGAGTGGCCCGAGGTCGATCGTATGGTCGGTGTGATCGCGCTTGGCAGTCAGGTACCGGGCATTCGCGGGGGAGAGGTGGACAGCGGTGGGCACGCGCTCGGCCACGGTGATGCCGTTTGCCTTGAGCTGGATGGCCTTGTCCGGGTTGTTGCTCAGCAACCGGATCCGATCCACCCCGACAGCGAGCAGCATCTGGGCCGCGGCACGGTAGTCCCGCTCGTCTTCGCCGTGGCCGAGAGCGAGGTTGGCGGCGTAGGTGTCCAGACCGCGGTCCTGGAGGGAGTAGGCGTCAAGCTTCTCGTAGAGCCCGATGCCCCTTCCTTCCTGCCTTAGGTACAGCAGGAAGCCACCCTCGCAGGTGATCCGCTCGGCCGCTTCGCGGAGCTGAGGCCCGCAGTCACACCGCTGCGAGCCGAGGACGTCCCCGGTGAGGCATTCGCTGTGAGGGCGCACCAAGGGGGCGATAGACCCGGCCTTGGCGCCGGCGAGGGCGCCTTGCCAATCACCGAGCCCCAGTAACAGATGCTCCTTCCGGTCCGCGAGGCCTCGGAAAGTGAATGCATCGGCCGTCGACCGGAAGCCGTCGGCGAATCTGAGCGGGATCTGCACCCGGGTGCGGACCATGGCCAGAGGAGTCATGGCACGCCCCCGTCCGCCGGGTCCAGAATAAGCTGAGTCGGGGGACAATGTCCCGGCGCCGTCCGTCGTGGATCTCGGCCCTGCTATGGTGAGTCGTTCCTCGGGCATCGGGCCCTCCTTCTCTGATTCGAAACGCGCGGCCCTGATAGTCGAAACTCCCCGAATCTCTAAAATAACGTAACACGATTTTGGAAAATCCGCGCTGTCGATGCGAGGGAACAATCAGGCCGCGGTGGCTCCCCACAGCCCTGATGACGCGCCATTTGTGGCGAGGGAAGCTCGGTCGTCGAAAAGGGCAGAGCAGAGGGCACGCGGTCCGCGTCGGTCAAGGAATCGCTCGCTGTTCTGGCCGGCCCCTCACGGCCACCCTTTCTGCCGCCCTTCAGTTGCGGCGGTCCTGCGGCCGAGACCAGGGCGTCACCGGGCGGGGCTGCAGGACGCCGTCGACGGTCAGGTCAACCCTTTCATTGAAGAAGCTCACCAGACCGTGGATCTGCGCGGCGTCGCGGAAACGCCTGTCGTAGCTCCAGGCGATGTTCCTGCCGTCCTCGGTGCCGGGGTACGTCCAGTAGCGGGCTTCCCCTTTGTACGGGCATACGGTCCTCTTGGGGCTCTCCTCCATGAGGTCCAGCCGCACATCCCCGGGCGGGATGTAGTAGCGGACGGGAAGCAACGTCTCGTACAGGAGTTGCGCGCCGTTCGTGGTAGCGAGCGTGACCCCGTCGAGGGAGACCTCCACGGCCAAGGACGAGGCCCGGATGTCCACTCGGTGGAAGGGATCGCGGGGGTGGCCGATGATCTCCTCGTCGTCTTCCCGCCACTGAAAGGCGGCGAAATCCAGCACGACATACCCGGCCAAGTCAGGGTCGTCCGGGCGGAACGCTGACCCGGGCGCCGTGCTCGTCCGTGTCACGATGTCGAGCTGTTCGCCGGCGGTGGTGTGCCGGCCGAACCCCGTGCGCGGATCCAGCGACGGAAGAGAGTCCGCGGACAGCCTGACGGCGAGTTCCGGGACGTCGGCTGCAGGGCCGCCCGGCGGCGTCAGCTCTGCCAGCAGTTCTGCCTCCGGTACCGCATAAACCGGGGTAATGCGCTTCGGTTCCCAGACCAGCCACGCGTGCAGGGTGTCGACGACGGTGCTGCCCCCCAGGCTCGCGCGGATCCGCTTGGCGGTGGGTTCGTAGCGCAGCTCCGGAAACGTCCCGAGGATCACTCCGGATAGTTTGGTGGCCATGCTCCAAGCGTGGGCGCGCGGCCGTGCGGCGTCAATGGCTTCGTGAGCTGACGAGAGATGGTTGGCCGAGGGGCCATCCCGAGGTGCATCAGCTCATGGGTGAGCGCGCAGCGGCGCTCGATCTGGTCCAGGCCCTGTTCGGCCAGATGATATCGACGCCGTTGGTGCGCCCGGCGCCCGGTCAGGCATCATAAACCAGGAAACACGGACATGGGCAAAGGCCCTAAGGAACCCCCAATGATGAAACATGCCCGGACAGCGGACCAACATCAAATTCATCTTCTGCGGGCGAGGGACGAGAATTGTTGCGCCCATTGATGGAGGCAGACGACTGTTCCCCAGTTGCGCGGCCTGTTATTCGGCCGTCATCCATACACGTTATGCCTTCCAGCGGCCGGAATAGTTGAAGTTTCATGGAAGCGAGTATTGCGCAAGGACTGAAACGCTGTTGCGGGTTTTGGCGGTCGCGACATCCTACAGAGGTCCTGTCATCCTCTTGACGTCAGGAGTAATCTGGACGGAATTCAGCAAAAGTCAGACAGGAAGGCGGTACCCCGAGCGTGAGCCTAAAGGACGAGTGGGACCGGCTCGATTCCGAGACCCGGACATGGCTTCTGGAAAATCCGGCGTGTCTGGTCCTGCCCCCGGCTATGTCGGCCAAGGTCGGCAAGGACGCGCAAGAGGATATTGCGTGCGACCCGCACGGGCAGGTTGTACTATCCCGCGAAGACCACGATTTTCTCCGGGAGAAAGCCGAGGCCGCCGGAACAATCCGCGTTCCCGCGGGAGAATACCGATTCTTCGACACGGCAGCTTTGCCAGTTGTCAGGAAAGCGCCGCCTGAAGCGCGCCACAACGCCACTGGTTGAGGATCACTAGCGCCACCGCTTAGCGCATAACCACGTATGGGAGCGAACGGACCACGAGGGTCAATACCCCGGTTTGGCTTCAACGGGCAGAAACCAGACCTCCTATTGATAGGCCAATAGCTGGCCTATTAATCTGGAGAAAGTAAGCACGCTGATCATAGTGATCCAGTGAAGAGCGGGAGAAAGCCATGGACTCCATCCATGCCTCTGAGCCAAAGCGGCGCATACCCGTTGCCGGAGGCTGGGGAAAGCATTCCTCTAGCCAGGATCCGCCCGTTTCAAGGACGGACCAGCCGTCGCCTCTCCGTCGGTTCCTCGGTCTGCTTGGACCGGGCCTAGTGACCGGATCGGCCGATGATGACCCGTCAGGCATTGCGACCTACGCCCAAGCGGGCGCCACCTTCTCCAACGGCATGCTCTGGACCGCACCGGTGACGTTGCCGATGATGATGGCAGTCCAGGAAATCTGCGACCGCACTGCCCTCGCCACCGGTGACAGCCTGGGCAGGCTGGCCCGCCGCAAATTCTCCAGAAAAGCTCGAGGCCGGCCCGGGTCATCTCTGGAGTGCCGTCGCCGGCATCGGCATCGGAATTGGGGAGGGTGCCGCGGCGTGGAACACCTGCGCTTCCGTCGACGACGCGGATGACGCCGCGCAGCGACTGCTGTCGGTCGGCGCCACGGTGCTGTCGGCGCCTGCCGATGCGTGCGACGGCGGCCGCAGTGTGCCGCTGGCAGATCGGGAGGGCGCCGAGTTCACTGCCAGCCAGTTCACGCCGCCGTCAGGCTAAACCGCGAGGTCGAGAATCAGGGGCCGATGTCGTACATCTCGTAGTCGTCGGTGGTGATGGTGCCGTTGGCTTGGATGTTCAGGCCCCAACTGATCCCCGAGGCACCGGCCGGTAGGGGAGGCGTGGTCCAAGTGGCCTGGGTCCACTTCGCCGCGGCGACGAGGAGGGGGCTTGCGGTCCAGTACTTCCAATACCCGTTACCGACGCGGTAATAGAGCTCGAACTGCGTTGGCGCGGTGGATTTGAACCAGGCCTTCAGCTGATATCGATGTCCGGTTGTGCCGGTCGGTGAGCAGCCGCCCAGGTCCAGGGCGGGCAGGAGTTTCGCGTCCCCTGACGAGCGGCCGGTCAGCGTTAGCTGTTCGGCGTTCGTGCCGGAGTGGCCGGGGGAGACAACAGCGAAGGCGGGGGTGTTGGTGCCGTACCCGCCGGCGGCCCAGCACAGCGGAATCGTGTTGACCAAGGTTTCCAGGCTGGGGTTTTGAATCATGTTCGTCCCCGGAGGGGGTGGCGGAGGTACGGCAGGGCCGTGGACAGCGGGCTGCTGGGTGCCGCCGATGACCTGGTCCACGGTCTTCACCGCGACGGTACCGGCGGTCTTTTGCTGTGCCAGCCAGGTGGCGAACTGGTTGAACAGGGTGGGGGTGATTGTCAGCGTGGGGTCCGTGCCGACGGCGATGTGGTGGAAGGTCAGTTGGACCCACCCGCCACCGGTTGTTTGGGCGTGGGTCACCTGGTTCTGCAGATTCGCCAGTGTCCAGGTGCTGTCTACCTCGCTCGGTGCTGCAGTGACAAAAGCATTGGCGGGCGGGATGGTGTCTGCCGCGGGAAGCGTCGCCGAGGCAGGGTCCTTGCTGGCCGTGTCACCCAGGCCGCGGGCACTGTTGTAACCGCACTGTTTCACCAGGGCCTCGGTGGCCGGGTCTTCGGAAGCGAAGGGGTAGGCGAAGCTCGTGACTTTGAAGCCCATGTTCATCAGCGCCACCCGGCCGTTACAGATCTGCCGTGTCGACTCAGCCGGGGTCACGGACACAAGGTCCGGGTGGGTGACGGTGTGGCCGCCGATCTCATTGCCGTCGGCGGCGATTTGTTGCAGGTTAGCGGTGGTCAGGTAGGTGGGCTGGCCGATCCACCCGGTGGTGATGAAAAACGTGCCGACCAGGCCCAGTCTCTTTATCGTGGCTTCCGCGGTCAATTGGTCCGCGTTGCCGTCATCGAAGGTCAGCGACACCACCGTGTTTGCCGCTGCCTGCGCCGGTGCGGCGAACCCCACCCCGGCCAGCAGGCCGGCAACAATCAGCGCCGTGCTGCCAAAAGCGGTCCAGCGTTTGCGAAAGTGCCCAGCGAGCCGAGTTCCTGAGACGTCAGGCCCTGCACGGCCCTCGAGCCGCGATACGATTGCCCCCAGTTGCTCATCCGTGGTCCTCATGGTCAACTCCTCCCCAGCCTGGGTACTGCACCAGAAACCGAGTGATCGTTCGTTGATTTCCAAGAAGGTGCCGCTCGAAAAGGGAGTCCGATCTGGGTTCCGGGGAGGCGGCACCCGGTTGTGATTAGTTCACACACGCGTACTTTAGAGGCTACGACTAACAGGTAGCCGCAAAAACGAGTGGTCATCACTCGTTCCTTTTGACGCTCCGTTAGGTAGACGTTCTTATGTAGTTAGTTAGTTGGCGTTGGATCGTCTCCCACGAACGTTCCGGGGGGCATCCAGGCGCCAAACACGGGCCCGGGATCCGGCCGCTTTGCGTGCCGCCCGTCGTCGGAGATTCGTTGTTTGAGACGTTGCAGGACCCATGGGAACAAGTGCTCGCGTGCCCACACAATGTCATCGGTCCTAGCCTCGCGCCAGCTGCGCCCGGGTAGGTCTTTCGGTGTCATCGGTTCCAAGGTATGGGCGACGTTGAGGGTATCCAGCACCATGATTGCGATGGTGTGCTGTCCCAAAGGGGAGAAGTGCAGCCGGTCCGGATCCCACATTCGTGGGTGGGTGAGTTGACGCAGAGCCCAGAGATCGGCGATTACCGCATCGTGGCGTGCCGCGATGGTGCGCAGGTTCTCGTTGAAGATGGCCACCCTGGCGCGGGTGTGTCCCAGCACTGGCGTAGCGCCCCAGTCCGGTCCGGCGAACAGCACAACCGTTGCGCCGGCAGCGGCGAGGCGTTGCACGCCGGCGTCCATCCGGACGGCGAGTTTGTCGGGATCGCTTCTGCGGAAGATCAGGTCATTGCCCCCGGCATTGAGAGTGATCAGATCCGGCTGCAGGGCAAGTGCAGGGCCGACCTGCTCATCCAGGATCTGATGGAGCAACCGTCCGCGGACCGCCAGATTCGCGTAAGCGAAATCGTCGTGTCCGGTGCTCAGTTCCTCCGCGACCCGGTCCGCCCAGCCTCGCAAGCCCCCAGGGCTGCGAGGCTCCGGATCTCCTACCCCTTCGGTAAACGAATCACCCAAGGCCACATAACGGCTCCACGGGTGCAGGCGGGCGCCGGAAACAACGGGGCCACCCTGCGCCGGACTATCGGCGCTGGGAGCGTTCATCCCTCCATACTGCTCCTACCAGGCCGAACGCGCCACGGCGGCCACTCTTCTTCGCTCGCCGGATGCGCATCCTAGAGTTGTCCTGTGAGCTTCGAATTGCCCTCGCTGATCGATCCTGAACTGTGTTCACTCGTCGATGAATCCCGCGCTTTCTACGCCCGGCGACCGGCTGGCCGTGGTCCGGGCAGTCGGGAAGAGCTGCTCGCATTCCGAGCGAGGCCGGCGGCACCGGCGGAGTGCGATCCACGGCCAATCGCAGAACTGGCAAGCGCACATGGCCGAAGTGTTCCGGTGCGGATCCACGTGCCGGCCAGCGCCCCGGCGGCGGGCGTATTCCTGGAAATCCACGGCGGCGGCTTCTACATGGGCTCGGCCGCCGGGAGCGACGTTCGCAACAGGTGGCTCGCGGATGCGCTGGGTATTGCAGCGAGTCGTCTAACCCTTTAGGACAACAAGACACGTGAGGGGCCCTCTAGCCCGAAAAAAAGAAACCCCTGACGCGCGGAAGCGCAGTCAGGGGTTTCTTCCGAATGTGAGCGCTACTCGGAGCCCTGGCCGTCGTGCGAGTTGTCCCCGCCGCCGGTGAACATCAAGCCCTTGGGCTGGATGGAGGCGAGTTCCTTGATCGGGGCGAGAGCGCCCGTTCCCAAGTCCAGGTTTGCCAGGTAGGCGGGTCCGGCGTCGGGCACCACCGTGGAGACGGCTTCGCCGGCCTTGAACGGGCCAGTGATGGAGAAGACCTTGTTGTCCTTCGGATCCGTGACCAGGAGGGTCTGGTTGGAGTGGGCCGCGAACACGGTGTCATCCAAGGGCTGGGCAACCGAAAGCACCTGGAGAGCTTGCTTGCTGCTCCCCGGGTTGGAAGCGAAGATCAACTGCTGGTCCGCCTGCGCATCAAGCATGAAGGAGTTCTTGAACCGCGGAGCGGCCGCCGGAACCTGTGTGTTGGAGTCCGGGTCGGTGAGGCCGAGCGTGGTCGCCTTTCCAGCCTGGGGGCCATTGGCAGCGGTAGCCGTAGCGCTGTCGCCGAAAAGAGGCGTCAGTTTGGCGGTGGCGCCTTCCAATGCGACGGAATAGGCGGCGGGACCCGAAGTATCAGCCGGTGCTGAGGCACTGACGAGGATCTTGCCGTTCACGACGGATACGGCATCGGTTCCCCCACCGTGGGTGAGGCCCGAATATGTGTAGGTGGTCAGCGGCTTCGCCTGCTCAGGGCTGAGGGTCGAGAAGCTCGAGTTGCCGTCCTCGTTGGCGGTGAGGAGGAGACGATGGTGTTCCGGATCGGCCGTAAGCCCGTCAACCTTGCCAGTGACTTGCCAGGACTTGCCGGGCTTTCCGTCGAGGCTGAACTGCTGAATGGTGCTGGCTGTGGTGCCGTTTGCAGAGGCCTCGCCCAAGGGGCCTACGCCATTCTGGAACGAGACGTACACGGAGTCGTCCATCAGCGTGATGTCATCAGGTGCTGACTCGTTGCCGACCTGGGAGAAGGTCTTCACGGTGAATCCGGCCGGGGCGTGTGCTTCGCCCGCGTCAGCGGCGGATGCCGGCAGGGCAACGGAGGCGAGAGTGGAGGCGGCGACTGCGGCGCCCACCAAAACCATCGAGGTCTGCTTGAGCTTGTTGGGTGTAACAGGCATTGAAAATCGTCCTTAGATTGGGGAAAACGATGTCCCTGCCAAGCTATGGAGGCGGGCTGGGAGGGAACCGTGCAAAGGGCAAACACCGGGAGACCCCGAGGTTAACGGCAACCGTTCCCGCTCCGGACGATGACGCTACGCAAGACAGCAGTCCGCCAAGAGATCGGTGCGCCTGCTTGCTTGTGTGGAGGACTGTCATTGCTGTAAGTTACTCACCAGTAACTTACGCGAAGGAGTGCCATGTCCAAGGCAGCAATCGACCTCGAGAATCTCCCGTACGCCGACGGCGACTTCTATGGCTTTGAGCAATTGCTCACGGGCAAGGAGCAGGACCGGCTGGCTGAGATCCGGAGCTTCCTTTCCCGTGAGGTCAAGCCGATTGCCGTCGATTGCTGGAACCGCGGGGAATTCCCCATGGACCTGATTCCCAAACTGGCTGAGATTGACCTCGTCAGTCCGGTCCGGCGCCAAGGCTATTCCAACCTTTTCGCTGGCCTTGTCCACGCAGAGGCAACCCGCGCCGATGCCTCAATTGCCACATTCATGGGCGTTCACGACGGCTTGTTCACTGGCTCCATCGAGGCGCTGGCATCTCAAGAGCAACAGGACGCCTGGCTGCCGGACATTTACTCCCTCAGGAAGATCGGTGCCTTTGGACTGACCGAGCCACTGGGCGGCTCGGACGTCGCAGGCGGCACCCGGACTACCGCGCGCCGCGACGGCGGCAACTGGATCCTCAACGGGGCCAAGCGCTGGATCGGCAACGCCACTTTCTCGGACTGGGTTGTGGTCTTCGCCCGCGACCTTGGCGACAATCAGGTCAAGGGTTTCCTGGTGGACACGAGCCTCCCCGGATTCAAGGCCAGCAAGATCGAGAACAAGATCTCGCTGCGGACAGTTCAGAACGCCGATATCACCCTTGAAAACGTGGTGGTCCCGGACTTCTTCAAACTGGCCAATGCCAACAGCTTCAGGGACACCAACAAGGTCCTCAAAGTCACGCGGCTTTCGGTCGCGTGGCAGGCTGTGGGCCAGCAGCTTGCGGCATTCGACGTCGCCCGCCGCTATGCGGTTGAACGGATGCAGTTCGGGAGGCCCCTGGCATCGTTCCAATTGGTGCAGCAACAACTCGTGCAGATCCTGGGCAATACGGTCAGCTCCATGGGCATGATGGTCCGGCTTGCGCAGCTTGAGGATGCCGGTGTGGCCAAGGATGAGCAATCCGCGCTGGCGAAAGCCTTCACCACGGCCCGCATGCGCGAAAGCGTTGCCCTGGGCCGGGGCATCCTGGGCGGCAACGGCATTGTCACGGACTATGAGATGGCCAAGATCTTCGCCGACGCCGAGGCGATCTACTCCTACGAGGGCACCCACGAAATCAACACCCTTGTCACGGGCCGGGCGATCACGGGGATTTCCGCCATCGTCTAGAGGCAGCACATCATCTAGGGGCAGCAACACGGAAGGCCGGAGATCCGTGACGAAGGCAAGCGGGTTGACGTAGTCCTCCCCATGCCGCACTCCCCAGTGGAGGCACGGTGATCCCGCGCAGTGGCCGGTTTCCACTACCCCGATCGTTTGGCCCTTGTTCACCGTGGCCCCCTCTGCGAGTTCGCTGTCCACGGGCTCAAAGCTGCTCCGTAGCCCACCCCCGTGGTCGATGGTGATCACTGGACGGTCCACCACGACGCCCACGAATCTCACGGTGCCGTCGGCGGGCGTGGCGACTGTGGCGCCGTCGTCCGCTGCTCGTAAATCCACGCCGCGGTGCCCGCTCAACCACGGCTTGTCCGGAGGGTCGAAGCCGCGCAAAACCGCGGGCTTGGGGGAGAGCGGCCACGCCCAGCCCGGGCGGGTTCCGGACGGGCTGGTAGCGCCCGGCGGCGCGGATGCAGCGGCAGGCGCCGCGCCCAAGGCAGCGAGCAAAAGTACGTAGGCCGGAAGATGTGCAGCTCTCATGGAACAAGCCTTCGCCGGCGCCGGAGTCTCCGGAAGCCGCCAGTTCGGCTATGTGGAAAACGGTGCGGGAAACCTGCCGAAGGATGGAGGCTGAATCCGGGGCTTTTGCGGTCATAAGGCTGGAGGCGCTGTAGTACACTTGGTGGAGCAGTTTGCTGTGCCCTCAAGCTTGTTCAGAAGCGCTTCTCATTCAGTTGCGCGGGGGTCCCAGGCTGACTACGCGTATCCAACCCTCCAATTGCGAATCCTCGCGGATTCAGTGCTGCGGAGGATTGTGCCTCTTGCGGTCCGGCGAGTCATTGGCCGGATGAGAAGTGCAATGGATGCCAGGAGCCAAGGCCCGTTCGGGTCCGGCTAATTAACCGTCAACTATTGGCAGGGTAAGAGCGGCCCGTGTGGCTCTCTCATGAATGACCTGCCGGAAGGAGCGTCGGCATGCCCGTCGTAACTATGCGCCAGCTGCTTGACAGCGGCGTCCACTTTGGACACCAGACCCGTCGTTGGAACCCGAAGATGAAGCGATTCATCTTCACGGAGCGCAACGGCATCTACATCATTGACCTTCAGCAGTCGCTGTCCTACATCGACCGCGCTTTCGAGTTCGTCAAGGCTACTGTCGCCCACGGCGGCACCGTCCTGTTCGTCGGCACCAAGAAGCAGGCTCAGGAAGCAATTTCCGAGCAGGCTACCCGTGTTGGCCAGCCGTACGTCAACCAGCGTTGGTTGGGCGGTATGCTCACCAACTTCCAGACCGTTGCCAAGCGCATCCAGCGTATGAAGGAACTCGAAGAGATCAACTTCGAGGACGTCGCAGGCTCGGGTTACACCAAGAAGGAGCTCCTGCTCCTCAAGCGTGAACTCACCAAGCTGGAAACCAACCTCGGTGGCATCCGCAACCTGACCAAGGCTCCTTCCGTTCTGTGGGTTGTTGACACGAAGAAGGAACACCTGGCTGTTGACGAAGCCAAGAAGCTGAACATCCCGGTTGTTGCCATCCTGGACACCAACTGCGACCCCGACGAAGTTGACTTCCCGATCCCGGGTAACGACGACGCCATCCGCTCCGTAAACCTGCTGACCCGCGTGGTTGCCGACGCCGTTGCTGAGGGCCTCATCGCCCGTAACCAGCGCGCAACCGGTGCTGCAGAGGCTCCGGAAGAGCCGCTGGCTGAGTGGGAGCGCGAGCTCCTCGAAGGCAGCAAGGCCGAAGCTGCTGAAGCTCCGGCTGCTGAGGCTCCGGCAGCCGAGGCTGTCGAAGCCCCGGCTGCGGAAGCTGTCGAAGCCCCGGCCGCCGAGGCCACCGAAGCTGCTGCTGGCGAAGCCGAAGCAGACAAGTAAATCCGGACCTTTCCCGCACCAATTTCCGCGCGGGGAGCTACTGACAGGATGGCGGCCCATCAGGTGGGCTGCCGTCCTGTCAGTCCGTAAACACATAAATTTCTAGACAGAGGGGTTCACATGGCGAACTACACTGCTGCTGACATCAAGGCCCTGCGCGAGCGCACCGGCGCCGGCATGATGGACGTCAAGAAGGCTCTTGACGAGGCCAACGGCGACGCCGAGAAGGCCATCGAGATCATCCGCATCAAGGGCCTCAAGGGCGCTACCAAGCGTGAAGGCCGCTCCACCGCTGAAGGCCTGGTTGCAGCCAAGGTCACCGGCGGCGTTGGCGTAATGATCGAGGTCAACTGCGAGACCGACTTCGTCGCCAAGGCTGACAAGTTCATCCAGCTGGCCGACAAGGTCCTGGCCGTCGCCGTCGAGTCCGGCGCTGCCGACCTCGAGACCCTGCTGGCCATCGACGTGGACGGCAAGCCCCTTTCCGAGGTTGTCGTCGAAGAAGGCGCCGTTCTCGGCGAAAAGGTTGTTGTCCGCCGCATTGCCCGCATTGAAGGCGGCACGGTTGACGCTTACCTGCACAAGACCTCCAAGGACCTCCCGGCCCAGGTCGGCGTCCTGTTCGCCGTTGAGGGCGAGGGCGACGCCGCTGCTACCGCAGCCCACGACGTTGCCGTCCACGTTGCAGCAATGGCCCCGAACTACCTGAGCCGCGAAGACGTCCCGGCCGAACTGGTCGAGTCCGAGCGCCGCATCGCCGAAGAGACCGCCAAGGCCGAAGGCAAGCCGGAAGCCGCTCTCACCAAGATCGTCGAAGGCCGCGTGACGGGCTTCTACAAGGGTGAAGTTCTCCTGGACCAGGCATTCGCCAAGGACTCCAAGAAGACTGTTGCACAGGTCCTCGAAGAGGCCGGCGTCAAGGCAACTGCCGTTGCCCGTTTCCGCGTCGGAAACTAGTTAGACATACAAAAGGGGTGGTCACTTCGGTGGCCGCCCCTTTTGCATGCAACGACAGGCCCGCACCTAGTGCATCCACAGCCGGCAGCTTTCTGCCCGGCCCCCAGCAAGATAATCTAGCCAGAGTCCACAAACGGGAAGGCACCATGGAAACCGAGAACACTGCAATCCATCCGGAGAAGACCCGTCGTCGTGTACTGCTGAAGCTGTCCGGCGAGGTCATCGGCGGCGGGAAGCTTGGTGTGGACCCGGAAACCGTCCGCGCCATCGCCAAGCAAATCGCCGCTGCTGTTTCCGAGGTCGAGGTGGCAATTGTCGTCGGCGGCGGTAACTTCTTCCGCGGCGCCGAACTGTCACAGAGCGGCATGGACCGTTCCCGCGCCGACTACATGGGAATGCTCGGCACTGTCATGAACTGCCTGGCGCTGCAGGATTTCCTGGAGCAGGCCGGCGTCGAGACCCGCGTTCAGAGCGCCATCACCATGGGACAGGTAGCCGAGGCCTACATTCCGCGCCGTGCCATCCGCCACATGGAGAAGGGCCGCGTCGTCATCTTCGGTGCGGGCGCAGGTCTTCCGTACTTCTCCACTGACACCGTGGCGGCCCAGCGTGCACTCGAAGTGCATGCCGACGTCGTCCTCATGGCGAAGAGCGGTGTGGACGGCGTGTACACGGCGGATCCCAAGAAGGATCCCACGGCCGAGAAGCTCGAAAAGCTCAGCTACGACGAGGCCCTGCGCCGTGACATCCGCGTCATGGACCAGACCGCCATGACCATGTGCAAGGACAACAATCTGTCCATGGTTGTCTTTGGCATGGAAGGCGAAGGGAACGTCACCCGGGCCATTCTCGGCGAAAAGCTGGGCACCCTGGTCACCCCCTAGCAAGGGCTAGGATATTTCTAGGACTCTTCCGCCCGCAGGGGCGGAAATTTATTGTGCATTGCGGCCCGTGGACCGGGGCGCGACTATTTCTGAGGAGAAACCGTGATCGAAGAAACCTTGCTCGAAGCCGGGGAAAAGATGGACAAGGCGGTCGAGGTAGCCAAGGAGGATTTCGCGTCGATCCGTACCGGTCGTGCGAACCCCGGACTCTACAACAAGGTGATCGTGGAATACTACGGCACCCCCACACCTCTGCAGCAGCTGGCTTCCTTCGCTATTCCGGACGCCAGGACCATCCTGATCACGCCCTTTGACAAGACCTCAATGCGCGACATCGAAAGGGCCTTGAGCGACTCCGAGGTCGGCGCCAATCCGTCCAACGACGGCAACGTCATCCGGATCACCATCCCGGAGCTCACCCAGGAACGCCGCAAGGAATACGTCAAGATCGTCAAGGGCAAGGGTGAGGACGCAAAGGTTTCCATCCGAAGCATCCGGCGCAAGGCCAAGGACGCCCTGGACAAGCTCGTCAAGGACGGCGAAGCCGGCGAAGACGAGGGTGCCCGTGGCGAAAAGGAACTCGACGCAATCACCAAGGCACACGTCGACGGTATCGACGAGCTCCTCAAGCGCAAGGAAGCCGAGCTGCTCGAGGTCTGATGAGCGAGGCTGAGCCGGCGCCCGCGCAGGGAATTCCCACACGCGCCAGACGCCAACGAGGCAACCCAACGCCCAAGGCCGGCCGGAATCTTCCGGCCGCCATCGGCGTCGGGCTCGCCATGCTCTTTGCCGTTCTTGGCGGGCTGCTGTTCCTGCCGCTCGGGTTCGTTCTCCTGACCACCGCGTTTGCGGTCCTCGGCGTGTGGGAAATTTTTCGTGCGCTCGAAGCCCAGGGCACCAGGATGCCGATCATCCCCGTGCTGACCGGTACCGTGGCGATGCCGCTGGCGGCTTACTTCGGTGGCACCGAAAGCCTGCTCTTCGCGATGGTGCTGAGCAGCACGGCCGTCCTGCTCTGGCGTTCGCTTGAAAGCGCTGCCGGAGCTCCGCGCAGCGTCTTCTCCGGAATCTTCACGCTTGCCTGGGTGCCTTTCCTGATCAGCTTTGCCATCCTGCCTCTCCATACAGGCGGGGGAGCGACGACGGCGGGTCCTTGGCCCGCCGGGCAGGTTCCGGCGGGTGCCTGGCAGATTGCGGTGATGTTGCTGCTGGTTGTGTCCAACGATACTTTCGGGTACCTCGTCGGGGCGCTGTTCGGCAAGCATCCGATGGCTCCCAAGATCAGCCCCAAAAAGACCTGGGAAGGGTTCGCTGGCTCGGTGGCAGGTGCCATGGTCATCGGGATCCTCGCCAGCATCTTCGTCCTGGGCAGGCCCTGGTGGGTCGGCGTGGTGCTTGCCGTAGGCATGGTGGCCGCGGCTACGGCCGGTGACCTGGCGGAGTCCATGGTCAAACGGGAACTTGGCGTCAAAGACATGAGCAGCATTCTGCCCGGACACGGCGGGGTCATGGACCGCCTCGACTCGATCGTCTTCGCGGCTCCGGCAGCATATATTCTTTTCGCGCTGTTGAGCGGCGCCTGACAACCACCCAGAAGGAAAGCAGTGGCAGTGGACATTCGTCGCCAGATCCCCGCAGCATTTGAGCGCGTGGCGCACAGCAGGTACGGCTACAACGCAAAGCAAGTGGACCAGTTTTTCCAGCGCGCCCGGTTGTCGTTTGAAAACAGGGCCGAGGCATCGGAGAAAATCGGCAGCAGCGATGTCCGCGCGGTTTCGTTTGATCCCGTCAAGGGCGGCTACGACGCCACCGCTGTGGACGCCGCATTGGACCGCCTCGAAGATGCCTTCGCACGGCGTGAACGCGACGAGCTGATAGCTGCCGAGGGCGAGGAAGCCTGGTTGCTGAAAATCGGCAAACTCTCCGGAGTGTTGCGCGGCCGTTTGCACCGGCCCGATGGCGAACGTTTCCGCCGGCCGGACAAGAAGCGTGCGCGCAGCTACAACATCGCCGAGGTCGATGCCTTGTGCGTCTCCCTGATCGGTTACCTGGAGAACGACAAACCGCTGAGCGTCGACAACGTCCGCCGAGCCGCCTTCTCCGAGGCCCGCGGGCGCGACGGCTACGAAGAGGCGCAGGTTGATGCTTTCCTCGACCGGGTCGTCGAGCTCATGGCGGCGATCGACTAGCGGAGCTGGCGCTCCGTGGCCACCGGTCGTTCCGGGACATGAAGCCTGGTCATGAGCCGGGTCACGGTCCCGGGGATCCGGTGTTTCGTGGCCCGCGAGACGAGCACCATCACGGCAAACGCGGCCGGCACCGTCCACGCCGCGGGCTGGGCAATCCATGCGGGAGCGGCGGAACCCATGATCGTGCTCGATACGAGCGCACCCCCGCACAGGACGGCTCCCGTCAGCATGCCGGCAATCGCGCCTGCGTCGCTCAGGCCCCGCCACCAAATGCCCAGGACCAGGACCGGACAAATGGTGGACGCCGTGAAAGCGAACACCAGCCCTACACTGCCGGCCAGGGCCATCGAATCCGTGGTGAACGCAAAAGCCAGGGGGACAGCGACCGCCAGGAGGGTGGCCACCCGGAATCCGTGGACGCTCCCGCCAAGAAGGTCCTGGCTGATAACGCCGGCCAGCGAAACCACCAATCCCGACGTCGTTGAGAGGAATGCGGCAAATGCGCCGGCAACCACCAACGCCGACAGCAGATCGCCGGGCACGCCACCCAGCAGCTTTCCAGGCAGCAGCAGGACCATGGCGTCGGGCCGTCCGTCGCGTGCAAGCTCAGGTGCGAAGACCCGCCCGAGCAGGCCGGACGCCGTCGGGAACAAATAGAAGACCGACAACAGGCCCAGCACAATAAGGGTGGTCCGGCGGGCCGATTGGCCGTCCGGGTTGGTGTAGAAGCGCACAAGGACGTGGGGGAGTCCCAGCGTTCCGAAAAGCAGTGCCACCAGGAGCGAGACAGTTTGGTAGAGCCCGGCTGCGGGCAGGCCGGTGGGATTGCTGGATGCCTCCGCCAGGACCGGTGAGCCGCCGCCTGCCTGGTTCAGCAGCAGGAACACGACAGGAACGGCCAACGCCGTTAACTTGAGCCAGTACTGGAAAGCCTGGACGAAGGTGATGGAACGCATGCCACCGGCCACTACCGTCACGCAGACCACGGCGACGACGGCGATGGAGCCCACCCAGGAAGGCAATCCCGTGCTGATCCGGATCGTGAGCCCGGCGCCTTGAAGCTGCGGCACGATGTAGAGCCATCCGACAGCCACGACGATAAGGCTCGTCACGCGCCGGACGGCTTTCGACTCGAGCCTGGCCTCCGTGAAATCCGGAATCGTGTAGGCGCCCGATCGGCGCAAGGGGGCGGCCACGAACAGGAGCAGCATCAGGTAGCCGGCCGTGTAGCCCACGGGAAACCACAAAGCGTCCGTTCCGGTCAGCAGGATCAGTCCTGCGACGCCCAGGAAACTCGCGGCCGACAGGTATTCGCCGCCGATCGCCGAGGCATTCCACCATGGCCGGACAGTGCGGGATGCCACGTAAAAGTCGCCCGTGGTGCGCGAAATGCGCAGGCCGTAGAAGCCGATCGCCGCCGTCGCGAGCGCCACACCCAGAAAAGCGGCGAGCCCGACGGCGGGATTCACTTCTCCTCCACAAGATCGCGATAGCGGGCTTCGTTCCTTGCCGCGGAGCGGTTGTACAGCCAGGCGCTCAGGCCGATTACCGGATAAAGCGCCGCTCCAAGAATGATCCAATTGACCGGGATGCCCAGAATCCGCATTTGCGCGAGCTGGGGGACCAGCGCCACCATGGAGCCGTAGGCGGCCAGGACCAGCAGGAATCCCGAAGCCACCACCACAGCCAGGCGCAACTGCGAACGGATGAGTGACCGGACGAAGACCTGCCCGACGTCCGAGTCCTCGGCCGCCTCGCGCGAATGGTATGGACGCTTGGGGGCTATCCGGGCAGCTGACTGGGGGGCCGTGACCCTGACGCGCGTCATCCTTGTGGCCGGATCCGGGTGGCCTCGAGTTTGTCCCGCACGGCTGGAAGGTGCCTGCGGCTGATCGGCAGTTCGGCTCCGGCCACGGTGACACTTGGCCGTGCCGCGGCGAGTTTCATGTGCCCCACGTGGTTGAGGGACATCAGATAGGAGCGGTGGATGCGGATGAATCCGGCTTCCGCCCACTGCTGTTCGAGGTCGCTCAGGGGTACCCGGATCAGGTAGCTCGCCTCTGCGGTGTGCAGCCGGGCGTAGTCTCCCTGGGCCTGGACGTAGCTGACGTCGTCCCTCCGGATCATGCGGGTGGTTCCGCCTTGGTCGACGGTGATCATCTCGGGCACCTTGCTGCCGTCCTTGATGAGCTCGCTGATGCGGCTGATGGACCTCGCCAGGCGCTCGGCACGCACGGGTTTGAGCAGATAGTCGACGGCGGCCAGTTCGAACGCCTCGAGCGCACAGTCCTCGTCGGCGGTGACGAAGACGACGGCGGGAGGGCGGGGGCTGCGCGAGATGGCGCGGGCGATGTCCAAGCCGGAAAGCGCGGGCATGTGGATGTCCAGGAAGACGGCGTCCACGGATTCCGATTCGAGGGCGCTGAGGGCTTCGGCGCCTGAGACTGCGCGGTGGATGGCACCGATGCGCTCGTCCCGACCCAGCAGGTAGGCGAGCTCTTCAACGGCGGGGAGCTCGTCGTCGGCGACGAGTACGTTGATCATGGTTATAGATTAGCCTCAGGCATCATGGCTCGGCTGGGACTTTGGCACGCGGATGGTGATCAAGGTGCCCTCGCCCGGCGCGGTTTCGATGACGAGGCCGTGTTCGTCGCCGTAGACCTGCCGAAGGCGGGCATCGACGTTTCGGAGTCCAACGTGGTCGCCGTCGGCGTGCCCCGCCAGGACCGAGCGCAGGTGTTCCGGATCAATGCCCACGCCGTCGTCCTCGATGGT
This sequence comes from Arthrobacter gyeryongensis, assembly GCF_039543785.1. NCBI lineage: Bacteria > Bacillati > Actinomycetota > Actinomycetes > Micrococcales > Micrococcaceae > Arthrobacter > Arthrobacter gyeryongensis. The sequence goes on from NZ_BAABKK010000015.1 coordinate 203,473, forward strand.
GACCTCCGCGAAGGCCCCGGAGTCGTTGGCGGAGATGGTGATGTGCCCGGGTCCTTCCTTCGCTTCAAGCCCATGGCGCACGGCGTTTTCCACGAGCGGTTGCAGGCTCAGGAAGGGAATCACAGTGCTCAGGACTTCGGGCGCGATCCTGAGGCTCACTTGCACCCGGTCTCCGAAGCGTGCCTTCTCCAACAGTAAGTAGCGGTCGATGCTCCGAAGTTCCTCCGCCAAGGTGGTGAAATCGCCGTGGCGGCGGAAGGAATACCGGGTGAAATCCGCGAACTCGACCACCAGCTCCCTCGCCCTCGCGGGATCAGTGTTGATGAACGAGGCAATGGCGTTGAGGGAGTTGTAGATGAAGTGGGGACTGATTTGTGCGCGCAGGGCCCGGACTTCGGCCTCCATGAGCAAGGTGCGGGAAGCGTCGAGTTCTGCCAGTTCGACTTGCACGGCCACCCAGTCGGCCAGCTCGCTTGTCGCGCGGACCAACCCGGCACCGGTTTGCGGGGCGAAGGCCGCGACGGCTCCCACCACGCGGTTTCCGGCCCTGATCGGCGCGACGACGGCGTTCAATGCGTGCGAAGCCGGGACAACCACGGTCCGCCCATCGGAGAGCACTCCCGAGGCGAGGTCCATCAGTACCGCTTTGAGTTCTTCCGCCGCACCATCCCACGCGAGGACGGACTCGGTGTCGGCGATCGCCAGGGCGTCGCAGCCAAGCAGGGAACGCAATTGCTTGCTCGCCTTGGCCGCTCCCGCCGCGTGGAGCCCGGTGCGCAGGTGCTGTCCCGCGCGCGACGCCGCGTGCAGGGTCTGGTAGGTGGCCCGCTCGGCGTCGGTTCCCAGCTCGCGGAAAGAACGGATCACCTTGAGGCCGACCCCGACGACGATCGCCACGGCGAGCACGATGACCGAAATGGCGGCGGCGGTGACGAGCGGGGAATCCGGCATGGAGCAAGACTAGCGAACCCGCCGTTCGGCGCAGCAACGTGCCCGCTGGGCGACGCCTGTGCCGGTGAATCTGGAAGTGGCGCAGCCGCCGGGCGGATAGTGATTCCAGTCACATCGGCCAGGAGTGTGTGGTCGATGGAGACGTCCACAACCAGGAGGAAGCCATGGGTAACGAGGCCCAGACACCGGACGCAGCAGCGTCCGTTGATTTCCAGGAAGTCCAGCAAACGGGGCAGTTTCAGGAGCTTCGCAAGCGCCACCGCAGTTTTGTCTTTCCAATGGCCATCGCATTCCTGCTTTGGTACTTCGCTTACGTCCTGCTGGCTGACTACGCGGTGGGCTTCATGTCCACCAAACTGTGGGGCAACATCAACGTCGGCCTGGTCTTGGGCCTGCTGCAGTTCGTCTCAACTTTCGGAATTACGGGCTGGTACGTTCACTACTCCAACAGGAAACTGGACCCGATAGCCACGGAAATCCGGAATGAGATCGAGGGCCATGAGTTCGACAAGGGCAGCACCGTGAGGGGGGCAGCGAAATGAGTGCCATGGTCCCGATGGTCAACGTTGCCGCTCTGAAGGACACCACGCTGTTGAACATGGGCATCTTCGCCCTGTTCGTCCTGGTCACCATGGTGATCGTCTTCCGGGCCAGCAGGAACAACAAAACGGCTGCCGACTACTATGCCGCCGGGCGCTCGTTCACCGGTTCGCAGAACGGCACCGCCATCGCCGGCGACTACCTGTCCGCGGCCTCCTTCCTCGGGATCACCGGGGCGATCGCGGTCAACGGCTACGACGGCTTCCTGTATTCGATCGGGTTCCTCGTCGCATGGCTTGTCGCGTTGCTGCTTGTCGCCGAACTCATGCGCAACACGGGTAAGTTCACCATGGCCGATGTTCTTTCGTTCCGGCTGCGCCAGCGCCCGGTGCGGATCGCCGCGGCCCTGACCACTTTGGTCGTCTGCTTTTTCTACCTGCTGGCGCAGATGGCCGGCGCCGGAAGCCTCATTTCCTTGCTCCTGGGCATCAGCGACTGGGGCGGACAAGCCCTGGTGATTGTCGTCGTCGGCGCCCTCATGATCATGTACGTGCTGATCGGAGGCATGAAGGGCACCACCTGGGTCCAGATCATCAAAGCCGTGCTGCTCATCTGCGGTGCGGCAGTCATGACGCTCTGGGTGCTGTCCATCTACGGCTTCAACCTGTCGAACCTGTTGGGTGCGGCGGCGGATACCGCCAAGAATCCCAACGTGCTGAACCCCGGCCTGCAGTACGGCAAGACCGATACTTCCAAGCTCGACTTCCTGTCCCTTGGGATGGCGCTCGTCCTCGGCACAGCCGCACTGCCCCACGTGCTGATGCGCTTCTACACTGTGCCCACAGCGAAGGAAGCCCGCAAATCGGTGGTCTGGTCCATCTGGCTGATCGGGTTGTTCTATCTGTTTACCCTGGTCCTCGGCTACGGCGCGGCAGCCCTCGTTGGAGCCGACACCATCAAATCGGCCCCGGGCGGGGTGAACTCCGCTGCGCCGCTCCTGGCGTTCCACCTGGGCGGGCCGTTGCTGCTGGGCTTCATCTCGGCCGTCGCGTTCGCCACGATCCTAGCGGTGGTGGCCGGTTTGACCATCACGGCAGCGGCATCGTTCGCCCACGATATCTATGCGAACGTCATTTCCAAGGGCAAGGCCGGCGCCGGAACCGAGGTCAAAGTGGCCCGGCGGACCGTGGTGGTCATCGGGGTCCTTGCGATCATTGGCGGTATTTTCGCCAATGGCCAGAACGTAGCGTTCCTCGTCGCCCTCGCCTTCGCAGTGGCGGCGTCAGCGAATTTGCCGACCATCCTCTACTCCCTGTTCTGGAAGAAGTTCACCACCCAGGGTGCCACGTGGAGCATGTACGGCGGGCTGTCGGCGGCCATCATCCTGATAGCCTTGTCGCCGGTTGTTTCCGGTGCCAAGACGTCCATGATCCCGGGTGCCAACTTCGCCGTCTTCCCGCTGAGCAACCCGGGAATCGTGTCCATTCCGCTAGCGTTCCTGCTTGGCTGGCTCGGAACCGTCGTGGACAAGCGGCGCGAAGACACGTCGAAGCAGGCCGAAATGGAAGTCCGCTCCCTGACCGGCGTTGGAGCCGAGAAAGCGGTGAACCACTAGGCGTACCGGTCCAACGCCCGCTCACATATCGGGCCCTTCGGCGTGACGCTCGCTCACAAACAAGGCCAAATGGCGAATCCCTCCTGCAGAAAGATCTGCAGGAGGGATTCGCATTTTTCAACCAAAGGTGAGCGAGCATCCGGGCTTAGTGGTTATGGCCGCCCGGCAGGGAATGTTCTCCGTGGGGGACGGCGTGCGCTCCGGCCACCGAGGCGGCGAGCCCCGGCGTCGTAATTGCTGCGACCACGACGGCGGCGGCAAAGGCAGCGCCCAAAAGCGCGCCGGCCCGCGGGGGAGCCTGCGCTACTCCGCCGACGTCGTCGCGGAACCTTCGGGCGAGCCAGGCAGAGGATCCCAGTGCCATCAGGACCAGGAACAGAGCTGCCAGATGCCCGCCGTCGAGCACTCTTTGGGCCATACCGGCAACCAGGAATCCGACGTGGACCAGCACGGCCGCGAGGAGGCCCAGGGTTGTTGGTTTACGGAACCGGAGCCGCCCCCGTTGGAGGCTGCCAATCGAGCTGGCGAGAAGCGCCAGGCCCCAGGCCGCGAAGATGCCGCCCGCCCACACAAGGGGTCCCCGGCCCGAAATGTAGCTGGATGCGATGGAAAGCTCCACGAGGCCGGCCCCCATTCCCGCGAAACACGAAAACAGGGTGAGGGATGCCCCGGCGGTGGGTCCTACGGACGTCGCTGCTTGAGCTGACACGGACGGCTCCTTACGGGTTTCGAGGTTTTCTAGACGTGCGCCCTGGCGGTTGTGGCCGGAACCTTGTCCTGCGAGAGACCGATGCCGAGAAGCACCACTGCGCTGGCGAGGTGCAGGACGTTGTCTGCGCCGTTGAGGGCAATGATGTTCAGGGGGGAGCCCACAAGGAACAGTCCGAGGATGCCGACAAGCAAGTAGACCGCGCCGACCGTGGTGTTGATGGTCTTGGACAGCACAGTGCTGTTCATGCCCGCGTAGAGCAGGGCGGCGCCGATGGCGAGGTGGATGATGTTGTGCAAGGGGTTTACCGCAAAGATGATCAGATTGGCACCCTCGGTAGCGAAGAATCCAATTCCCGAGGTGACGAAGAATCCAACGACACCCACGAGCAGGTAGACGGCTCCAAAGATGGTGGCGATCAGGCGGTTGGGCGAAGTGCGCATGGTCCAAACCTTCCGGTATGGCCGATTTTATATCCGGCCTTGTGTTCGAAACCCCGGACGGGGCTCTCAACCAGAGATTCGGACCACCCGGAGCTATGGATGGGTGGGATGGGACGAATTTTTTCGAGGTTGTCCGAATTCAGCCGGTACGGAGCGCTTTCTTGGTGTTCCGGTTCAACAACGGCTGCACGCGGAAGGGAATCAATTCGCCCATGGACATCGCAGTGTCCGTTCGTTCCACTCCGTCACACGCAAGGATCTTGCCGTTGATACGGAACAAATCCTCGGCGTCGAGCGCTACCACCCGCAGCAGCAGGTCAGCCGAACCGGTCAGGCCGTACCCCTCCAGGATTTCGGGGATTTCGGCGAGGTCCAGGGCAAGCTGTCCAAGCTTTTGCTGCTGCACATGCACCGAGATGAACGCCATGAGGGGGTAGCCGAGGGCCGCAGGGTTGATGCGCCGTTCGAAGGACAGAAACGCGTGCTTTCTTTCAAGCTGCGCCATCCGCGCCTGAACCGTATTCCGCGATAATCCCAGCTTCTGTGCCAAGGCGACAACCGTGCCGCGGGGGTCCTTCGCCATGGCCGAAAGCAGGCGTGTGTCGGTGCCATCTAAAGCTTGCATAATGCGCAACGTTAGCACGGTGCGGGACGCCTTGATAGGGCAGAATGCGCAGAATTTTCAGCGGTGGTTGTACCCAATGAGCATTGTGAGTAGGGTCACAATTAATCCAGGCGACGACGCCCGGATGCTGGCCCGCGGCTGGATCACAAGTCCCTCCAAAAGGCCTGCGAGCACGAGCTGAAAGGTGCGATCAACTGTGTTGACGGACGAACCCGGCCAGGACGCCTACAAGGCTTCGAATCCCGGAATCAGTGCAGCAAGCCCGCGTCGGACCGGCGGGGATCTGGTCCAACTGATTTCCCCGGAAGGGGAACGCATCAGCCACCCGGAGTTCGATCTCTGGGTCAGCGATGTCACGGACGAGCAACTGTGCTCTCTGTATGAGGACATGATGGTCATCCGCCGCATCGACGCCGAGGCCACCGCCTTGCAGCGTCAGGGCGAACTGGCCTTGTGGCCACCGCTGCTGGGCCAGGAGGCATCACAGATCGGCTCGGGCAGAGCCCTCAGGGACGACGACTTTGTCTTCCCCAGCTACCGGGACAACGGCGTTGCCTATTGCCGCGGTGTGGAGCCCACGGACTTGGTCCGTGCCTGGCGCGGCAATGCCTCCTCCGGCTGGGACCCGTACCGGCACAACATTGCCACCCAACAGATCATCATCGGCTCGCAATCGCTGCACGCAACCGGCTACGCCATGGGTATCCAGCACGACGGCGCCGACTCGGTAGCGGTTGCATACTTCGGAGATGGCGCCACAAGCGAAGGCGACGTCAACGAGGCAATGGTCTTCGCGGCGAGCTTCCAAGTACCCGTGGTCTTCATCTGCCAGAACAACCACTGGGCCATCTCCGAACCCGTCCGGATTCAGTCCCACATCCAGATCGCCGACCGTGCTTCGGGCTTCGGAATCCCCAGCATGCGCGTCGATGGGAACGACGTCCTGGCTGTTTTGGCCGTCACCCGTATCGCGCTGGACCGGGCCCGCAAGGGCGGCGGACCGACGTTCATCGAAGCCGTGACCTATCGCATGGGCCCGCACACGACGGCGGATGATCCCACCCGTTACCGCGACGCCAACGAGCTTGAGGACTGGGCAGCCAAGGACCCGATCAGCCGGCTCAAGGCGCTGCTTCGCACCAAGGGCCTCCTGACGGAAGAGCTTGAAGCCAAGACCCAGGCCAAAGCGGACGAGGTCGCAAAGAGCTTGAGGGCAGGAGTCATCAACATGCCCGATCCCGAGCCGCTCGACCTCTTCAACCACGTGTACAGCACCCCCAACTCCTGGATCGAACGCCAGAAGGACCACTACTCCCGCTATCTGGAAAGCTTCAGCGGATCAACCCAGGAAGGTGCACTCTGATGAGCAAGCTGACCTTCGCCCGCGCCATCAACGCCGGGCTGCGCAAGTCCCTCGAGAACGATCCCAAAGTTGTCCTCATGGGCGAGGACATCGGTGCGCTCGGCGGCGTTTTCCGGGTCACCGACGGCCTCCAGAAAGACTTCGGCACACACCGGGTGGTTGACACCCCCTTGGCGGAATCCGCGATTATCGGCACCGCCGTCGGATTGGCATACCGCGGCTACCGCCCGGTGTGCGAAATCCAATTCGATGGCTTCATCTACCCGGCATTCGACCAGATCGTCAGCCAGGTAGCCAAGATGCATTACCGGACGCAGGGCCGCGTCAAGATGCCCATCACCATTCGGGTTCCCTTCGGCGGCGGGATCGGTTCGCCCGAGCACCACTCCGAGTCCCCGGAAGCCTACTTCACCCACACCTCGGGACTGCGCGTCGTCAGCGTCTCCAACCCGCAGGATGCCTACACCATGATCCAGCAGGCAATCGCCTCGGACGATCCGGTACTGTACTTCGAGCCCAAGCGCCGCTACCACGACAAGGGCGAAGTGGATGAGACCGCAGATCTTTCCACGGCGCTGTCCATGGAAAAGGCCAAGGTGGTCACGCCAGGCAGCGACGTCACCTTGGTGACGTATGGCCCGCTCGTGAAAACCGCGAATGACGCGGCCATGGCAGCCGCCGACGAAGGACTCTCCGTGGAGGTTATCGACCTGCGCTCGCTGGCTCCGATTGACTTCCGGACAGTTGAGGCATCCGTCCGCAAGACCGGCAGGCTCGTCATCACCCACGAGGCCGCGCAGTCCGGCGGGCTCGGCGCCGAAATCGCCGCCAGCATCACCGAGCGGTGCTTCAACTACCTTGAATCCGCGCCGGTCCGGATCACTGGATTCGACATCCCGTACCCGTACTCAAAGCTTGAGATGCACCACCTGCCGGATCTGGACAGGATCCTTGACGGCGTGGACCGCGCACTCGGCCGCGGCAACTCCCTGAGCGGGCTGGAAGGATGAGCGCCACCATGATCAAGGAATTCAGGCTGCCCGACCTCGGCGAAGGACTCACTGAGTCGGAAATCCTCAGTTGGAAGGTCGCTGTGGGGGACACCGTGACGCTGAACCAGGTCATTGCCGAGGTCGAGACGGCCAAGGCCGTGGTTGAGTTGCCCTCACCCTTCGCCGGAACCGTGGCCGCTCTGCACGAACAGGCCGGTTCCGTTGTGGAGGTCGGCAAGCCGATCGTTTCCTTTGAAGTCGACGACGACGGAACGGCGCCTTCCGGCGTTGCCGGTTCCGGTGAGGCCGCCTCTACGGAAAGCACGGCGGAGGCCGCAGCGAAGCGTGAGCCGAATCTCGTAGGCTATGGCGCCGTCGTCGAGAAGTCCGGACGCCCGGCCCGACGCCAGCGCATGTTTGACGGGGGCGCCGCTGAACGCGAGCCGGTCCGGGAACCCGTTCCCGCCGTCGAGCCCGCTCCTGTCGTTGAACAGCCCGCACCGCTCGCCGTTCCAAACGGGCCCGTGGTGGAGCAGGAGCGTCCGCGGTCCACGCCTCCGGTCCGCAAGTTGGCGAGGGATCTCGGAATCGACCTCGAGTTGGTCAGGGGAACCGGGCCGGGAGGCCTGATCACCCGTTCGGATGTCCAGGACTTCGCGGCCGGATCCCAGGCGGAGGTTTCGGCTCCCGAGGTCGCACCGGTCGCTGCGCCCGCCGTCGGGGTTTCCGCTGAACGCGAGACCCGCACCCCTATTAAGGGAGTCCGGAAGTTCACAGCCGCTGCCATGGTGCAAAGTGCCTTCACGGCTCCGCATGTGACGGAGTTCCTGACCGTTGACGTCACGCCCACCATGGAACTGCTGACTCGGCTCAAGTCCAGCCGTGAATTTGCCGGGTACAAGCTCACGCCGTTGACCATCGCGGCCAAGGCAGTCTTGATTGCCCTGCGCCGGAACCCGACGCTGAACTCCCGCTGGGACGAAGGCGCACAGGAGATCGTGCAGTTCAACTACGTGAACCTGGGTATCGCCGCCGCCACGCCGCGGGGACTGACTGTTCCCAACATCAAAGACGCGGACAAGATGACGCTGCTGGAACTGTCTACGGCTTTGTCCGAACTCACGGACACGGCACGTTCAGGCAAGACTTCCCCGGCAGATCTGACGGGCGGCACCATTTCGATCACGAACATCGGTGTGTTCGGGATCGACGCCGGAACCCCCATCTTGAACCCGGGCGAGGCTGCCATCGTCGCGCTGGGATCTGTGCGCAAAGCTCCCTGGGTGCACAACGACGAACTCGCGGTGCGCCAGGTGATGTCCTTGAGCCTGTCCTTCGACCATCGACTGGTGGACGGCGAACAGGGCTCGAAATTCCTGGCCGATTTGGGCGCGATCCTGTCCGACCCCGCAACAGTCATGACGATGATCTAGCGGCTCTCCAGCCCAACTAGCTCGCAGTAAGTGTCGTTTTGGAGGCTCAAAACGACAACAACTGCGAGTCAGTTGGGCCTAGCAAGCAGGAAGCTAGCGCACCATCAGAGCGGCCAGTGCCATGCGTTCGAGGATGGGCCGGGCACTCTTGACGGCCATGCGTCGTCCGTGGTGCCGGACCGAGTGCGGCGTCGAGTTGATGAGGCCAAAGGCCGCGTGGGCGCGGACCCGAAGCTCGGCAGGATCCGTGTCCGGATGCAGCTCGCCGAGCACTCCCACCCACAGTTCCACATAGTTGCGCTGCAGGGTGCGGACTTCGGCCTGGTCGGAGTCGCTGAGGTTGCTGAAGTCGCGGTCCTGGACCCGGATGACATCGGGATTGCTGAGGGCGAAGTCCACGTGGAACTCCACCAGTCCGCGCAACGCAGCTTCGGCATCGAGGGCCTCGGACGCCACGGTGCGGCCGCCGTCGAGCAGATTCCGGCTCACACTCAACAGCAGCTCGGCCAACACGGCCTGTTTTCCCGGAAAATGCCGGTATACCGCAGGGCCGCTGACTCCTGCCGCGGCCCCCAGGTCTTCAAGGGATACGCGGTTGAAACCGTCGGCGGCGAACAACCCGGCTGCGGCGGTCAGGAGGGCCTTGCGCCGCGTTTCCTTGGCTTGGCTTCGCTGGGTCGGTGCCTGACCGTCCTGCTGGGAGCTCCGCTGGAAGGTGACCACAATTCCTCCTTTTGCAAGCGTCCACTTCAGCGCCGGTACCGGACAGGCCCGGTGCCGGGGTGATGGACAACACAGTTAATAGAGACTAACCTAAATTCCAGTTATGCGGTACTAACTGAGATGGCCATTGGCCGGGATGGGACACAGTCGATGGAGACACTCGCCAGCCAGCTGGATACCAGCAGCGATCAGTTCGCGGTCAACGCGGAAGCGCAACTGTCACTGGTGCACGAGCTGAAGAAGCGCCTTGCCGTGGCCGCCCTCGGTGGCCCGGAGAATTCGCGTGAGCGGCACATCTCCCGGGGCAAGCTGTTGCCGCGCGAGCGCATCAACTATTTGCTGGACGAGGGAAGCCCGTTCCTGGAGGTCGCCCCGCTGGCGGCCAACGGGATGTACAACGATGATTCGCCGGGCGCCGGTGTGATCGCGGGGATCGGGCTGGTCCATGGCCGCCAGGTGATGGTGGTTTCCAACGACGCCACGGTCAAGGGCGGCACGTACTACCCGATGACGGTGAAGAAGCACCTCCGGGCCCAGGAAATCGCGCTGGAGAACAGGCTGCCGTGCGTCTACCTCGTGGATTCCGGGGGAGCGTTCCTGCCCAAGCAGGACGAGGTGTTCCCGGACAAGGAGCACTTTGGCCGGATCTTCTTCAACCAAGCGAAGATGTCCGCGGCGAAGATCCCGCAGATCGCCTCGGTCATGGGGTCCTGCACGGCCGGCGGTGCCTACGTTCCTGCCATGAGCGACGAAACCGTCATTGTCCGCAACCAAGGCACCATCTTCCTGGGTGGCCCGCCCCTCGTGAAGGCCGCCATCGGTGAGATCGTCACGGCCGAGGAACTCGGCGGCGGGGACGTCCACTCGCGGATTTCCGGTGTGACGGACCACCTCGCCGAAAACGACGAGCATGCCCTGCAGATCGTCCGCGACATCGTCGCCACCCTGCCCAAGCCGGTAGCCCCCGCATGGGACGTGGACACCGCCGTCGAGCCCGTTGTGGACCCGGGCGAAATCTATGGGGCTGTTCCCACGGACGTCAACGCCCAATACGACGTTCACGAAGTCATCGCCCGGCTCGTGGACGGCTCGAGGTTCCACGAGTTCAAGAAGAACTACGGCACCACCCTGGTGACGGGGTTCGCGAAGCTCCATGGCCATCCAGTGGGCATCGTGGCGAACAACGGCGTGTTGTTCAGCGAGTCCTCCCTCAAGGGCGCGCACTTCATTGAGCTCTGTGACCAGCGTGGCATTCCCTTGGTTTTCCTCCAGAACCTTTCCGGCTTCATGGTCGGCAAGGACGTCGAGCACGGCGGCATCGCCAAGAACGGCGCCAAGATGGTCACCGCCGTGGCCACCGCCCGCGTGCCCAAGCTGACCGTGGTGATCGGCGGTTCCTTCGGTGCCGGAAACTACTCGATGTGCGGCAGGGCCTACTCACCCCGCTTCCTCTGGATGTGGCCGGCCTCCCGGATCTCGGTCATGGGCGGCAACCAGGCCTCCAGCGTGCTCGCCACCGTCAAACGGGAGCAATACGAGGCCCGGGGCGAGGAATGGTCCGCCGAGGCCGAAGAAGCGTTCAAAGCCCCCATCAAGCAGCAATACGAGGGCCAAGGCAGCCCCTACTACTCCACCGCCCGGCTATGGGACGACGGCATCATCGACCCCGCAGACACCCGGCGTGTCCTGGGCATGGCCCTCGACGTCGTCTCCCGCCAACCACTGCCGGAAACCTCCTTCGGCCTCTTCCGGATGTGACCCCATGACAATCAACTCCTTCGACACCGTCCTCGTCGCCAACCGCGGCGAGATCGCCTGCCGCGTCATCCGCACCCTCAAGGCCATGGGCATCCGGTCGGTGGCGGTCTATTCAGACGCCGACGCCGGCGCCCGCCACGTGCGCGAAGCAGACGCCGCCGTCCGCATCGGTACAGCGGCTGCGGCGGACAGCTACCTGCGGATCGACGCCATCATCGAGGCTTGCCTGCAAAGCGGTGCCCAGGCGGTCCACCCGGGCTACGGATTCCTGGCCGAAAACGTGGAGTTCGCCAAGGCCCTGGACGCGGCAGGCATCGCGTTCATCGGCCCCGGCATTGACGCCATCGAGATCATGGGCGACAAGATCCGGTCCAAGAACCACGTCATGTCCTACGGCGTCCCGTGCGTTCCGGGCATCGCCGAACCGGACTTGAGCGACGAGGCACTGATCGAGGCGGCGCCCGGCATCGGCTTCCCTCTGCTTATCAAGCCCTCGGCGGGCGGCGGGGGCAAAGGGATGCACATCGTGGAGCGGCTCGAGGATATGGCGGCCACCTTGCTGACGGCCCGCCGTGTGGCGGCGAGCGCCTTCGGTGACGACACCCTGTTCCTTGAGCGGCTCATCCAGTCGCCCCGGCACATCGAGGTCCAGGTCCTCGCCGACAACCACGGCAACGTCATCCACCTCGGCGAACGCGAATGCTCGCTCCAGCGACGCCACCAGAAAGTCATCGAGGAAGCACCGTCACCCTTGCTGGAGTCCCTCGTGAACGGCGCCGAAGTCCGGGCCCGGATCGGTGAGGCCGCTTGCCAGGCTGCCCGAAGCGTCAAGTACAGCGGCGCGGGCACGGTCGAGTTCCTCGTCTCGGACCAGGATCCGGAACACTTCTTCTTCATGGAGATGAACACCCGACTCCAGGTGGAGCACCCTGTCACGGAAATGGTGACGGGCGTCGATCTTGTCGAATGGCAAGTGCGCATCGCCGCAGGCGAGGTCCTCACAGTGGCGCAGTCCGACGTCGTGCTTGACGGCCACGCGGTGGAGGCGCGCGTCTACGCGGAGGTGCCGGAACGCGGTTTCATGCCATCCATCGGCGAGATCGTGACGCTCCGGGAACGGGCCAGCAACGATCCGCGAGTCCGTGTCGACTCCGCCATGCTTCCCGGACTTTCCGTCACCGGCGACTACGATCCCATGCTCGCAAAGGTCATTGCCTGGGGCCCTGACCGCAAAGCGGCGCTGGACACCCTTGATCACGCACTGGGGGACTACACCCTGCTGGGTGTGCACACGAACGTTGAGTACCTTCGGCTCCTGATCAACGACGACGACGTCCGCGCCGGGCGCCTCGACACCGGGCTGATCGAGCGCAAGCTGGACAGGATGGAATTCCGTCAGGTGACCGACGTCGAGCTGATCGCCGCAGCCTTGCTCAACCGCTCGGAACTGCTCAACCGCTCAGAACTGGCTCCGCTCGGGCCGGCAGCACCGTGGAATACCGCCGATGGCTGGCGCGTCGGCGCCCCGGCGCCGTGGAAGACCACCATCGGCCGTCCCGACGGCGGCCTGGCCACCGTGGGCCTGACGGTGAACGGGCAGGGCTTCACCGCACGCGTGGATGGCGGCGTCGAGCATTCTGCCGCCCTGCGGCAGGGATCCGCCGGGGCTGCGGTGCTGGTGCTCGACGGCGTTGAGCACCAATTCGCGCACGGCTCACCGTCTCCGGGGCCCGGGGCGCGCGAACTTTGGCTCGGCAGCGACGGCTGGTCCTGCCGGCTCGAGATCCTGGACCGCGAGGCCCGGCTCCAACGCATCCTCGCGGGCATCCAGCGCGAAGAAGGCGCCGCGGATCCCGAAGTCCGGTCTCCCATGCCGGGAACCGTCGTCTCCGTTTCAGTGCGCAACGGCGACCATGTGGAAGTGGGCGACGTCCTCCTCGCTGTAGAGGCAATGAAGATGGAACACCAGCTGGTGGCCTCGGTGTCCGGCACCGTCCACCTCAGCAGCAAGACCGGGGACCTCGTCAAGGCTGACCAAGTCCTCGCCACCATCCACGTGTCGGCAGAACCCACCCCTGAAGTCACAGCAGAACCGACTGAAAACCAGAAAGACGAGGAAGTCTAGCCATGGCAAGTTTTGAACTCACCGAGGAATACCAGGACCTGAGCGACTCCGTCCGGGAATTCGCCGACGAGGTAGTGGCCCCTGTATCCACGAAGCACGACGAGGAACACAGCTTCCCGTACGAGGTAGTCAAGCAGATGGGTGAGATGGGCCTGTTCGGCCTGCCCTTCCCTGAGGAGTTCGGCGGCATGGGCGGAGACTACTTCGCCCTCGCCCTCGCGCTGGAACAGCTGGGCCGCGTGGACCAGTCCGTGGCCATCACCCTCGAAGCCGGTGTCTCGCTCGGCGCCATGCCGGTGTACCGCTTCGGCACCCAAGCGCAGAAGGAACACTGGCTGCCCCAGCTGACCTCGGCCGAAGCGCTCGCAGGCTTCGGCCTGACCGAGCCGGAAGCCGGCTCGGACGCCGGAGGCACCAAGACGCACGCGCACCTCGAGGACGGCCGCTGGGTCATCAACGGCAACAAGGAGTTCATCACCAACTCCGGGACCGACATCACGCGGCTCGTCACCGTTACCGCCGTCACCGGGCAGCACGAACGCAAGGACGGGAGCATCAAGAAGGAAATCTCCACCATCCTGGTTCCCACCGACACGCCCGGTTTCACCGCGGAAAAGGCCTACAACAAGGTGGGCTGGAACGCTTCCGACACCCACCCGCTGACACTGAACAACGTCAGGGTGCCGGAAGAGAACCTGCTCGGTGTCCAGGGACGGGGCTACGCCAACTTCCTGTCCATCCTGGACGAAGGCCGCATCGCCATCGCCGCGCTCGCCACCGGTGCGGCCCAGGGCTGCGTCGACTTGTCCGTGAAATACGCCAAGGAACGCGTCGCGTTCGGGCAGAATATCGGCAAGTACCAGGCCATCCAGTTCAAGATCGCCCGCATGCAGGCACGGGCCCACACGGCACGCCTGGCCTATTACGATGCGGCCGCGCGGATGCTGGCAGGCAAGCCGTTCAAGACCGAGGCGGCCATCGCTAAGATGGTCGCAGGCGAGGCAGCCATGGACAATGCACGGGACGCCACCCAGGTGTTCGGTGGCTATGGCTTCATCAACGAATTCACGGTGGCACGCCACTACCGCGACTCCAAGATCCTGGAAGTCGGGGAAGGCACCACCGAGGTCCAGTTGATGCTCATCGCCCGCGAGCTGGGCCTTTAACCGTCAGGGAAGGTAAACGATGATTGACAAAGTTGTTGCCAGCGCCGCGGAAGCGGTGAAGGACATCCACGACGGCGCCTCTCTCGCCGTCGGCGGGTTTGGCCTGTGCGGTATCCCGGTGGCGCTGATCGATGCGCTCCACGATCAAGGCACCAAGGAACTTGAAACAGTCAGCAACAACTGCGGGGTGGACGACTGGGGCCTGGGCATCCTGCTGAAGGACGGGCGTATCCGCCGGACCATCAGTTCCTATGTCGGTGAGAACAAGGAGTTCGCGCGGCAGTACCTTGCCGGCGAGCTTGAGGTGGTCCTCACCCCGCAGGGCACCTTGGCCGAGAAACTACGCGCCGGCGGCGCCGGCATCCCCGCGTTTTTCACGGCGGCCGGCGTCGGGACGCAGGTCTCGGAAGGCGGCCTGCCGCAAAAGTACGACGGCGACGGCAACGTGGCGATCGCGTCCTCACCCAAGGAAGTGCGCACCTTCAACGGCGCGGACTATGTCCTGGAGGAATCCCTGACACCCGACTTCGGACTGGTCCACGCCTGGAAGGGCGACCGTCACGGGAACCTCGTCTTCCACGCGACGGCCATGAACTTCAATCCGCTGTGTGCCATGGCTGCCCGGATCACCATTGCCGAGGTCGAAGAGCTTGTGGAACCCGGCGAACTCGATCCGCAACATATCCACACTCCGGGCATCTTCGTCCAGCGGGTCGTCGTGGCACCGGACACCGAGAAGCGCATCGAAAAGCGGACCGTCGCGTTGACCCAGCAGGCAGGAGCCTAGCCATGGAATCGAACATCACCCAGGATGTGCCGCCGCGTCCCGAGGCCGTCAGGCACGAGTACCGCCGCGCCGGCGCCGAGCACCACGAGGGCAAGGGCTGGACGCGGAACGAACTCGCTGCCCGCGTAGCCCGTGAACTCAGCAACGGGCAATACGTCAACCTCGGGATCGGCATGCCCACCCTGATCCCCAACTACATCCCCGAGGGCGTCGAGGTGATCCTGCATTCGGAGAACGGGATACTGGGCGTCGGCCCCTACCCGGCCGAGGACGCCGTGGACCCCGATCTGATCAACGCCGGCAAGGAAACGGTCACCGTCAACCCCGGCGCCGCATTCTTTGACTCGGCAACGTCGTTCGGCATGATCCGCGGCGGCCATGTGGATGTCGCCGTGCTGGGAGCCATGGAGGTCGCGGCCAACGGGGACCTGGCCAATTGGATGATCCCCGGCAAAATGGTCAAGGGCATGGGCGGCGCCATGGACCTGGTCTTCGGCGCCAAGCGGGTGATCGTGATGATGGAGCACGTGGACCGCAACGGCAAGCCCAAGATCGTCAAGGAATGCTCGTTGCCCGTTACGGGGAAAGGCTGCGTGGACCGGATCATCACCGACCTCGCTGTGATCGACGTCGTCTCCGAAGGCGGGGCCTCGAGACTCGTCCTGCGCGAGCTGGCACCGAATGTCTCCGCCGAGGACGTGGCGGCCGCGACCGGCGTCGAACTCTTCGAAGAGGACCAGGAGCTGACTGTATGACCAACGTTCCCGAAACCCGCCTCCCTGAACCCCGTGTCCCCGACCCCCGCATTATTGAGCAGCGGGGGCTGTACTTCGAGGAACTCGAAGAAGACGTTGTCTACGCCCACCGGCCCGGGAGGACCGTCACCGAAACGGACAACGTCCTGTTCACCACGCTGACCATGAACACCCAAGCCCTGCACCTGGATGCGGCTTGGAGCGCCACGCAGCCCTTCGGACAGAGGCTCATGAACTCAATGTTCACCTTGTCCACCATGGTGGGACAATCCGTCACGCAACTGACGCAGGGCACCATCATTGCCCAACTGGGACTCACGGACGTCTCTTTCCCGCACCCGCTGTACCACGGCGACACCCTCTACACGGAGACCGTCGTCGCCGGGAAACGGGAGTCGTCGTCGCGTCCCGGCCAAGGCGTAGTGACCATGAAGCACACCGGCCGCAACCAGGACGGGAAAGTTGTGGCGCTGGCCACGCGGGCCTGCCTCATGTGGACCCGAAACGCGCATCTGGAGGCGCAACAGGGGACAATCAATACATGACCTTCACCATGGGCCCCGCATTGCTTTTCTGCCCCGCCGACCGCCCTGAACGGTACCAAAAGGCCGCCGAGCGTTCCGACGCCGTCATCCTGGACCTCGAGGACGCCGTCGCGCCCGCGGCCAAGAAGCGGGCCCGGGGCGCCATCCTTGCCCAGCTCGGCTCCGGCGGGGAGACCGCCGAGCTCGACCCCAGCCGCACGATCGTCCGCGTCAATCCAGTGGGCACTCCTGACTTCGAAAAGGACCTGCACTGCCTCGCGCACACCCCCTACCGCACCGTCATGCTGGCCAAGGCCGAGACCGGTGAACAGCTGAAGGCGCTCGAGGGTTACCACGTCATCGCGCTGTGCGAGACGGCCATAGGAATCGTCAACGCGGCTGAGATCGCCCAGGCTCCCAACGTCGTCGGGCTGATGTGGGGCGCCGAGGATCTGATCGCCTCCATGGGCGGCACCTCGAGCCGCAAGGACGACGGCGGCTACCGCGCCGTCGCAACGCACTCCCGCTCCACCGTGCTGCTGGCCGCCAAAGCCGCAGGCAAGGAAGCCATCGACTCGGTCTACGTCGACATTCCCGATCTTGCCGGCCTGGCCGCGGAATCCGCCGACGCCGTGGCCAGCGGATTCGGTGCCAAGGCCTGCATCCACCCGAACCAGGTCGCCGTGGTCCGCGAAGCCTACGCACCGTCGCCGGAAGCCGTTGCAGGAGCCCGTGAACTGCTTGAAGCTGCGGCCGCGGCTGGAACCGGTGTGTTCCAATACAAGGGGAAAATGGTGGATGGTCCCATCCTGAAACATGCCGAATCCACGCTGCTCAGGGCCCGGCTGTCCTGAAGGGCTATTGACCGCGCCGTCGTGACTTCGGCAGCGACAACGGGGCGATGACCTCGTAGAGTTCCATCCGGATCCAGCGCTGCCCTGTCTCGCGGAACTCGGCCCTCGTGGCGAAGCGGTAGAGGAAGCTGCGCGCACGCACCCAACGCGGCCGAGCGCCGTCGAACGGGTCCTGGCGCAACAAGCGCAAAGTGGGCCGGTCGGCGTCGAGCAGTTTGCCCAAGAACGCGTAGAACCACTCCTCGTGCACCGTGCGCAAGGGCAGGAACCACATCAACCAGTCAAGGCGCAGGTGATACGGCGCCCACTGACGGGGCAGCCGGCGGACGTCGCCGGGCTTGCCCTTGAAGCCGTATTCGCGCCAGTCCGCCTCATCGACGGGAACCTCGGCTTGGGTGCCTTCCACCACGATTTCCACCCGGTGCCGTGTCACCGTACCGAACGCCCCGTAAGTGTTGACCAACTGCCATCGGTTGAAGCTCGCGTTCATGAGCTGCCCCCGCGAGAGCAGGTTGCGGATGGGCCAATAGCTGAGGACCAGAAGGAGCGCCGTCACCGCGAGTACGACGGCGAGCCACCAGACCGGGGTCTGCGGAACGGCCGCGGCCAGGTTCGGCCGTTGCGGGATGAAAGGCAGCACAGCCTGGGCGACGGGGTCGCTCACCGCAGCGAAGGCAAGCACGATCGCGGACCAATTGAGCCACGCGAAGTTTCCGCTTCCCACAAGCCACAGCTGCGTGAATACGACAATTCCTGCGGCGATGGTGGCCAAGGGCTGCGGGGCAAACAGGAAGAACGGCACCACCAACTGGGCGAAGTGGTTTCCGAGCACCTCCATGCGGTGCATCGGTTTGGGCAGGAGATGCGCCTGGCGGCTCAACGGTCCGGGCATGGGCTGTGTCTCGTGGTGGTAGTACAGCGCGGTTAAATCACGCCACTCGCTTCCACCATGGATCTTGATCATGCCCGCGCCGAATTCCAGCCTGAACAGCAGCCACACGAGCAGCACAAGGATGGTCCTAGGCGGGGGAACCTGTTCCGAACCAAGGAAGCCCACAGTGAAGCCCATTTCCAGCAGCAGCATCTCCCAGCCGAAGCCGTAGAAGGTCTGGCCGACGTTGACGATCGACATATAGAGCAACCACAAAGCCAGGAACGCGGCCAGGGGAAGCCACGGCGGGCCCAGCTGCGGCAGCCCGCCCACGAGCGTCAGGGAAACGGCAAGCCCGGCGGCGCAAACGGCACGGAGCAGGGCGTCCGAATACTTCCAGCGGAACAGGCTGGGCCTGCGCAAAACCCTGTATCCGTCCACGTACCTCGGGACAGGCAGGAGTCCGTGTTCGCCAAGGAGCGCGGGAAACTGGTTGAGGCTGGACAGGAACGCGATGAAATAGAGCGCGGCCGTGCCACGCTGGAGCACCTGCCGGGCGAATTCATAGTCCGGCGCCTCGAACCACGAGACCCAGTCCACAAAACAACGTTACGCCTGGGGTGCGGGATACTTAAGCAATGCAGCCGCGCAAGATCATCCTCCTCGGGTCCACTGGTTCCATCGGCACTCAAGCGATTGACGTCGTCGACGCCGCCCCCCATCTCTTCGAGGTCGTGGCGCTGAGCGCGGGCGGCGGGAACCTGGAACTCATCGCGCAGCAGGCCGTCCACACCAAGGCCCAAGCAGTGGGCATCGCCTACGGCGACGCCCACGAACTCCGGAAACTCATCAGCGAGGCCGCTTCCGCCGCCGGGCTCCGGAACTATGATCCGGCGATCATCACGGGACCGGATGCGTCCACCAAGATTGCCGCGATCGAAGCGGACGTCGTGCTCAACGGCATCACGGGATCCATCGGGCTGGCGCCGACGCTGGCAGCCCTCAAGTCCGGCGCCATCCTGGCCTTGGCCAACAAGGAATCCCTCATCGTCGGCGGTGCGCTGGTGAAGGCCGCGGCAGCCGTTGACCAGATCGTGCCCGTGGATTCCGAGCACTCGGCCATCGCCCAATGCCTCCGCGCGGGAACCGACAAAGAGGTTGAGAAACTCATCCTGACAGCGTCCGGCGGGCCGTTCCGGGGCCGCAGCCGCGAGCAACTCCGCGACGTGACCCCGGCCGAGGCGCTCGCCCACCCCACGTGGGACATGGGCCTCATGGTCACCACCAACTCGGCCAGCCTGGTCAACAAAGGCCTGGAGGTCATCGAAGCGCACCTGCTCTTCGATGTTCCCTTGGACAGGATCGACGTCGTGGTGCACCCGCAATCCGTGGTGCACTCCATGGTGGAGTTCGTGGACGGCTCCATCATTGCCCAGGCCTCTCCGCCGGACATGCGGCTGCCCATTGCCCTCGGCCTCGGGTGGCCGGACCGTGTGCCCGGCGCCGCCAAGGCCTGCGACTGGAGCCAGGCCACCAGTTGGACGTTCGAGCCCCTTGACTCGGTGGCCTTCCCGGCCGTGAAACTGGCCAAGGACGCTGCGAAGCAGGGGAGCACCTTTCCGGCCGTCTTCAATGCGGCCAACGAGGAAGCGGTGGAAGCCTTCCACGCCGGGAGGATCCGCTTCACCGACATCGTGGACACAGTGGAGTCCGTCCTCAGCGAACATTCAGGATCCTTGGAGCTGACGGTTGATTCTGTGTTGGATGCTGAGAGGTGGGCACGCACGCGCACCCACGATCGTTTAGCCAACAGCACCCTTTAGGAAGCAGTACTTAAGGCATGAATCCCGTCATTCTGTTCATTCTCGGAGTCGTCTTCGTCGCTATCGGCGTGGCCGTCTCCATTGCGCTGCACGAGGTGGGGCACTTGCTTCCCGCCAAGCTGTTCAAAGTGCGCGTCACGAAATACATGATCGGTTTCGGCCCTACCCTGTGGTCCACGCGGAAAGGCGAGACCGAGTACGGCGTCAAGGCCATTCCGCTGGGCGGTTACGTCGCCATGATCGGCATGTACCCGCCCAACAAGGAAGATGGCAGCGTCAGGCCGTCGAGCACCGGCATGTTCCAGACCCTCGCCACCGAGGCCCGGTCCGCGGCGCATGAGGAAGTGGGCCCCGGGGACGAGAACAGGGTCTTCTACAGGCTGCCGGTCTGGAAAAAGGTCATCATCATGCTTGGTGGGCCGGCCATGAACCTGCTCATCGGCTTGGTGCTGACCGCGGTGCTGCTCATGGGTTTCGGAGTGTCCACGGCCACCACCACCATTGCCGAGGTGTCCAAGTGCCAGGTCAAAGCCGGCGAGACCGTCGATCCGAACTCGCCGAACTGCCAACTGACCCCGGCCGCGGTGGCCAAGCTCCAGCCCAACGACGTTGTGACCAGCTTTGACGGCAAGCCGGTGACGAGCTGGGCTGAAATGAGTGGCTGGATCCGGGCGTCCGCCGGCAAGGCCGTGCAAATCACGGTGGATCGTGGCGGCAAGAGCGTCACCACGCAAGTAACCCCCGTGCTGTCTGCACGCCCCGTCATCGGCGACAACGGACTCCAGGCCAAGGGCGCGGACGGCAAGCCGTTGTACGAGGAAGTCGGGTTCCTCGGCATCGGCCCGCAGGCTGCCATGGTGCCCCAGCCGGCGTCGACCGTTCTTCCGATGGCCGGCGAGAACATCAAGCAAATCGCGGGAGTCATCCTCAACCTCCCCGCGAGGGTGGTCGGCGTTGCGCAAGCGGCCTTCGGCTCCGAACCGCGCGATCCCAACGGGCCGATCAGCGTGGTGGGCGTCGGCCGGGTGGCCGGTGAAGTGGCTGCCATGGATCAGGTTCCGCTGCAATCGCGCGTCAGCGCTCTCGTGGGGCTCCTCGCCGGACTGAACTTTGCCCTCGCCGTCTTCAACCTGGTTCCGCTCTTGCCGCTCGACGGCGGACATGTCGCGGGCGCGCTCTACGAGGGAGCCCGGCGTCGAATCGCCAAGCTGTTCGGCAAACCGGATCCAGGCGCCTTCGACATCGCCAAGCTCTTGCCGCTCACGTACGTCGTGGCGAGTGTCCTTATGGCTATGAGCGCTCTGCTGATCTACGCGGACATCGTCAAGCCCGTCAACCTCTTCGGCTGATCCGGATTGGGCTGGGGGGATAGGCTATCCATATGACTGTTTTCGCTGTTGAGTACGTGTACGACGCCGAGTCCGCCGAGGTGCGCGACGCGAACCGCCCTGCCCACCGCGCCTGGCTCGCCAGCCTCGCCGAGCAGGGAACCCTGCTGGCGAGCGGCCCTTACACCGACGGCGCGGGTGCGCTGTTGCTGCTTGAGGCCGCCGACGAGTCGGAGCTGAACGCCACGCTGAAGGAGGATCCGTTCGCAGCCGTCCGGGGGATTGCAGGCATCCGGACCTCGGAGTGGAACCCCATTATCGGAATGCTTGCCGCCCACGCTTCCTAGCAGCATGACCGGCCGGGGTCCTGACCCCGGCCCTACGATCCACCCATTTCAACCCAAGGAGTCCACGTGACCTCGGTCAGCCTGGGAATGCCGTCAGCCCCGCCCCCCGTTCTCGCGCCCCGCCGCAAGACCCGCCAGATCAAGGTGGGTTCGGTCGGCGTCGGCTCCGATTCGCCCATCAGCGTGCAATCGATGACCACCACCCCCACTACGGACATCAACGCCACGCTGCAGCAAATCGCGGAGCTGACGGCGTCCGGCTGTGACATCGTGCGTGTCGCTTGCCCTTCCGCGGATGACGCCGAGGCGCTGCCGATCATCGCCCGCAAGTCCCAGATTCCGGTGATCGCGGACATCCACTTCCAGCCGAAGTACGTCTTCGCCGCGATCGAGGCCGGTTGCGCCGCTGTGCGCGTCAATCCGGGCAACATCCGCAAGTTCGACGACCAAGTGAAGGAAATCGCCAAGGCCGCCAAGGACCACGGCACGTCCATCCGGATCGGCATCAACGCCGGCTCCCTGGAGCCCGGCATCCTGAAGAAGTACGGCAAGGCCACCCCGGAAGCCCTCGTCGAGTCGGCCGTGTGGGAAGCTTCGTTGTTCGAGGAACACGGCTTCAATGATTTCAAGATCTCCGTCAAGCACAACGACCCCGTCATCATGGTGGCGGCCTACGAGATGCTTGCCGAAAAAGGCGACTGGCCCCTGCACCTTGGCGTGACCGAGGCCGGACCGGCCTTCCAGGGCACCATCAAGTCCGCGACGGCCTTCGGAGCGCTTCTGTCCCGGGGCATCGGTGACACCATCCGCGTGTCCCTTTCCGCGCCGCCTGTTGAGGAAATCAAGGTCGGCAACCAGATTCTGCAGTCCCTCAACCTGCGCCCCCGCAAGCTCGAAATCGTCTCCTGCCCTTCCTGCGGACGCGCCCAGGTGGACGTCTACACACTCGCCGAGCAGGTCACGGCCGGGCTCGAAGGAATGGAGATTCCGCTGCGCGTTGCAGTCATGGGTTGTGTCGTGAACGGCCCGGGTGAGGCACGTGAAGCCGATCTGGGTGTGGCCTCCGGAAACGGCAAAGGCCAGATCTTCGTGAAGGGCGAAGTCATTAAGACTGTTCCCGAGAGCCAGATTGTTGAGACACTGATCGAAGAGGCCATGCGTATCGCCGAAGAGATGGGGGAGGCCGATGGCGAAGATGCTGTCAAGGGTAGCCCCGTGGTTAGCGTCTCGTAACGAGGCAGCCGCCGATGGGATTTCGGTCCGGGTGCTCGGCGCTGCCGACACCCGGGCCCTTCGCGTGCTCGCGATGGAAGACCCCGTAGCGAACGTTTTCATTTTGGCGCACCTCGATTCGTCGGGGAGCGCCGCACCCACTTCCGGCGGTGCGAGCGTCTTTGGAGTGTTCGACGGCGACGCCCTGGTGGGTGCCTGCTGGGCCGGCGCCAACCTGGTTCCGGTGCAGCTGGACCCCGAACTGGCTTCCCGCGTTGCGGCCGTTGCACACCGGGCCGGACGTCGCTACGCCTCGATCTTCGGGCCTGCCCAGACCGTGCTGGCGCTCCATTCCCGCTTGGAGCAATTGGGCCATTTCGCCCACGAGGTACGCGCCGACCAGCCGCTTTTGGCGATCTCGGGGCCACCCGCCGTCGAACCCAATCCACAGCTCGGCTTCGGAAACATCGCGGACTTCGACCGGATCCTGCCCGCCTGCGCAGCCATGTTCGAAGAGGAAGTGGGCTATTCGCCCTTTCTCGGGAGCGAGGACTTCTACAGCCGCAGGGTGGCCGGACTGATCCGGCAAGGCCATTCCTTGGTACACATCGACGCCGGCGGGGCCGTGAAGTTCAAAGCCGAACTCGGGGCGGTCACGGCGCAGGCCACCCAGGTCCAGGGCGTCTGGATGAACCCCGAGTTCCGCGGCCAGGGACTCAGTGCCGGGTACATGGCGGGAGTGGTTGTCCTCGCCCAACAGTTCGCCCCGATCACGAGCCTCTACGTCAACGAATACAACACCAGGGCGCGCGCCACCTACGAGCGGGTCGGTTTCCAACGCCTCGGAACCTTCGCCACGGTGCTGTACTAGCCAGCCCCGTCCTACCCAACCCAACTAACTCGCAGTTGTTGTCGTTTTGAGGGCTCATAACGACATCTAATGCGAGTTAGTTGGGAGGCGCGAGTTCGCCGGTGAGGTAGTGCTGGACGTTCGGGGCCACGAGCCGCACCACCTCGTCCTGGGACGCCGAAGCCAGGGGTTCCAGCCGGACCACGTAGCGCATCAGCATGAGCCCCACTATTTGCGTGGCAACGAGGTTGCCACGCATCTTTGCCTCTTCGGGGGAGCCGGGAAGACCTGCTGTAATCCTGGACAGGATGGTCCTCGCCACCATCTCCCGCAGCAAGGCGGTCTTGGCCTTGGAGCCGATTGTTCCCCTGACGAACGCGACAAGCCCGTGTTGCGCCGGGCTTTCCCACAGACGCAACACGGCGCGGACGATCGCCTCCGAGCGCTTCGCCGGATCGAGCGATTCGACGCCGGCAAGGACCTCGTCGGGATCCGCGGGGAGCTCGACGCTCTGGGCGAAGAGTTCGTCCTTGCCCTTGAAGAAGTGGTGGACCATGGCCGGGTCCACTTCTGCTTCGCGGGCGACTTGCCGCAGGCTCGTGCCGTCGAACCCGTGTTCGGCGAAGAGCCGGCGCGCTGTGGCCAGGATCAGTTCCCGGGAGTCACTCCCGCCGCTGCGGCGTCCCCGCCGCAGGGGAGGCAAGCCGCCGCTCATGAGGTCCGCCGTCGGAGGGTGAACGAAGCCAGGACCAAAACTCCGACGACGATCGCCGCCATGACCCCGGCATCTTGCCACATGGCCTGCGTCGCCTCGGTGTTGTCGGCGATCTGCTGGAGCGCATCGACGGAAAACGTCAGTGGCAGCACATTGGAAATGCTCTCCAGGAGGCTGTTCATGTGGTCCCGGGCCACGAAGAGTCCGCACAACAGGATCTGCGGTATCACCACCACCGGCATGAATTGCACCGCCTGGAATTCGGTCCGCGCAAAGGCCGAGCACAAGAGGCCGAGCGCGACACCGAGCACTGCGTTGATGACGGCGATCATCACCACGTAACCAGGACCACCCTTGATATCCAGATTGAAGATCCAGTACGCCACGGCCGTGGCTACAAGGGATTGCAGGGCAGCCATGATGGAGAACGCCAACGCGTAGCCGAACAGGAGATCGGCCTTGTGGATGGGCGTCGTCAGGAGCCGTTCCAACGTCCCCGACGTCCTTTCGCGCAACATCGTGATCGACGTGACCAGGAACATCACCACGAACGGGAAAATGGCCAGCATCATGAGTCCCACACGGTCAAAGGTCCGGGGGAATCCGGGGGGCAGGGTTTCGTTCTCGAAGAGATA
Organism: Arthrobacter gyeryongensis; assembly: GCF_039543785.1. Classification (NCBI taxonomy): domain Bacteria; kingdom Bacillati; phylum Actinomycetota; class Actinomycetes; order Micrococcales; family Micrococcaceae; genus Arthrobacter; species Arthrobacter gyeryongensis. The sequence continues at coordinate 228,617 of NZ_BAABKK010000015.1, forward strand.
GTAGACGCCCGTGAGGAGAAGCGCGGGAACCACCATGATGAGCGCGACGCTGCGGTGGTCGTGCCGCAGTTGGTCCAAGACCCGCCTGGTGGTGGCAAACATCATCCGTGGATTCATGACGCCACCTGGCTTTCATTCGCACCCCGGCGGTTCGAGGTGGCGCTCGTTTCCTGGATGATGTGCAGGAAGGCCTGTTCCAGATCGTTGCTGTGTCCCCGTTCGCTGAGTTCCGCGGGACTGAGCTGCGCCAGCAGCAAGCCGTCGCGGAGCAGGAGCAACGAGGAACAGTGCGAGGCCTCTTCCATGACGTGGCTGGAGACCAGCAAGGTGGTGCCCGATTCGGCCATCGCGGCGAACCGTTCCCACAGCTCGGCACGCAGTACCGGATCCAAGCCAACCGTCGGTTCGTCGAGGACCAGCAGCTTCGGATGCGAGACGAGCGCGCAGGCCAGCGAAACCCGGCTGAATTCACCACCGGAAAGGTCTGCTGTCTTCCGCCGTGCCAGTGATTCGAGCCCGACGGCGGCAATCGCCTCCGCCGTGTCGGCCGCCGAGACGCCGTGCATGGCTCCGAAATACCTGACGTTCGCCTCGACGCTGAGGTCCGTGTAGACGCTCGGCGCCTGGGTGACGTATCCGACGTCGTGCCGCAATGACGGCGTACCCGCTGGACGGCCCAATACTTCCACGCTGCCGGCTGTCAGTCGCTGGACTCCGACGATGCAGCGCATGAGGGTTGTCTTGCCGCTCCCGGACGGTCCCAGCAGGCCCGTGATGCGCCCAGGCCGCATGGCGAAGTCCAGGCCGCGCAGGATCTTCTTGTGGCTGCGCGTGACGTGCAGGCCCTCCACTGTGACCGCCGGGGGCGCAGGGGACATGCCTGGTGCGGGACTTTCCGCTGGGCTGTGGGACATCGCGGCCTCCGATTTATTCATCAGGTGATGAATAAAAGGTAAGTCCGATACACAGGCGCGTCAACTGTGAGCCTCGGGGACGGATCTGCAACGCGGGGTCACTTACGGCCCATGTCGGACCTCCGGATGGGCGCTAAGTGACCCCGCGTTGTTCGTTGCCAGGGCCAGGGCCAGGGCCTGCAAAAATTGGTTAGTCCAAGCCCTTGAAAAAAGTGTCCACCATCACATAAATTCAAAACCAGCCGTGTCGCTGGGGCGCGGGCGGTTTCAGGGAGGAAACACCAACAAATGACTGTAAGCGTTGATCTTTCGAAGGCATTCGGCACGTCCGACTAAGCCTCGGAGACAACGCGCGCGGCCGACCAGCCGCTGAGCCACGCCATGGCAGGATGACCAGCCGCCCAGCGGCCAGGGGCTTCCTCGCACCATGGCGTGGCTCATCTTCGTTTGGTGGGGTGCCGCCCTCGGGAGAAACCCGGGGGATGGGCCCCGGCAGGTTCCCCGGCCGCAAGCCGGTAGATTGGTACACAGTAGTTTTTGCCAGCTCTTGCCATAGAAACGGATTCTGACCCGTGGTCCTTCGCCTCTCCCAGCTGTTCCTGCGCACCTTGCGTGAAGATCCCGTCGACGCCGAAGTCGCAAGCCACAGACTCCTGGTCCGCGCGGGCTACATCCGCCGTGCCGCACCGGGCATCTACACCTGGCTGCCTTTGGGATTGAGCGTCCTGCGCAAAGTCGAGCAGATCATCCGCGAGGAAATGGCCGCCATCGGCGCCCAGGAAGTCCATTTCCCGGCGCTGCTGCCCCGGGAACCCTACGAGGCCACCAACCGCTGGACCGAATACGGCGAAGGGCTGTTCCGCCTCCAGGACCGCAAGGGTGCCGATTACCTTCTCGCCCCCACTCACGAGGAAATGTTCACCCTCCTGGTCAAGGATCTGTACTCCTCGTACAAGGACCTGCCGCTGAGCCTGTACCAGATCCAGAACAAGTACCGCGACGAAGCACGCCCCCGGGCAGGCCTCCTCCGCGGCCGCGAATTCATCATGAAGGATTCCTACTCGTTCGACGTCGACGACGCCGGCCTGGACGCGAGCTACGCGGCCCACCGCGCCGCGTACCTGAAAATCTTCGAGCGCCTTGGCCTTGAGGTCATCCCCGTTGCCGCCACGGCAGGCGCCATGGGCGGATCCAAGAGCGAGGAATTCCTGTACCCCACCGAGATCGGCGAGGACACCTTCGTGCGCTCGGCAGGCGGCTACGCCGCCAACGTCGAAGCCGTGACCACCGTGGCCCCGGCCGAGATCGATTTCAGCAACGCGCCTCCGGCACGGGTCCTGGACACCCCGGACACACCCACTATCGACACCCTCGTGACGGCTGCCAACCAGCTCGCCCCGCGCAGCGATTCCGACGGCGGCGCCTGGACTGCCGCCGACACCCTCAAGAATGTGGTCCTCGCCGTCACGCTGCCCACTGGCGAGCGTCAGATCGTGGTCATCGGCGTTCCCGGTGACCGCGCGGTGGACCTCAAGCGCGTCGAAGCCAACATCGGTTCATTCTTGCCCATTGCCGGGGAGATCGGGCTCGAAGCGGCCAACGAGGAAGACCTCAAGAAGATCCCGGAACTCGTCAAGGGCTACATCGGCCCCGGACTGGTCCTCGCCGAGGCCGTTCTCGGGCTCGAAGGCACGTCCAAGTTGCTCTTCCTTGTTGACCCCCGGGTTGTCTCCGGTACCAGCTGGGTCACCGGAGCGAACGAAGACGGCAAGCACGTCTTCGGTCTCGTAGCCGGGCGCGATTTCACCTGGGACGGCGTCATTGAATGCACCGAGGTCCGCGCGGGAGACGAAGCCCCGGATGGCTCCGGTCCCCTGGAGACTGCCCGCGGCATCGAAATGGGCCACATCTTCCAGCTCGGACGCAAGTATGCAGAGGCCCTCGACCTGAAGGTCCTCGACCAGAACGGCAAGCAGGTCGTGGTCACCATGGGCTCCTACGGTGTCGGGGTGACACGTGCCGTTGCCGCCCTGGCCGAGGCCAACAACGACGACCGTGGCTTGATCTGGCCGCGCTCCGTGGCCCCCGCGGATGTCCACGTGGTCGCCGTCGGACGTGGCGAGGAAATCTTCGCGGCAGCCGAGAAGCTTTCCGCCGAACTCGAGGCGGCCGGCCTCGACGTGATTTACGACGACCGCCCCAAGGTTTCCCCGGGCGTGAAGTTCGGTGACGCCGAGCTCGTGGGCGTCCCCACCATCGTGGCGGTCGGCCGTGGCTTGGTAGACGGTGTTGTGGAGATCAAGGACCGTCGCACCGGCGAGGCCGAAAACGTGGCAGTCGAGAAGGCTGCCGACTACGTGGTCAACGCCGTACGCCAGAAGTGATCTCCGGCTTCGAGTCGGTCCAGCTCACCACGCTCATCATGATCGTGGTGGCTGGATTCGCGGCCGGTTGGATCGATGCAGTGGTGGGCGGCGGGGGACTGATCCAGCTCCCCGCCTTGCTCCTGGTTCCGGGGATCACCCCGGTCCAGGCGCTGGCCACCAACAAAATGGGCTCCATCTTCGGGACGACAACCAGCGCTGTCACTTACTACCGCCGGGTTGGCCCTGACCTCAAGACGGCCATACCCATGGCGGTGATTGCCCTCGCGGGCAGTTTCGGCGGAGCCGTCCTGGCGGCCAACCTTCCAGCGAGCGTCTTCAAACCCATCATCGTGGTGGCCCTCATCGCCGTCGCGCTCTTCACTGCGCTGCGGCCCAATGCAGGCGAGCTGACCGCGCTGCGTCATGACGGCCACACGCACTACGTCGTGGCGTGCGCCATTGGCGCCGTGATCGGGTTCTATGACGGCCTGATTGGTCCCGGAACAGGCTCGTTCCTGGTGATCGCCCTCGTCTCCGCCATGGGCTATGCCTTCCTTGAGGCCAGCGCCAAGGCGAAGATCGTCAACATGGCCACGAACGCCGGTGCCCTGTTCTTCTTCCTGCCGCACGGATCGCTGCTTTGGGGCGTCGGGGCTGTGCTGGGCTTGTCCAACATGGCAGGCGGCTATTTGGGCGCGCGGACCGCAGTGAAACAAGGCAGCGGCTTTGTGCGGATCGTGTTCCTGATCGTGGTCGGCGCGTTGATCGTCAAACTCGGCATGGACGTCTGGAACGACTACTTCGCCAAGTAGCGCACGGCGTCGAAAGCGATGGCCGGAGGGAAGCCGCGGGCGTAGCATGCACTCATGTGGGTCGATTCCGGCGACTATGAACGGGCACTCGAACGTGCGTTGGAACACACCCGGGAGTGGTTGAGGGCCTTGCCTGGGCGGCCGGTACGGCCAAATACCGCGGCCGATGACATCACGGCGACCTTCGGCGGAGCCTTGCCGGCCAGGGGACTGGACCCGGCCTCGGTCATAGATTTCCTCGCCGAACACGCCGAGCCCGGGCTGATGGCCATGCAATCGGGGCGCTTCTTCGGTTGGGTCATCGGCGGTACGGTGCCGGCCGGGATGGCCGCGGACTGGATGGTTTCCGCATGGGACCAGAACTCCGGCCTGCGCTTCGCCACACCCGCCACTGCCGGGATCGAAGAGGCCGCCGGGCGATGGCTCCTTGAGCTGCTCGGACTTCCTGAAGCCTCCGACGTCGGATTCGCGACCGGCGCCAGCATGGCCAACTTCACGGCCCTCGCGGCGGCCCGATGGCGCCAGCTGGCCAACGTCGGCTGGGATGTCAACGCCGGAGGACTCCAAGGCGCGCCGAAACTGCGTGTCCTGGTCGGAGCCGAGCGGCACGAGAGCCTGGACATGGCACTGCGCTTCCTGGGCTTCGGCGCACCCGAAGTTGTCGCAGCGGACCATCAAGGCGCGATCGATCCAGCCGCCCTGCGGGCTGCGTTGGAATCCGGTTCCGGTCCGGCAATCGTGTGTCTTCAGGCCGGGAACCTGCATTCCGGAGCCTTCGATCCTTTCCTCGAGGCGATTCCGGCTGCGAAGGATCACGGCGCGTGGGTCCACGTTGACGGGGCTTTCGGCTTATGGGCGGCGGCGGTGCCGGGACTGCATCATCTGGTCGAGGGCGTCGAGTTGGCCGATTCGTGGGGAACCGATGCCCACAAGACCCTCAACGTGCCATACGACGCCGGGATCGTGGTGGTACGCGACGTGGCTGCCCTGCGGTCCGCCGTCGGTATGCATGCCGAATACCTGATGCAGGATGACCACGGCCCCGGCGACCCCATGGAGAAGGTACCCGAGTTGTCCCGCCGTGCCAGGGGAGTGCCGGTGTGGGCGGCCCTGCGGTCTTTGGGCGCCGATGGCGTGCGGGAGCTTGTGGCGGGACGTGCGGAGTGTGCCGCGGAACTGGCCAGGCGGCTCGCCGAAGTGCCCGGCGTCGAGGTCCTCAACGATGTGGTGTTCACGCAGTTGTCCCTGGCCTTCGGTTCAGACGAGAGGACCCGAGCCGTGACGGACTACATCATGGCCGACGGAAGGGTCTGGATGTCCGGTTCGCGCTGGCAGGGCAGGGATATCCTGCGTGTTTCGGTCACCAACTGGTCCACGGATTCGGCAGACCTGGATATCGCGGTGCAGGCGATCAAGGATGCGCTGGAGGCCACCGCCTAAGCCGCGCGTCCGGAAGACTCGGCGCGTCCGGAAGCCGGGCGTCTGGACGACTCGGCGCCCGGACCACTGAAGCTAGTTCGATGCTGCCAGTCCCGGTTCGGGCAGATCGTGCGCGGCGGGCAGCCCGTCCAGGGGCCGTCCTGCGAGGGTGCTGGCCACCCACAACGAGCGTGCCAGATCGCCCTCATGCCGTGGTTTTCCGGCATACCACAGGGCGTTTTCGATCTCGCGGACCAGGCTCCATTCCCTGGCGGCTTCGCTGTCCAGGCCGGCCGCGGCGCTGAAGTCCGCGCAGCGCTCCAGAAGGGCAACTTCCGGAGCCGTCGTGGAGAGATCGCGGATACGGTTCCACAAGATCGGTGCGACGGCGAATTCCGCCTCTCCGATCTTCGGTTGCGGATCGATCGCCACGTATGCGCGTTCTCCGATGGACGCAGCGCCATTGCGGGCGCCATTCGGGGTGCCATTGAGATGGGGCAGGATGTTCATGAAGTGCAGGTCGCAATGGACCAGGACATCCCTGCCCGCCCGGCGCCCGACAGCGCCACGGGTCTGGCACACCTCCAAAGCGGCTTCGAGGAGCCATCGGGGGAAGGGCCGGCCAAGTTGCTCCCAGTCGGCGGGCAACTCATCGCTCCAGCGCTCGGCACGGGCCGCGATGTGCTCGAACTCTTTCCATTCTGGCCGCTCGTCCGGCTCGATGCCGAGTTCCCTCACGAGCGATCCCCAGACGTCTCGGGCTTCTTCCATCGGGGCGCCCTGCAGCCAGCTGACGGAGTCGAGCCGCTCCAGGAGCATCGCGCAGGAGGCCGCATCGGCGTCGAGCAGCTTTACGGCCCCGGCACCGCCCCAGAGGGCCAGCGCATGCCGTTCAACGAGGGCCTCCTCGTGCGGGAACGCTATCTTGAGCACCGAACGGGCGCCGTTGTAGAGGACCGGAATGACGATGCCGCCGTGGCCGTTCCAGGGTTGCGCGCCGGGTTCCAGGTCAACGGTCAGCTGCCAGCGATCCAGGCTGGCGTCGATCAGACCGGGCAGCCCTGAGAGCCACGCCCGCCCCTCCGCTGTGCGGGAGTAGCGTGCCTGGAGGTCGCCAGGGATCGAAACGAAGGTAGTCATCACTGTCAGCCTACCCAAGCCGGTCCGGGAGTGGTTCAGACCACTCCGGAGGAGCCCAGGAGGCTTCCGATGAAGAACGTCGCGGCAAGCGCAAGGGCTCCGCCGATGACGACGCGCACGGCGGCGCGGGTCTTCGAGCTGCCGCCGATCCATGCTCCTATGGCTCCGGTGATTGCGAGCGCGAGCAGAACGGAAATGAAGGTCAGCGGTACACGCAGCCCCGGGGGCGGGAGCAGAATCGCAAGCATGGGCAGCACCGCGCCGAGGGTGAAGGCAATGGCGGACGCGAAGGCCGCATGCCACGGGCTGACGATGTCGTCCTCGTCGATATTCAATTCGGCCGAAAGGTGAGCGGCCAAGGCATCGTGCTCCGTCAACTCCGCAGCGACTTTCCGCGCGGTTTCGGGCCGCAGGCCCTTGGCCTCATAGATCGCAGTCAATTCGGCCAGCTCTTCTTCGGGTTCCTCGGCGAGCTCCCGCCGTTCCTTCTCGATGAGCGCCTTTTGGCTGTCGCTCTGGCTGCTGACGGATACGTACTCGCCGAGTGCCATGGACACCGCCCCACCCACGAGTCCGGCCGCTCCAGCGGTGAGGATGGCGCCGGTGTTCGTCGTGGCGCCGGCGACGCCCACCACGATGGCGGCAACGGAGACGATTCCGTCGTTGGCGCCAAGGACGCCTGCCCGAAGCCAGTTGAGCCGGTGGGCGAGGTCGTTGGCGTGTGGTTCGTTCTCATGCAGGGCTGCAGTTTCGATGGAAGCCATGGTACAAGCCAAGCACTTGAACACTGCTGCCGCCAGCAAAGAAAGGCTTTCCTATGGAGCCGGAGTGCCGCTCGGCAGCGGGGGGAGTGCCGTGGTGTCGATCGACAGTCCGGCGAACGGGCCAACCGGAGTTCCCCAGGCCTGGCTGCGTTTGGCGGCGTCGACAAGCCCGTCGATAGCCCATTGGCGCGTCTCGCCCTCTGACAATGCCACGAGGTCGGCATAGGCAGTCAGCGAGCTGGCTTCCATGCTTCCCAACGCGAGTGCGGGTTTGGCGGCGAAAGTGGCAGGCAGGCGATAGCCGGCTTCCCGCGGCGGTGTCGCGATGCAGTGCAGCCGACCCTGGGCCTCCGCTCCCCGGAGCAGCTCCTGATGGCGCGCCAACCAGGTGGCTGCGGTCGCCGATGCCTTCGCGTCCAGCTTGGTCAGGGCCACTTGGTAGGCATAGATCGCCTCCTGTTCGGAGCTGACGACGGCGGCAAGGGCTGCGGGCAGATCGGCCTTGGTGGCCGCCGTTCCGGGTGTCGGTGCCGTCGACGTGGCCGGCGAGGCAGTGCAGCTGGGCGGCGGTGTCGGGGCCGTACTCGCCCCGGCCGGGGTCGCCGGTAGCGGCAAGCCCCAGGTTGCGGCCAGCCGCGATGACTCAAGCAGCTGGGCAGTCCCGACGGCGGCTAGCAGCCGCGCCATGCCGCCGTCGGCGTCCGCGGCGTCCGCCAAGCGACGGGAAGCGCTCGAGGCGAGCGAGGAGACAAAGCCGGCCCTCGTTGGGCGCTCCTGGGTGGCACCGAGGCTTGGGGAAGCCGCGGAGGTATTCGATCCCGAAGAGCCGGAAGGTTGCAGCAGCGCTTGCGCCTGGCTTGTCAGCAACGTCACAGTGTCCGTGCTCTCCACGAGCGATGCGCTCCCCAGGAGCGTCTCGGTCGAAGAGAGCGCTTCGGAACGGGCAGTTTCGGAAAACGGCACCGCTGGGGGCCTTGGGGCGTCCCGCGGGACAAGCACGGCGCCGACTCCTAGAACGAGGACTGCGAGGAAAGCCAGCAGGAGGGTCCTCATCCAGCCATGGCTCCGTGGTTTCTCAACAGTCTCGTGGTTCACAACAGACTATGGTGTCACGCCCGCGGACAACTTGCCTCCCCGCAGAGGAGCCCCCGTGCACCACGCCGCCGTAAATGTCGTTAAGCTAGTAGTCACAACATCATCTATCGGGAGGCGGCTGGCCAGTGAGTCATTCGGAAGCCACGACTTCAACAGACCAGGCTGGAACGGATCCGACGAGTCCAGCGCAACACGAGGTCCGCAACCCCGAGGAGAGCAGGCTGAAGGCGCTTTTGGCGCCTGCCGTCCTGGCGAGCCGGCTCTATCTTGAGGATGTTGCCATCCAGGTTGCCGGTTCGCACCGGGTAGTCCACGTGGTCATCGACCTGCCCCAGGAGGAAACCGGCGGCGTCAGCCTTGACGTCATCGCGGAAATCTCCAGGGCCCTTTCGGACATACTGGACAACGATCCCCGCACCGACGGCCGCCCCTACGACCTCGAGGTCTCCTCGCCCGGCGTCGGCCGGCCCCTGACGGAGCCCCGCCACTGGCACCGGGCCCGCGGACGCATGGTCAAGGTCAACGTGATCCAGGGAGAGAACCTGACCGGGCGTATCCAGTCCGTCGACGACGACGGCGTCACCCTGGTTCCCGAGCAAGAGGTCAAGAAGGGCATGAAGCCCAAGCAGGGCGAACCCGTGAAAATTCCTTTCGACAGGATCCGCCAAGGAAAAGTCGAGATAGAGTTCAGCCACCTCAACGAGGCCGTGCTGGAAGACGAGTACAACGGACCTTCCGAGGAGGCCTAATGGATATTGACATGAGTGCGCTGAGACTCCTGGAGCGTGAGCGTGAAATCCCGCTGGACCTCCTGATTCCCACCATCGAGCAGGCGCTCCTGGTGGCTTACCACAAGACGCCGGGCGCTTTCGAAAAGGCCCGTGCCGAGCTGGACCGCAAGAGCGGGCACGTGACCATTTGGGCCACGGAAATCGACGACGACGGCGAAGCCATCGGCGAGTTCGAGGACACTCCTGCGGGATTCGGCCGCATTGCGGCGAGCACCGCACGGCAGATCATCCTGCAGCGCCTGCGCGACGTCGAGGACGACAACGTCCTCGGCGAATTCAAGGGCCGTGAAGGCGAACTCGTCGCCGGCCTGATCCAGCAGGGCAACAACCCGCACATGATCCAGGTGAACCTCGGTTCCGTGGAAGCGCTGCTGCCGCCGCCCGAGCAGGTTCCGGGGGAGAAGTACACCCACGGCAACCGCCTGCGTGCGTTCGTTGTGGACGTCCACCGCGGCGCCAAGGGACCCTCAATCACGCTGTCGCGCTCCCACCCGGGCCTCGTCCGGAAGCTTTTCGAGCTGGAGGTCCCGGAGATCGCGGACCGTTCGGTCGAGATCGTGGCACTGGCTCGCGAAGCCGGACACCGGACCAAGATGGCCGTCAAAGCCAACACCCCCGGCATCAACGCCAAGGGTGCTTGCATTGGTGAAATGGGCTCCCGCGTCCGCGCAGTCATGACCGAACTCAACGACGAAAAGATCGACATCGTCGACTTCAGCGAAGACCCGGCGACCTTCATCGCCAACTCCCTGTCGCCGTCGCGCGTGAATTCCGTCACCATCACCGACGAAGCCACGCGCTCCGCCCGGGTGGTTGTTCCCGATTACCAGCTGTCCCTCGCCATCGGCAAGGAAGGCCAGAACGCCCGGCTCGCAGCCAAGCTGACCGGCTGGCGGATCGACATCGTCTCTGACGCCGCTCCGGACAAGGGTAACTAAACAGACCACATGGCGCCCAGCCCCGGATCCGCGCACCTTGTGGATTCGGTGGCCGGGCCCTCGGGGGCTTAGAATAAATGGAACCGGGTCTATGCCCGGTATCCGTGCGCTTTGGCGTGCTCGCGACTTGCGGGGCAATAACCCCGGCAAGGCAAGGGCGGGCGCCGAGCAAAGCAGAACCGCAGAAGACAGGTAAAGACACTGAGGCAGGTTGATACACCCAGTGACTGAACTGCTTCACACCAGGCACCAGCCTGTGCGCACCTGCATCGGATGCCGGAAACAAGGCAAGCGGAGCGAGTTGATCCGGCTTGTCGCCGAAGGGGGCGGGTCACCCGTCGTCCTGGTGGATGAACGACGCCGGATGACTGGCCGGGGTGCGTGGCTGCACCCCAGCACCACATGCCTGACGCTGGCAAGCAAACGGCGTGCTTTCGCTAGGGCCCTCGCGGGCGCAAGTGAAGTCACCGCCGTCGAAAGCTACCTGGCGGCAGTCATACCCCCTGCTGACACTGAAGTGAAAGCAGGAAAACCGTCCAAACCTGAAAGCGGGTCAGAAAACTGATGGAAACCCGATGAGTTCCCAGCGATGAGTGCGCAACGATGAGTGCGCAACGATGACAACTTTGTTGCGCTCTGCACAGGGCCTATCCGCCGCGTTCGCGGCAGGGGCCCGCAGTAAGAATTAGACGGTTCGTGCCTGGCTCGGTGCGGACCGAGACAGGAGAAATGTGGCCAAGGTCCGCGTACATGAGCTCGCCAAAGAGCTCGGTATTACTTCCAAAGATGCAGTGACGAAACTGCAGGAATTGGGCGAATTCGTTCGCTCCGCCTCTTCAACAATTGAGGCACCCGTCGTGAAGAAGCTTCGCGACGCCTACCCGGGTGCCGGCGCCGCAAAGGCCGCTGCCCCGGCAGCACCTCGCCTTGCAGCCCCCGCTGCCCCCGCAGCATCCCGCCCGGCTCCGGGCCCCGCTGCGCCCAAGGCTCCGGTTCCCGCCCCCAAGGCTGAGGCCCCGGCCCCGGCGGCGCCTGCGGCTCCCGCAGCTGCAGCAAGTCCAATCTCCGCCAAGCCGGGTGCCCGTCCGGCACCCAAGGCCGAAGCCCCTGCCCCGGCACGTCCGGGCAGCCAGGCTCCGCGGCCCGGCGGCCCCCGTCCGGGCAACAACCCGTTCGCGACCTCGCAGGGCATGCCCCGCGGCCGTGGCGACGGCGAGCGTCCTCCCCGTCCGGGCAACAACCCCTTCGCAACCTCGCAGGGCATGCCGCGTTCCGGTGGCCGCACTGACGGCGAACGTCCCGGCGGTCCGCGTCCCGCGGCCGGCGCAGGCGGTCCCCGTCCCGCAGCCGGTTCCGGTGGTCCGCGTCCGGGTGCTCCGCGCCCCGGTGCTCCCCGTCCGGGCGCTCCGCGTCCCGCAGGTGGCCCCGCAGGAAACCGTCCCAGCCCGGGCATGATGCCCAACCGCACCGAGCGTCCCGCTCCCGGTGGCGCAGGCCGTCCGGGTGGCGCTGGCCGTCCCGGTGGTGGCGGTCCCGGCCGTCCGGGTGGCGCTCCTGGCGCAGGCACCGGTGGCGGAGCTCCCGCCGGCGGTGGCTTCGGCAAGGGTGGCCGCGGACGCGGCGGTACCCAGGGTGCCTTCGGCAAGGGTGGCGCAGGACGTGGCAAGCAGCGCAAGTCGAAGCGTGCAAAGCGTCAGGAACTGGAGCAGATGAGTGCTCCGTCGCTGGGCGGCGTATCCGTACCCCGCGGCGACGGCAACACCGTAGTCCGGCTCCGTCGTGGCTCGTCCATTACGGACTTCGCCGACAAGATCGAGGCGAACCCCGCCGCGCTGGTGACCGTACTGTTCCACCTCGGTGAAATGGCAACGGCTACGCAGTCCCTGGACGAAGACACCTTCGGCCTGCTGGGTGTTGAACTCGGCTACAAGATCCAGGTAGTTTCGCCGGAAGACGAAGAGCGCGAGCTCCTCGACTCCTTCGATATCGACCTCGATGCCGAACTGGAAGCCGAAGGCGACGACGTCCTCGAACCGCGTCCCCCGGTTGTCACCGTCATGGGTCACGTTGACCACGGTAAGACCCGACTGCTCGACGCCATCCGGAAGACCAACGTGGTTGCCGGCGAACACGGCGGCATCACGCAGCACATCGGTGCCTACCAGATCAGCCACATCCACGAAGGCACTCCGCGCGACATCACCTTCATTGACACCCCCGGTCACGAGGCGTTCACCGCCATGCGTGCACGTGGTGCCAAGGTCACCGACATCGCCATCCTGGTTGTCGCAGCCGACGACGGCGTCATGCCGCAGACGGTGGAAGCACTCAACCACGCACAAGCGGCCAACGTGCCGATCGTCGTCGCGGTCAACAAGATCGACAAGGAAGGTGCGAACCCGGACAAGGTCAAGGGCCAGCTCACCGAGTACGGTCTGGTTCCCGAAGAATACGGTGGCGACACCATGTTCGTTGAGGTTTCTGCCCGCCAGAACATCAACATCGACGAACTGATCGACGCCGTCCTGCTGACCGCAGACGCCGCTTTGGACCTGCGCGCCAACCCGGACAAGGACGCTCGAGGCATTGCCATCGAAGCGAACCTGGACAAGGGCCGCGGTTCCGTGGCCACCGTCCTGGTCCAGTCCGGTACCCTGGCCGTCGGCGACACGATCGTGGCCGGTACGGCCCACGGCCGCGTCCGTGCCATGTTCGACGAAGACGGCAACGCCCTCGACGTCGCGCTTCCGTCCCGTCCGGTCCAGGTCCTGGGTCTGTCCAACGTTCCGCGTGCAGGTGACACCTTCCTGGTGACATCCGACGAGCGTACGGCCCGCCAGATCGCTGAAAAGCGTGAAGCAGCCGACCGCAACGCGGCACTGGCCAAGCGTCGCAAGCGCATCAGCCTGGAAGACTTCGACCAGGCAGTTGCCGCGGGCAAGATCGACACCCTCAACCTCATCCTCAAGGGTGACGTTTCCGGTGCCGTTGAAGCCCTCGAAGACGCACTGCTCAAGATCGACGTCGGCGACGAAGACGTTCAACTGCGCGTCATCCACCGCGGTGTGGGTGCCATCACGCAGAACGACGTCAACCTCGCCACGGTGGACAACGCCATCATCATCGGCTTCAACGTCAAGCCCGCCGAGCGCGTGGCCGACCTTGCCGATCGCGAAGGCGTGGACATGCGCTTCTACTCCGTCATCTACTCGGCAATCGATGACATCGAGCTGGCCCTCAAGGGCATGCTCAAGCCGGAGTACGAGGAAGTCCAGCTCGGTACCGCCGAGGTCCGCGAAGTCTTCCGTTCTTCCAAGTTCGGAAACATCGCCGGTTCCATCGTGCGCTCGGGCATCATCCGCCGTAACACGAAGGCACGCGTCAGCCGCGATGGCAAGGTCATCGGCGACAACCTCACCGTTGAGACGCTCAAGCGCTTCAAGGACGACGCCACCGAGGTCCGCACGGACTTCGAGTGTGGTATCGGTCTTGGCTCGTACAACGACATCAACGAAGGTGACATCATCGAGACCTTCGAGATGCGCGAAAAGCCGCGCGTCTAAGGTGTCGCAGGCCGGTGCTGCTCTCGGGCGGCTCCGGCCCGTTCCGCCGATATGGGGGCCCCGCCCCTACGCTGGGCGGCTGACGTCTTACGACGTCGGCCGCCCAGCTTCGGCAGGCCCGATGCCACTCCCGGGCCCCCATATCGGCTCCACGGACCTCAGCGGGAAGCTCTCGGTCCGTTCCGGGCCCCCATATCGGCTCCACGGGCCTCCGCGGGGACCTCTCGGTCCGTTCCGGGCCTTTTTAGCGAGTGGCATTTTTTAGACTTAAGTACGCAAGTTGCTAACGCGCCGTCGTACGCGAAATTTAGGAGTAGAAATGGCTGATCCGGCACGCGCTGCCAAGTTGGCGCAGCGGATTAAGGTTGTTGTTGCTGAGGCACTGGGCCGGCGGATCAAGGATCCTCGGGTCGAGGGCATCACTATTACCGATGCCCGCGTCACCAACGATCTTCAGCACGCCACCGTGTACTACACCGTCTTCGGCGACGAAGCCGCTCATTCTGATGCCGTTCGGGCGTTGGAGAAGGCCAAGGGTGTTTTGCGCCAGGAAGTGGGCCGTAACATCACCGTGCGGCTGACTCCCACCTTGGAATTCGTTGCCGACCTCATTCCGGTCAACGCCTCGAACCTTGAGGAGCTGTTGCGCACCGCCAAGCAGCGCGACGCCGAGGTGGCCGCGCTGGCCGCCGGAGCCAAGCACGCAGGCGATGCTGACCCGTACAAGAGCGATGCCCCGCAAGATGCGGACATCGACGAAGACGACTTTGATGAAGAAGACATCGACCTCCGTGCCGATGAAGACATCGACGAAGACGGCGGCAAGTAGTCCAGCGCTTCCCGGGTGGGACCGGTTCCGCAGCTCTTAGGGCTGCCGGATCCGGTCCTTCTTGTTTAAGCGGAATAGCCGGGCCAAATTGATGGGCCGTCGCTAAGATCGGAGCATGTCGGCGCACGATGCAGCTCAGAGTCCCGAAGATTACCTCGAACACGCCGTGCGGCTAGCGGTTCAGAACGTGGCCGACGGCGGCGGCCCTTTCGGCGCCGTCGTGGTCACCCCGGACGGACGGCTCCATGACGGCGTCAACCGGGTCACCCGCGACAACGACCCCACAGCGCACGCAGAAGTGGTGGCCATCCGGCGGGCGGCGTCGGAACTGGGAAGCTTCGATCTCAGCGGCTCGGTGCTCTATTCAAGCTGCGAACCGTGCCCTTTGTGCCTCTCGGCTGCCCTATGGGGCAGGGTAAGCCGGGTCTACTTTGCCGCTGATCGGCACGGGGCCGCGGCCGCTGGCTTCGACGATGCCGTGTTCTACGAATACTTCGACGGCAACAGGCCTGAACTGCTGCCCGTCCAACACGCGGAGGTCGCCGCATCGGAGGCTCCCTTCGATGCGTGGCGCGGGCACAAGAACCGGACCAAATACTGAGGTTCACGGCCTTGCCGGAAGCCGCCCGACGCCGTCGAGCAGTTGCTGGTGGTCACCGCACAACGCGATCCTGATCCACCCCTCGCCGATGGAACCGAACGCGGTGCCCGGCGCCACGGCCACTCCAGAGTCCGCCAGGAAGGTGCGCACCCAAGCACGCACGTCCCCGCCGCTTACATGCGAGACGTCCGCCCAGAGATAGAAAGCCCCCTGCGCGCCCAAGAAGGGAATGCGCTTTTCCGCGAGCATTGCCGAGGCGGCGTCGCGGTTTGAACGGTAATGCTCCCGAGCGGTGTCCACATAGTCCTGCGGCCCGGTCAGCGCCGCGACTGCCGCGTACTGGGAAGGCGAAGCCACGCAGGAAACGATCGCTTCCATGACGTTGTTCATCTTCGGTTCCAGGCCCGGCGGGCAAATGAGCGCCCCGATCCGCAGCCCTGTCAGCCCGTACGTTTTGGACAAAGTCAGGGACGTGAAGACGCGCGCCTCCCCGGGAACGGTGCTGTCGAAGCGGGCGGGACTCGTGTGCGGAACGTCGAAGGTGAAGGCTTCGTAGCATTCATCCGAAATGATCCACAGATCGTGTTTGACGGCCAATTCCACGAGCTGGCGTGTTGTTTCCTCGCAGATTACCGCGCCCAGGGGATTGGACGGCGAATTCAGGACCAACACCTTGGTACGGGGAGTGATCAGTGCCTCGATGTCCGCGATGCGGGGTTGGAATTCGTGCTCGGGATAGAGCGGGTACCGCACCGGGACGGCGTGCAGCAAATGGCTTGTCATGGCAAAAGTGGGGTAGCCCGGATTGGGAATCAGGATCTCGTCGCCGGGGGAGAGGAGCAGGCTCATCGCGAAGTGCAGTCCCTGCTGGGCCCCGTCGACGACGTACACACGCTCCGCCCCGAGATCCACCTTGTTGTGGGCACGGAACCGGTCGGCGAAGGCCTCCCGCAGCGCCGGGATCCCGGCATTGGGGGTGTAGTTGGTCTCGTCCCTGTCCAGGCAGGCGATCCCCGCGTCCAGGATGTGCCGGGGGAGCGCGAAGCCGGGCTCGCCGATGCTGAGGACAATTGCCCCGGGGGTGCTCCAGGCGGCCTCGGTAATTTCGCGGATCTGGTTGACGGGCACTTCGCGGACGTGTGCGGCAAGCTCATGCATGGGAGCCATCTTAGCCGCGCTCCCGGACCGTTCAGGGAAGCAGCGGGCCGCAGGATGCATGCCTCGGCGCGGATATACTGGGAGGCGTGCTTTCTGGACTGGTAATCGTTGACAAGCCGCAAGGATGGACCAGCCACGATGTGGTTGGACGGATGCGGCGACTGGCCGGTACCCGGAAAGTGGGCCATGCAGGGACCCTGGATCCCATGGCCACCGGGGTCCTCGTGCTTGGCATCAACAAGGCCACGAGACTGTTGACCTACATCGTCGGCACCTCCAAGACGTACTCCGCCACCATCCGGCTCGGTGAATCAACCATCACGGACGATGCCGAAGGCGACATCACCGAAAGCCGCAGCGCCGCCGAAGTCACCGAGGAAGCCATCCGTGCCGGCGTCGCGCAGCTCAGCGGCGAGATCCAGCAGGTTCCCAGCAGCGTCAGCGCCATCAAGGTCAACGGCGAACGGTCCTACGCGCGCGTCCGTTCGGGTCAAGAGGTCAAGCTCGCCGCCCGGCCGGTGACCATCCACCGTTTTGAGATCCACGCCATCCGGAGGGTCGACGACGGCAGGGTCGTAGACGTCGATGTGACTGTCGAGTGCTCCTCGGGCACCTACATCCGCGCGCTGGCGCGCGACCTTGGCGAGGCTCTCGGCGTCGGCGGCCATCTCACGGTGCTGCGCCGCACCCAAGTGGGGCCGTACTCCCTGGAGCAGGCCCGCACCCTCGAACAGCTTGCCGAGGAACTGGAAGTCCTCGACATGTCCGCCGCCGCCCGCGCGCTCATGCCCAACCGGGAGTTGAGCGACGCCGAAACCACCGAGATCTCCTTTGGCCGCAGGATCGCCGCGGGACCCGCTGCCGGCACGGCCGACGCAGCCACCGCCGAGAATCCAGCTGCTGCGTTCTCGCCATCAGGGGAGCTCGTGGCGTTGTTGGCCGATGCGGGGAGTTTCGCCAAGCCCGTCCTGGTGTTCGCGCCTGACAACGAAAAGCAGGCACACTAGCCATGGACGGATACTTTTACGCTGTCCTTGTAGTGGGCCTGCTGTCCACCATCATTTGCGTCGTGGCGGGCATCATGAAGAAGGCCCCCAACGACGTCACCATACTGTCCGTTGCCGCCGTCGAACTCGTCCTGTTGGTCTACCTGGTGGGATCGATCATCCGCGTCGCGATGGGTGAAAAGATCGCGGGGGAGCCCTGGGAATTCTGGGGCTACATCATCACGGCGCTCATCCTCCCCGTCGTCGCGGTGTACTGGTCCATCCTGGAACGGACCCGTTGGAGCAATTTCGTCATGGGCGCCGTGGGCGTCACCGCATTGGTCATGGCGGCCCGCATGAACCAGATCTGGTACTGACATTGGAAGAAGCACACGAAGTGACTGTTGAAACCACCGGGAAGAAGAACCAGGACACCCGCAATACCGGGCCCGGGAGGCTATTGATTGCGGTCTACGCAGTCTTTGCTATCTCGGCGACGGCCCGTGCCGGCTACCAGATCCTGACCAAGTTCTCGGATGCTCCCTTGGCCCACATCCTCTCGGCCTTCGCCGCTGTGGTGTATATCGTGGCCACGGTCTCCCTCGCGAAGCCGGGCCGCACGTGGTTCAAGGTATCCCTGGCGGCCGTCCTTGTTGAGATGGTCGGAGTGGTGGTGGTTGGCGCTATCAGCCTTTTCGATCCTGTGGCTTTCCCGCACGACACCGTGTGGTCCTTGTTCGGACGCGGATACGGCTTTGTGCCGTTGATCCTGCCGGTCCTGGGCCTGTTGTGGCTCTACCGTCGGCGCCCGGCACGGCTCCCGCACTAGAAATCGGGGCTCCGCCACCCGGGCATGCCAGCCTTGGGATAGCGGGTAACCTTAGAGAATTCCGGCGCCGGACCAGGCGCCCGGGCATAGCGAATACCAGCAGTAAAAGGCGAGGTTGATGGTCCACATCTGGAACGATCCCACCGAGGTCCCCGAGGATTTCGGTCCCAGCGTCGTTACCATCGGCAACTTTGACGGCGTCCATCGCGGACACCAGCAGGTGCTGACGCAGCTTCTGCGCACCGCGGGGGAGCACGGCGCGCGGTCCGTCGTCGTGACGTTCGATCCCCACCCGGCCTTGGTCCACCGGCCCGGCTCCGCACCGGAGCTCCTCATGGGCTTGCAGGACAAGCTCGATGCCCTGGCCGACACGGGCGTGGATGCCGTCCTCGTCATGAAGTACAACCTCACGCTTGCAGCCATGACGCCCGAGGAATTCGTCGTCAACGTCCTGCTCGACGGGCTTCACGCGGCACACGTTGTTGTGGGCCACGATCTCCGTTTCGGCGTGGGAAATTCCGGCGACGTCGGCACCATGCAGGAATTGGGCAAGAAACTCGGATTCGGCGTCCACGTGGTCAACGAATTCGGGGCGGAAGGCTTTCCCGTACACGACGACGGCGGCACGGACCGTCGCTGTTCCTCCACTTGGGTGCGCGAGGCCCTCGCCGAGGGCGACGTCGAGACCGCGGCTGCCGTCCTCGGCCGCCCGCACAGGATGCGCGGCGAAGTGGTCCACGGCGCCGCGCGGGGACGCGCCCTGGGCTTTCCCACGGCGAACCTGGACCACGGCGCCACGGGCTACGTCCCCGCGGATGGAATCTATGCCGGCTGGCTCGTGGACGAATCCGGAACCCGTTGGCCCGCCGCGATTTCGGTCGGTTCCAACCCCACGTTCGACGGCGTGAGCCGGCAGGTGGAAGCCCACGTGATCGACCGCCCGGAGGAGGAAGTGGAGGACTTCAACCTCTACGGCCAGACCGTCGTGGTGGAATTCACTTCGAGGCTGCGGGGCATGGTGGCCTACCGCGGACCCGAGGCCCTCGTAGAGCAGATGCGCCTGGACGTCGCCCAGGCCCACGATCTCCTGCTGGACAAGTAGCCCCGCGCCGTGAGCGTTGAGAAGAACACCCGGCCACTCGACGAAGGCATCGTCAAGGACTTCAGCTCACGCATGAGTTACGGCTCCTACCTGCAGCTGCCCTTGCTGCTCAGCGCCCAGCAACCTGTCAGCCAGCCGGAGCACCATGACGAACTCCTGTTCATCATCCAGCACCAAACCACCGAGCTCTGGCTGAAGCTCGTCCTGCACGAGCTCCGGAGTGCGGCCACCTGGCTGCGCCAGGACGACCTCGGCTCCGCGCTCAAGGCCATCGCACGGGTCAAGCACATCCAGAAGACGCTCACCGAGCAATGGTCGGTGCTCGCCACGCTCACCCCTACCGAGTACTCCCAGTTCCGCGGCTTCCTGGGCAATGCGTCCGGGTTCCAGTCGAGCCAGTACCGCGCCGTCGAGTTCATCCTGGGCAACAAGAACGCGAAGATGTTGCCGGTGTTCGAATCGGATCCGGAGTCCAGAACCATGCTGGAGGAGCTCTTGAACGCTCCGAGCATCTACGACGAATTCCTGGCCTACCTGGACCGGCACGGCTACGCCGTCCCACGCTCCGTCCTGGACCGGGACGTGACGCAGGCCCACGAGTTCACCCCTGGGCTCTTGCCCCTTTTCAAGCACATCTACGAAAATGCCGCAGACAACTGGCCGGCTTACGAAGCCTGCGAGGAACTGGTGGACCTGGAAGACAACTTCCAATTGTGGCGCTTCCGGCACCTCCGTACGGTGCAGCGGACCATCGGCATGAAGACGGGAACCGGAGGTTCAAGCGGCGTTTCCTTCCTGAAGAAGGCGCTCGATTTGACGTTCTTCCCTGAGCTTTTCGCAGTCCGGACCGAGATCGGGCAGTGAGTGGCGCTCCTCTTTGAGGAGGGTCACACGGCAGCTTTCGACAAGATTGCCGGGCTGCCGGTAAACTGAGGGATGGATCCGGCTGCAGTCCGTGGCGGCTGGACCTGTTTTGTGTGCGGTCATTGGCACATCACAACCCGGCAGCGAGGCGCTGAATCGGGACGCACGGCACAACTCTAGGAGTTCACGTGGCACTTGAAGCCGCTGTTAAGCAGTCCATCATCGAGGCATACGCAACGTCCAAGGGCGACACTGGTTCGCCGGAGGTCCAGATTGCAGTCCTGACTCAGCGGATCAAGGATCTGACTGAGCACATGAAGGAGCACAAGCACGACTTCCACACCCAGCGCGGTCTGCTGGCTATGGTTGGTCGTCGCAAGCGCATGCTGGGCTACCTCAAGAAGACTGACATTGCCCGCTACCGTGCGCTCATCGAGCGCCTCGGCCTGCGCCGCTAGTTTGACTTCGGGCGGCCCGATCCTCCGCGGACCGGGCCGCCTTTTCTCCATAACTAAATCCAACACTTAACAGGAGTTCAACCGCATCGCGCATTCGCGGTCCTCGGTAGTGATCCCCGGGAACAGCCTTCTGTGATGAAGGCGCAGCCCGTGGGTCTCGATCGATGACCGGGTGTCGTACAGGCCAGGAACAGACGCTGGCCTGGGTCGATGCGGGAGGACTTCCGCTAAACAAGAAACGGAGGTGACTCTCAATGGAGGGTCCCGAAATCCAGTTCTCAGAAGCCATCATCGACAACGGCCGCTTCGGCAAGCGTGTTATCCGCTTCGAAACCGGCCGCCTCGCCAAGCAGGCAGCCGGCGCCGCGATGGTCTACATCGACCAAGACACCGCGCTGCTGTCCGCAACCACCGCAGGCAAGTCCCCGCGTGAAGGCTTCGACTTCTTCCCGCTGACCGTCGACGTCGAAGAGCGCATGTACGCCGCCGGCCGCATCCCGGGCTCGTTCTTCCGCCGTGAAGGCCGCCCGTCCACTGAGGCTATCCTCGCTTGCCGCCTCATGGACCGCCCGCTGCGCCCCGCGTTCGTCAAGGGCCTGCGCAACGAGGTCCAGATCGTCGTCACCGTCCTGGCGATCAACCCGGACGAGCTCTACGACGTCGTTGCCATCAACGCCTCGTCGATGTCCACCCAGCTCTCCGGCCTCCCGTTCTCCGGCCCGATCGGCGGCGTCCGCGTTGCCCTCGTCGCCGACGAACAGGGTTCGCAGTGGGTTGCTTTCCCGAAGCACTCCCAGCTCGAAAACGCCGTCTTCAACATGGTTGTCGCCGGACGTGTTGTGTCGGGTCCCGACGGGGACGACGTCGCCATCATGATGGTTGAAGCCGAAGCCACGGACAACTCCTGGAACCTCATCAAGGAACAGGGCGCCACCGCACCCACCGAAGAAGTTGTTTCCGAGGGCCTCGAAGCTGCCAAGCCTTTCATCAAGGCGCTGTGCGAAGCCCAGGCCGACCTGGCTGCCCGCGCTGCCAAGCCGACGGTTGAGTTCCCGATCTTCCTGGACTACCAGGACGACGTTTACGCCGCGGTTGAAGCCTCCGCCGCCGAAAAGCTTGCCGCTGTCTTCCAGATCGCCGACAAGCAGGACCGCGACAACGCCTCCGACGAACTCAAGGACGAAGTCCTCAGTGCCCTCGCCGGCGAGTTCGAGGGCCGCGAGAAGGAACTCTCCGCAGCCTTCCGCTCCCTGACCAAGCAGGTTGTGCGCCAGCGCATCCTCAAGGACCAGATCCGCATCGATGGCCGTGGCCTGACGGACATCCGCCAGCTGACTGCCGAGGTAGAGGTCCTGCCCCGCGTTCACGGTTCCGCCATCTTCGAACGTGGCGAAACCCAGATCATGGGTGTCACCACGCTGAACATGCTGAAGATGGAACAGCAGATCGACTCGCTGTCTCCCGTCACGCGCAAGCGCTACATGCACAACTACAACTTCCCGCCGTACTCCACGGGCGAGACCGGCCGCGTCGGCTCCCCGAAGCGCCGCGAAATCGGCCACGGCGCCCTTGCAGAGCGCGCCATCATGCCGGTGCTGCCGTCCCGCGAGGAATTCCCGTACGCCATCCGCCAGGTGTCCGAGGCCCTCAGCTCCAACGGTTCGACGTCGATGGGTTCCGTTTGTGCCTCCACGCTGTCCCTGCTCAATGCAGGTGTGCCGCTGAAGGCCGCTGTTGCCGGTATCGCCATGGGCCTGGTTTCCGACCAGGTTGACGGCCAGACCCGCTACGCCGCCCTGACCGACATCCTCGGCGCCGAAGACGCTTTCGGCGACATGGACTTCAAGGTTGCCGGTACTTCCGAGTTCGTCACCGCCATCCAGCTCGACACCAAGCTCGACGGCATCCCGGCATCGGTCCTGGCTGCAGCCCTGAAGCAGGCCCGCGAAGCCCGCCTGCACATCCTGGACGTCATCAACGCCGCCATCGACACTCCGGACGAGCTCTCCGAGTTCGCACCGCGCGTGATCGCCGTCAACATCCCCGTTGACAAGATCGGTGAGGTCATCGGCCCCAAGGGCAAGATGATCAACCAGATCCAGGAAGACACCGGCGCCGACATCTCCATCGAGGACGACGGCACCGTCTACATCGGCGCTACCAACGGTCCGTCTGCAGAAGCAGCCCGCGCCGCGATCAACGCCATCGCCAACCCGCAGATCCCGGAAATCGGTGAGCGTTACCTGGGCACGGTCGTCAAGACCACCACCTTCGGTGCGTTCGTTTCCCTGACCCCGGGCAAGGACGGCCTGCTGCACATCTCGGAGCTGCGCAAGCTGGCCAGCGGCAAGCGCGTGGACAACGTCGACGACGTCGTCTCCGTGGGCCAGAAGATCCAGGTCGAGATCACCAAGATCGACGACCGCGGCAAGCTCTCCCTCTCCCCGGTTGTGGCCGAGGAAGAAGGCGCCGCCTCTGAAGAAGCTCCCGCCGAAGAGGCTGAAGTTTCCGCCGAGTAGCCTGAACCGGCAAACACGCGGCAGGACCGGTGGACATGTCCACCGGTCCTGCCCGGTTTAACAATGAATTCCCGTCCCGGGGGCGATGCGCCCGCTGGTACGATTGCAGCCAGATTTGGCACCCGTGATTTCCCGCAGAACTGAAAGGTCTTGATGACTGTCGTACCCCTCCCATTGGCGCAGACCGTGCCCGGCGGCGAATTGATCCATGGCGCCGAAGGCGGCTCCGTTGTCCGGCGCTCAGTGCTTCCGGGAGGCGTCCGGGTGCTCACCGAGGCCATGCCCGGGCAGCGTTCGGCAACCATCGGATTCTGGGTGGGAGTCGGTTCCCGGGACGAGGCAGACGGCCAGCACGGCTCCACCCACTTCCTGGAGCATCTCCTGTTCAAAGGCACCAGGAAGCGCACCGCCCTTGAGATCGCGTCCGCTTTCGACGAGGTCGGCGGTGAATCGAATGCGGCCACGGCAAAGGAAAGCACCTGCTACTTCGCCCGGGTACTGGACACGGACCTCCCCATGGCCATCGACGTCATTGCCGACATGATCACTGGCGCCGTGCTCGATCCTGCGGAACTTGAACAGGAACGCGACGTGATCCTTGAGGAAATCGCCATGGACAGCGATGACCCCACCGACGTCGCACATGAAAACTTCGTGGCCGCGGTACTCGGCGTGCATCCGCTGGGACGCCCGATCGGTGGCACCCCTGCCGCCATCAAGGCCGTGTCCCGCGATTCCGTGTGGGCACATTACCAGCGCTACTACCGGCCGGACGAAATCGTCATCACCGCAGCCGGCGGCCTGGACCACGACGTCGTTTGCCGCCTCGTGGTCGATGCCTTGCGGACGGCCGGGTGGGAGCTGAAGGACACCGCTGCCCCCGTCGAGCGCCGCTCCACCGAGCGGGCGGATATCACGGGCACCGCAGGGCTGCATGTGATCAAGCGTCCCGTGGAGCAGGCCAACATCATCATGGGCTGCCCTTCGATCGTGGCTACAGACGATCGGCGCTTCGTGATGAGCGTCCTGAACGCGGTCCTTGGCGGTGGCATGTCTTCGCGTCTCTTCCAGGAGATCCGCGAAAAGCGAGGCCTCGTTTATTCCACCTATTCCTTTGCTTCCGCCTACGCGGACGCAGGCTACTTCGGCATGTACGCCGGCTGCACGCCGTCGAAGGTCAAGCAGGTTCTGGAACTCCTGGGCGCCGAACTAGACAAGCTCGCTGCCGACGGAATCACCGACGAAGAACTGCGCAAGGCCGTGGGCCAATTGTGCGGCGGAATCGTCCTGGCCCTTGAAGACACCGGATCCCGGATGTCCCGCCTTGGCCGCGCCGAACTCGTTTCCGGCGAATTCCAGGACATCGATGAAACGCTGGCCCGCATCAAGGCCGTCACAGCCGACCAGGTCCAGGAACTCGCCCGGGTGCTCGCCGAAGCCCCCCGCACCGTGACCGTCGTCGGGCCCTTCGAGGAAACCGAGACGTTCGGCCTCTGAACCGATGTCCGGTGTGGGGAAGGCTGGACGCGCCTGCTCGATCGGGAACATGATGGTGACGTATCCACCGTCTTGCGCAGGAGTCGCCATGAACGAGCCATTGAAGAGTCATGCACATACTGCGCTGGAGGCATTCCTGGGGCATTGGCGGGGGAGCACCGAGCTCTCGGCGTCGCCCTGGGGACCTGCCCGGACCGCCGACGCCGAGGTGACCTTCTCGCGCGCGGCAGGGGGTTACGCCTTGGTGCAGAGCTACCGGCACATTGAGCCCGACGGCACCCATTTCGAGGGGCACGGTGTCTTCACCGTTGACCCGGACCACGGGGACACCTTGTGGTACTACGTGGACAGCATGGGCAGGCCCCCGGAAGCTCCGGCCCGGGGTCACTGGGAAGACGGCACACTGAGGCTGGAACGGCGCAGCCCCCGCGGGACGGCGCGGCACACTTTCAAGGTGGACGGCGGCGTGCTGACCCATATGGCGGAGCTGAGGCTCGGGGATGCCCCGACGTTCAGCCCGTTCATGGTCTCTGTCTGCAGGCGTGTCTAAGGCTCACGTCCAGCAGGCACATCACTCAGAGGACCCTGGCCTCCATCGACTCGACTATCCGCGCATCTGGCATCCCGTCGAGCGAGGCCGGCCTTCCTGGTCCACTCCACACCTTTATCCGCAAGGTGTTCAGCATTGATTCAGCTTGCTCCCGTTCGGCGAAATCAAGCTCAATCAGGACCCGCTGCGAATCGTCCACAAGCCTGGAGACCCGGTAGGAGATAACGCCGGAGCCGGCGCGATCCGCCGGATCCGAGTCGAACGACCGCTTCCATGCGCCGAAGTCGTTCACAGCGTGTTCGATCAGGAGGGTGTACATGGCTGTTCCTTTGCTGTTTCGCGGATAGGCACAGCGTAGGCTCCTTGGACCCGGGGAACCACCCCTCGGCCGTGGCTGGCTCAGCCGCCGGCAAACGGCGGGAGGACGTCGACGACGTCGTCCGCACCGAGAGGCGCCGATCGGTCGCGGACCGCTACCTCATTGCGCAGGAAGCTGCTGCGCGAAATGATCCGGGCCAGGGGCGGTGTTCCAGCCGGTGGTTCGGGACGTTCGACGGCGAGCACGGCCGCGATCAGCCCGTCCAGGCCGGTCCCTTCAGGAAGATCGTGGTGTTCTTCTTCGACGCCCGCCGCGGCGCGCGCGGCAGCGAAGTATCGTACGAGCAAAGCCTCAGCCTCCGATCGCGCTCATGCTGCGGTCCGGCTGGACGAAGTCGGGTGCGCCGAGGCCCGTGTGGTCCATGCCGTGCGCCTTGGGTTTGATCCACATGGCGTCCTGCCAGCGTTGGGCGAGTTCCTCGTCGTCCGCTCCGGAGCGAAGTAGTCCCAACAGGTCGAATTCCTCGCGGGAGAACAAGCAGCTCATGATCTTGCCTTCGGCGGTGATCCGTGTGCGCCGGCAATCGGAACAGAACGGCTCGGTGACGGAGGCGATGATGCCGACGGTGCCCAGAAGCGGACCCGTGGCGTCCGCAGATGCCGGGTCCCGCCGTCGTACTTCGAATCGTTCAGCCGGTGCCCCGTCCCGTTCGCGCGGGTCCGGGGTCAGCGCGAAGTCGCGTGAAAGCAGTTCGCGGATCTCTGCCGCCGTGATCATGTCCCGCCGTGTCCAACCGTGATCGGCGTCCAGGGGCATTTGCTCAATGAAGCGCAGCTCATAGCCGCGGTCCACGGCCCAGGCCAGGAGGTCGGGGGACTCGGCGTCGTTGATTCCGCGCATGAGGACGGCATTGATCTTGACCGGACCCAGCCCTGCAGCCCAGGCGGCATCGACGCCGGCCAATACCCTGTCCAGGAAGGGTCGCCTCGTGAGCTTCGTGAACGTTTCTTCGTGCAGGGAGTCGAGCGAGACGTTGATGCGTGTGAGTCCGGCGTCCTTGAGCGCCGCCGCTTTTTTGTCGAGTCCGACGCCGTTGGTGGTCATGGAGATCGGCAGCTCGGGGTGCGCCTTGCGGAGGGCCGAGATGATGTCCACCAGGTCGGCACGCACCAAGGGCTCGCCTCCTGTGAGGCGAAGTTCGCGGACCCCGAGTTGTTCGACGCCGATCCGCACCAGCCGGACAATCTCGGCGGCGGTCATGACAGCCTGCTTGGACAACCATTCGAGGCCCTCGGCCGGCATGCAGTACGTGCAGCGCAGGTTGCATTTGTCAGTCAGGGACAAACGCATATCGGTGGCCCGGCGTCCGTAACGGTCGAACAGGCCCAGGGGAGTTCCTGCAGGGCGCGGCGGGGGCGCAGAAACGCTGCTTCCCGTCCCGTCGCCCGTAGGGGGCAACGGCATGCCTAGCTGAACACTCATGGGTTCAGGCTACGCCAGGCAGGGCCCGAGCGTGATATCGCACACCGGTCACGTTCGTCGTCTGCTCCCGTGGAAGGCAAGGAATGGCGTGACTTCTTACGGAATGCATACGGTTGGCCCGGCGGCGCCCGGAACACATACCGCGGGCACCATGCGAATCTATGCTGAAGGTGTGAACACGCAGTCCGCCCCGCACCCTGCCGAAGTCGGCAATCGCCGCATTCTGCTGGTCGAAGACGAACAGACCATCGCCGACGTCGTCCGGGACTACCTGGTCCAGGCTGGCTTCCAGGTCGATCTCGCGGGCGACGGCTTCACCGCACTGAGCCTCGCGGCCGCCAGGCGGCCCGACCTTGTCATCCTGGACCGGATGCTGCCAGGACTCGACGGCGTGGAAGTGTGCCGCAGGTTGCGCCTGGCCATGAGCGTTCCCATCATCATGGTCACCGCTCTTGGTACGGAAGACGACCGGATCCTGGGCCTGGAAACCGGAGCGGACGATTACGTCACCAAACCCTTCTCACCCCGCGAGCTTGTCCTCCGCGTGAAGTCCGTGTTGCGCCGGAGCATCCGGGAATTCAGCCCGGAACCTCCCGTGGAACTCGCCGGCTTCGAATTGGATCCGGCGTCCCGCACAGTGCTCCAGGATGGCAAACCCCTCATGCTTACGGTGCGTGAGTTCGATCTGCTGGCCTTCCTGCTCCGTCGGCCCAACCAAGTGTTCAGCCGTGAGGACCTCATCAAGGCAGTGTGGGGCTGGGACTTCGGGGATTTGTCCACCGTGACAGTCCACGTCCGTCGCTTGCGCGAAAAGATCGAGGACAACCCCACCACCCCGGTGCTGCTCAAGACCGTCTGGGGAGTCGGCTACCGCTTTGACGCGAAGGAAGGTGGACATGCAGGCAGCTGAAATGTTCACGATCCTGGGCTGGATGCTGCTGTGGGCTGTCCTCATCGGCGCCTTGACCCTTGCCTTGCTGCGTTTCCTGCGCGGCGCGTCGATCCTGGTGCAGATCTGCCTCGTGGTGGTTGCCACGGTTGCCGTTCTCGTGGCCGGGATGGTGAGCGCCTTCAATGCGATGTTCATTTCCGCCGTGGACCTCGAAGTCATGTGGTACATCCTCGGGGTGGCCTCGGCCGTGGCAATAGCGATTTCACTTGTCCTCGGGGCCGGGGTGTCCCGCAACGCCATCCGGCTCGTGGCGGCAACGCGACGCCTCGGCAGCGGAGAAGCCCTCGATGGCTCCTTCCTGCCACAATCAGGATCGCGGCGGGCCGGACCGGCAATGAACTCCGAGCTTGCCCAGCTCGCCCAGGAACTCGAAGCGAGCAGCATCAAACTCGAGGAATCCCGGCGACGGGAAGCCGCAGTCGAAACCGCCCGCCGCGAACTGGTTTCCTGGATCTCGCACGACCTCCGGACGCCCTTGGCCAGCATGCGGGCCATGGCCGAAGCGCTGGAAGACGGCATGGCCTCCGACGTGCCCGCCTACTACCGCAAGATCATCGCCCAGACGGACCAGATGGCCGTCATGGTCAACGACCTCCTTGAATTGTCCAAAATCCAGGCCGGAACGCTCCGGCTGAGCGCGGAATCCCTGGACCTCTACGACCTCGTGAGCGACGCCATCGCCGATCTCGCACCGCTCGCCGCCCAGCGCGGCATCCGGCTCGACGGCGGCGGCGACCGCGAGTGCATGGCCGTCGCGGACGGCCCGAGCCTGGGAAGGGCCGTCCGGAACGTGGTGCTTAACGCGATTATCTACAGCCGGCCCGACGGCGGGGTCATGGTTCGCGTCGGACGCGACGGAAGCGACGCCGTCGTCGACGTCGTGGACAGCTGCGGCGGCATCGACGACGAGGATCTCGCCCACGTTTTCGAGACCGGTTGGCAAAAGGACCGTTCCCGCGGAGCGGGAAAGCCCGTCGAAGGGGGTCCGCCGCGGTACAGCGGAGCAGGCGTGGGGCTCAGCATGGTGGCGGGCATCGTGAAGGCGCACGGCGGCACGGTCACGGTGGCGAACACCGGCGAGGGCTGCCGCTTCACGCTCCGCCTTCCTTCGGGTGCACAGGCCACCCCAGCCCACGCCGAGGTATTTCCGATGCAAACAGTTCATGCGGACACTGTTCCGTCAGAGAGCCCCAAACAGGCAGGCACATCATGAGCAGGACCACTTCGAAGAAAGCCAGTACCAGGACGGCCGTCCGGTGGGCGGCGGCGTGCGGCGTGGTGGCCATCGGACTCGGGGTGGCGGCCGGCGAGTTGCTGGCCGGGTTCCTGAGCCCGTCCGTCTCGCCGGTCTCCGCGCTGGGCGGTGTGGTCATCGACGCCGTGCCGGGTTGGGCCAAGGAACTGGCCGTCAACCTTTTCGGCACCGCCGACAAACTTGCCTTGATCGTCAGCATCGCCCTGGTGACCTTGGTTCTCGCCGCGGTCGCCGGCCTCCTGGAGTATCGGCGAAAGGGAGCGGGGCTGGCCCTTGCCTTGCTCGCTGGAGCAGCGGGGCTGGCTGCCGTGCTGACCCGTGCCCAAGCCGCGCCCACTGCGGCAATCGCGCCCGTCGTGGCCACCATCGTCACCATGCTGTTCCTCCGGCTCCTGATCCAGAGGCTGGAAACCTGGCGACCCGTGCCCGTTGCAGCCGACATGCCGTTGGCCCGCCGAAGCTTCATGCAATTGCTGGGTGGAACCGCAATCGCCGCGGCGGCGGCAGGCATCATCACCACCTTGGTGCGGAGGGCGGGAACGGTGGCATCCGATTTCCGCCGCGGGGTTGCCCTGCCCGCCCCGGTGACGCCCCCGCAAAAGGTTCCCGACGGCGCGGCACTCTCCTTGCCGGGCCTGCAGCCGCTCGTCACACCGAACCCCGACTTCTACCGGATCGACACTGCGTTGATCCCGCCGGCCGTGAATCCGCCGGACTGGACCCTCAAGGTGACCGGTTTGGTGGAACGCGAAATCCAGTTGGACTTCGCCACGCTGCTGAGCAAGCCGATGATCGAGCGCTACGTGACCATCGCCTGCGTATCCAACGAAGTCGGCGGAGACCTGATCGGCAACGCCCTCTGGCTGGGCTGGCCGGTCCGCGAACTCCTCGCCATGGCCGGACCCAAGCCCGGGGCGGACATGGTGCTGTCCCGCAGCACGGACGGCTGGACCGCCGGAACCCCCCTCGAAGCGCTCACTGACAATCGCGACGCGATCCTCGCTGTCGGAATGAACGGCGAACCCCTGCCGCTGGAGCACGGCTTCCCCGTCAGGATGGTCGTCCCGGGCCTCTATGGATATGTTTCGGCCACCAAATGGCTGACCGAACTGAAGGTCACCCGTTTCGCCGACGACCAGGGCTACTGGGTCCCGCGCGGTTGGAGCGACCACGGTCCCATCAAGACGCAGTCCCGCATCGACGTGCCCCGCGACGGCCGCTCGGTCAAGGCCGGAACGGTCCAGTTCGGCGGTGTCGCCTGGGCCCAACACCGCGGCGTTTCCCGTGTGGAGCTGCGCGTCGACCGCGGCAATTGGCACGAAGCCAAGCTCGCCCCGGGGATCTCGTCGGACACGTGGTACCAATGGCAGCTGGGCCTTGAGTTGGGCTCCGGGAACCATGAAGTCCAGGTCCGTGCCACCGATGCCACGGGTACCCCGCAGCCCGAAGCCCAAACCCCCGTGGCACCGGACGGCGCCACGGGGTTCCACACCATCCATGTCACCGCAAACTGACACTAGGCTGGGTAGGTCTGAGCGAAACAACCCGGGAGGAACCCTCGTGGCACGATCCGTCGCAGCCCACCGTCAAGCCGTCCAGGAGCTGCTGTCCGGCCTTGCACACATAGACGGCACCGAAGAGCTGCCGTTGATGGGGGCGCTCGGCCGGGTACTTGCCGCCGACGTCTTGGCCCCGCTCAGCCTGCCGCCCTTCGCCAACTCCCAGATGGACGGTTTTGCCGTCCGCGCGGCGGACCTCGCCCCTCACGCAGGGAGCGACGCCGGTGCGGAGCTGACGGTCGTGGATCCCGTCCCGGCCGGC
Organism: Arthrobacter gyeryongensis; assembly: GCF_039543785.1. Classification (NCBI taxonomy): domain Bacteria; kingdom Bacillati; phylum Actinomycetota; class Actinomycetes; order Micrococcales; family Micrococcaceae; genus Arthrobacter; species Arthrobacter gyeryongensis. The sequence goes on from NZ_BAABKK010000015.1 coordinate 259,641, forward strand.
GCGGCACCGGTCCGGCTGATGCCTGGCACCGCAGCCCCGATCATGACCGGCGCCATGATGCCGGAGGGTGCCGACGCCGTCGTGCCCATCGAACAGGCAGTGCCTGATGTCTTTCCCGTCCCCGGTGTCCCGTCAACCGTCCGCCTTCCCACCACTGAGCCCGGAACGTTCGTCCGCGACGCCGGGAGCGACATCACCGCGGGAACCGTTGCCTTGCGCGGGGGAACGGCCCTCGGACCCGGGCAATTGGGGTTGCTCGCCGCCCTGGGGATGACCGCCGTCGAGGTCCGCACGCCTGTGCGCGTGCTCCTGGTCACCACCGGCGATGAAGTCGTGGAACCCGGTATGTCCCTGCCGGAAGGGAAGATCTACGATTCCAACGGAACCCTGCTCGAAGCCGCCATGCTGCAGTCCGGCCTCCACGTCACGCGGACGGGAATCAGCGGCGACAATCCCACCGAGCTGCTGGCGCTCCTTCGCAGCCTGGGCGGTACCGTCGATCTCATCGTCAGTACCGGAGGCGTCAGCAAGGGTGCCTACGAAGTGGTCCGGCAGGCCATGACGGACCAGCCGGTTGAATTCGTGTCGGTGGCCATGCAACCCGGCGGCCCCCAAGGGATTGGAACGTTCGACGGCCTGCCCTTCCTGGGATTCCCGGGCAATCCCGTGAGCTGCCTCGTGTCCTTCGAAATGTTCCTTCGCCCGGCGCTCGCGGCCGTCGTGGGCAGCCCCGCATTGCGGCCGAGCCTGCAGGCGCGCCTTGCGGAGTCGTTGACCTCGCCCGCCGGTAAGCACCAGGTCCGCCGGGGCACCCTTCTTCCCGGCGGAACGGTCAAGCTCGAAGGGGGTCCCGGCTCGCATCTCATCCATGCGCTGGCCAACTCGAACGCGTTGGTCCAGGTGCCTGCAGCAGTCACGGAACTCGACGCCGGGGCGGAAGTGGAAGTATGGATGTTGTGAATGACACTCCAGATCCCGCAAGCATCGTCGGCGGCCTCACCCACTTGCGCCAAGATGGCGGCGGCCTCACGCATTTGCGCCAAGACGGAACAGCCCAAATGGTCGATGTCTCCGAAAAGGCCGTGACCACGCGGGAGGCCACCGCCACCGCCACCGTCCACAGCACGTCCGAGGTGCTCGCCCTGCTCGGCGCCGGTGACCTTCCGAAAGGCGACGCCCTTGCGGTGGCGCGCGTTGCCGGCATCATGGCAGCCAAGAAGACGCCCGAACTCATCCCGCTGTGCCACCCGCTGCCGATTTCCAAGGTCACTGTGGACTTCGAACTCGGCCCGGACACCGTGGTTGTCCTGGCAACGGTGAAGACCAGGGGCGTCACGGGCGTGGAGATGGAAGCTTTGACTGCGGCCTCGGTTGCTGCCTTGAGCGTCTACGACATGATCAAGGCCGTGGATAAGCACGCTGTCATCAGCGGTATCCAAGTGTTGGCCAAGAGCGGCGGAAAGAGCGGCGACTGGGCCCTTCCTGCCTCGTCCGGTGCGGCCGGCGAAGGAGAGAGCGCATGAACGCCTGCGAACCTGCCCGTGGTCCGCGGAAGGCCGGCGTTGTCATCGCGTCCAACCGTGCCGCGGCAGGAATCTACGAGGACAAGAGCGGCCCCGTGATCCTGGACTGGTTGGTCGAACACGGCTACGAGACCATCCCCGTCATGGTGGTCCCGGATGGTGAGCCTGTCGGTGCCGCCATCCGTGCGCTGCTGACCCTGGAACCCGCCGTCGTGATTACCAGCGGCGGCACCGGGCTGAGCCCCGATGACCGCACTCCGGAAGTCACCTTGCCTTTGCTTGACCGCGAAATACCGGGGCTCATGGAAGGCATCCGGCGCGCCGGTGCCGCCAAGACCCCCATGGCGATGTTGAGCCGGGGCCATGCAGGTACAGCCGGCAAGACGTTCATTGTTAACCTGCCGGGTTCGCCGAAGGGCGTAATGGACGGCCTTGCCGTCCTTGATCCCGTCATCGCCCACCTTTGCGATCAATTGGAGGGAAGTCATGACCACTGAAACCGACTTCGAAGTCATCAGCGCGATCCTCAGCGCGGAGCCGATTTCCGTGGACCAGGCCATAGCGGCGGTTGAATCGGACACGGCGGGAGCGGTAGTGAGCTTCAGCGGCGTGGTCCGCAACCACGACGGCGGCAAACCCGTCGACAGGCTCAGCTACAGCGCCCACCCCACTGCGCACCAGGTCATGGCCGATGTTGTCGCGAAGCTCGTGGCGGAGCACTCGGGGGAGGCAGCCCAGCCTGTCCGTATCTGGGCAGCACACCGGATCGGCATGCTGGAGATCGGCGAACCTGCGCTCGTCTGCGCCGTTGCCGCCGCACACCGAGGACAGGCCTTCGCTGTGTGCTCGGAGCTTGTGGACAGGATCAAGGCCCAAGTGCCCATCTGGAAGGAACAGTTCTTCAGCGACGGCACGGTCGAGTGGGTCGGGGCCGGGGAGTAGCACGGGCGCAGGCATCGCGAGTGCTACAACGTCACGAGATTTGTGCGCACCGCATGGATGAGTACTTGGACGCGGTCGCGCACGTCCCATTTGCTCATGATGCGGCCGAGGTTCGACTTGATGGTCGCCTCGGAGAGGTGGAGAGCCTGTGCTATCTCGGCGTTTGACATACCCTGCGCGAGAAACACCACAATCGATAGCTCGCGTTCCGTGAGCGCTTGGGCGCGGGAGAGCGCGACATGACCGTTGGGGTTGGCCGTGTCGCGGACGGCTGCAATGAGTCCACGAGCTATGCGCGGCGAGAGCACTGACCTGTCAGCGTGCACGTCCAAGATGGCGCTGACGATCTCGTCCGGATGCGTGTCCTTCACAAGATAGCCAGAGGCTCCGGCCCTGAGCGCGGCTATGACGTGGCTTTCGGAGGAGAACGTGGTCACTGCAAGCACCCGGGCGTCCGGGTATTCGGCAGTGATCATCTCTGTCGCCTCGATGCCGTTCATCACCGGCATCTGTATGTCCATGAGCACGACGTCCGGTTGCAATATGCGGTACTGCTCGACGGCTTCCGTTCCATTAACGGCTTCTCCCACCACAACTGTGGCCGGAGCTGACTCGAGGAAGATGCGCAATGCGTGTCGCACGAGGGCTTCGTCATCGACGATCAGAACACGCACGCCTTCCATTCCTACAGTTTAGGCGGCGGGAGTCGACTCTCAGATCAGACGAAAGTTGCGCAAGGAGTCGACTTTCGTCGGCAGACCCTGTGCCGGCCGGCTGCGACGATTAGCTTGCTGGTGCTTTCAGGCAGAAGGGATTCGACCGTGTTCGGAGCGAGCGTAGTAAGCGGGCTGGCGTTCCGCCTGGAGCCCGCCGATCTTCGACCGGCCGGGTAGGGCAATCAGCCTATGTGCCTGAGCGTCCGCGCGCTTCATCTGGATAATTGGGGGATGAAGCGAAGCGCTCCGGCAGAGGCTACCCGCAAACCCCACGGGTCTGCCGGTTGGCGGGGCTTCTGGGCGTACACAGCGTTGCCGGCTGGTGCTCGTCTCGCATTGGCGGCCGTCGTCGCGGTGGGGCTGCTGGTGGATGGTGTGCTGGCGCTACTTGCCCGGACACCGATGCCCACCGCGACGGTTTACGTGGGCGCGCTCATCGCAATCGGTGCTTTCGCGTGGCGGCCTCCCATAGCGGCGACAGTGCTCGCGGCATGCGGCCTCGTCGCAATACTTCTTGGTGCTGGTGGGACTTACTCTCTGGCTCTCGCCGTCTCGGTCGGCTTGGTCACGAGTACGTGCGGTCGGTGGCTGAGCGTCTCATACTGCGTCATCACAGTGGGGTGGGGGATGGCTGCGGCAGGGGTTGGCCAAGGGCTTGCACAAGGCGGCGGGATCGGCAGCGTTGCCGTTGGCCTTGCTTCGGGACTGATCGGTTGGGCGTTCCGCGGAGGTCGAGTGAGGGAACATCGGCTTGCTGCTGACATTGATCGGCTCAAAAGAGAATCGGCGGCCGCCGTACAGATGGAGCGGGATCGAATCGCTGATGAGCTGCACAACATCATTGCCCACGACATCACGACCGTTGTGATGCAGGCCCGGGCCCTCGAACTGGTGGACGACCCCGTGGCTCGCGAGACATCAAGGCGTGCGATCACCGATGCCGCGACACAAGCCCTCACAGACATCCGACGGATGCTGCGTTTAGTCCAGGGGACGGACGAGACGGTCGGAGAATCCGGGGCAGGTGCAGTGTCCTTGGCAGCGACGTTGGAGTCCTTACGTCTTGGACTCGGCTCGATGGGAGCCTCGGTAGAGCTCTCCTTCCCCGGTAGTGAGATGTCAATTTCGAACAGCATCGAGACCACTCTCGTGCACATCGCACGTGAGGCAGCCACCAACGTGATGAGGCACGCTCGCGAGAGTCCGTCGATTCGTTTGGCGGTGACGTCTGATCGCGAATGCATCACATTGCAGGTCTGGAATGCTCCGTCCGGCGGCAGGCGGGACGAGACGGCTGAAGCGACGGGGTATGGGCTCAAGCGGATGAACGACCGAGTGATGCTGCTGGGCGGAACGTTCAAGGCAGGCGGTGATGAAACGGGGTGGACCGTGACGGCGACGTTGCCGAGGCTCTAGCGGTCCAGTAGTCCAACAGATTTCGCGGTCAGAGGATTCGGGTCCGCGAACGTTGGGTCGCATTGCGAGAGAAACGGGTGCATTCGAACGATGTCTAACTCGATACGGATGACGGTGTTTGAGACGGGAGGTCGGGATGAATCGTAGTCAGTGGCGACAACAATGTCGCACTGAGAGGAAGGTGAGGTGGGTCGATGCCTGCCATCATTCTGGCTGTCATCCGAGCAGTCATGCACTTGGGTTCCCGGGCGGTCAACTGGGTGACGGCCAACTGGCGCACGGTGCTGGACTGGCTCAACGCCGGCAGGACGATCGATTGGATCGTTCGGCGGATCCGAGACATCCTCGGGCTGTGAGCAGTGGGAAAGGGCGCGTTCAGCCACACGTGAGTCGCCCTTTCCCGTTTCACACCACCCGTGCGCGAGCAACTCGCGCGATGACTACAGCGAGGGGGATGGCAAGAGTGGCGGAGACAGATGTCGCCGGCGCGATGTTTTCGGCAGCGGTGAGCCGCCGCGCGGTGACAGTGTGGAACATCGCGTCTGTCTGTACTGGGCTGATTGCTTGCATGGTGCTGTTCGGCTTGCGCCTGGTCTTTCACGAAGGCTGGCTCGCAATCGTCCTCACTGTCTTGGTGGGAGTGACCGTTGCCTCGACGGTCACGGAGTGCCTGCTGGTCAACCCTCGACGAGCCCTTACCTTCCGTTATGGAGTGGAGCCGATGGGCCTGTCGATCGGTCAAGGCCGGTGGATTCAACGTGAGACCTTTGTGCCGAGGGCACAGATTCTCTACGTCCGGCTTCGACGCGGTCCCGTGCTGCGCAACTTTCGACTTGCAAGTGTGCACGTAGGCGTACTGGGCAGGGAATTCATGGTTCCCTGTCTCGACGACCGGGATGCTGAGCGGTTGCGTGGAGCGTTGAAAAACGTCGATAGGGGGGCCGAATGATGCACAACTCACCACTGCTGATGCTTGTCAGATTCCTGAAGGCGCTGCCGCAGTCTGTACTCATCGTCATCGGGCTCGCAGTCGCGATCTCCACGTTCCAAGGCGGGATTGCCGTGGCGTTGTGGGTGCTCCTCGCATACTTCGTCTACACGCGCATCTATGTGATCTTCTACGATTACGTGGCGACCACGTGGGATGTCCGCTCGGACGGCTTCCACTATCGACGAGGCCTCTTCTCGCGGGAGACCTTGACCATCGCTCGCAGCGATATCGCTGGTGTCCATCTCTCGCAGGGCGGCCTGGACCGGTTGTGGAAGCTGTTCGAAGTGCGGGTGCAGAGTACAGCGGGAGGGCGCGCCAGCCCGCTTCTCCACGCGGTCACACGTGACCAGGTCGATGAGATCGCGCGCGTTTACGGTGTTCGTCCGACCCTGAGGGCCAAGGACGTCAATACTGCCGCAGGGTCCGCCCGGCAAGAGGCACCTGTGGGATGCGTTATCGAAACGTCCTCAGGAGTGGCGAGCACGGTCTCGCTTCGGAACGTGGACTGTTGGCTTATCTCCATCACCTACGGCAAGTACGTGCTTCTCATTCCGGTGCTTTGGTCGTTGACCACCCGGATCACGGGGAACAGCGGTGTTGCTCAGTTCGAGTGGGTTGGAGACCAGTGGCAAGCGCATCCGGCCCTTGTGCTGGCTGCGATGCCCTTGCTGCTCGCCGCGAGTGTCGCGTACGGAGCCTTAGTGGCTTATCTGAAATATGCGAAGATGCTCGTCCGTGTGGAACCCGATTCCGACGGCACGGTGAAGATGAGGGTATCGCACGGGCTGATATCGACCATGGACCAATCCATTCGCGTCGACCGAATCGACGCACTTGAAATGCGGCAAAACGTGGTGATGCGCGTGTTCAGGCGGTACTCGCTGCGCGTAATCGTGCGTGCGCAGGGGGCCGGCAGCGCGAGCCGTACAGTTGTGATCCCGATTGCACGCCACTCAGACATCGACGGATTCCTCGAACAGTACCTTCCGCAATTCCGGATCGTCAGCGGCGATGAGGTCGCCGGCATCAATCCGGTCCTGGGGTGGTGCGCAGGCTTGCTTGCGGGCAGCGTCGCGGCGGGCACGCTTGCGGCTTTGGTCTCACCGCCGCTTGTCGTCACGATCATAGCGTCCGCCGTGATCGCGACCGCAGTGGCGCAAGCGGCGGTTAAGCGCGCCGACTTCTCCACTGACGGCCGGTTGTGGCGACTGAGGTCTGGGGTGCTTGGCACCAGGACGTGGGTACTCCCCTCAACAAGCCCCACCTCGATGACGGTCTACGGCAACGCGTCCGGCCGGCGATTTTGTGTGGTCGCGTTCCGTGCCGGCGGCACAGTGCCACGGACGATCAGAGGCTTCCTTCCGGACCCGGGTCACGCGACGCTGATGGAGGCGCTCTCGCGTGTCCAGGTGCACGCATCATGATCGAAGTGATCGGACTCACGAAGTCATACGGTGGACGGACACGGGTTGATGACGTTACCTTCAGCGTTGGCGACGGCCGTATCGTCGGCTTCATCGGGCCTAACGGCGCTGGCAAGACCACCACAATGCGAACCGCTCTCGGCCTTGAGAAGCCCGATTCGGGACGGGCGTTGTTCGACGGTCGCCCATATGGAGAGCTTCCGAACCCACGCCAGAGCGTTGGGGCGGTACTCGACGCCGGGGCGTTGATCCCTGACCTCCGCGCGATCGAGCTCGTGCGGTACTGCGCAAGTGTTCAGGGCGTGGACAAGGCCCGGGCCGAACGCGTGCTGGACATGGTCGGCCTTAGTGACGCCCGCAGACGGAAGGTGCGCGAGCTTTCCCTGGGCATGAGACAACGTCTCGCCCTCGCCGCAGCCATCTTGGGCAACCCGGGCAACTACGTCCTCGACGAGCCGCTCAACGGTCTCGACCCGTCGGGTATCCAGTGGCTGCGTCACTTGCTCATCCAACTTCGCGATGAGGGCGCGGCGCTTCTCCTTTCGTCGCACATCATCACCGAGCTCGAGCTCGTGGCTGACGACGTCGTGCTGATCAACAACGGCGTGCTCAAACTCCGAAGCAGCCTTGCCGACCTTGCACGAGGAGCCGGGGCGCGGGTCCACGTCGTCAGCGAGGACGTCAGCTCATTCATTGCGCTCGCAGAGGGAAACGGCGCCACCATCGTCGAAGCGAACGGTCGCGCCGTCGTCGTCGCGGACCTTACAGCGGGTGAGCTGTTCTCCCTTGCGGCTGCCCATGGGCTTGTCTTGGATGAGCTACGCACCGAGAGCGTCTCGCTTGACGATGTGTATCGACGGATCGTGGACACGAAGATCGAAGGAGAGGCTCGTTGAGGATGCCGCGCCCACCCATCCGAATCGCTCGCCGGCAAGACGCGCAACGGCCGGCCGACCTCGTGTTTGCAGAGACGGCCCGGATCATCCGGACCCGAACGTCTGTAGCCGTGCTGTCGCTTGGAGTAGCCGTGCCGCTCGCGCTCGGCGTTGGACAAGCGATCTATCGAAAGGTGTCTTCGTCGGCACCGGATCTGACAGGTATCGCGACGGCCGGGATCGACATCTTCGCGTTCGTGGCAGCTCTGGCTGCGGCAATCGGCGTTGGCCGCGATTACCAGACGGGAGCGATCGGTTTTCGAATGTTGCTCGTCCCGCGCCGCGGACGGCTCCTTGCGGCGAGCGCACTCGGGTACAGCGGGGTCGCGGCCGCGCTTGCGTTGCTCGCCATGCTCATGGTCGGCGTGTTCGCTGCCGTGTCGGGCGGGACACCTGCGCCCTTCTCTTTTGACTCCCTCGGAGGGGTAGTGCGTTCGATCGCTACGGTCGTGCTCGCTTCATGCTTCGGCGCAGGCCTCGGGTACGCAGTGCGCTCAGCCACGGTCGCTGCGATCGTCATCATCACCGTTTTTTGGCTTGCGCCGATCACGCTCCTCATCGCCGGATTGAGCGGGGTGCAGGGCGCTACGGCAGTAGCGAATATCACCGTCGGGATACTGGTCGGGCAAGCGATCAGCACCACCCCCGAGCCAGGGGACAACCTCGGGCCCTGGGGAGCGCTCCTGCTTCTTGCGATTTGGTCCTGCGGAGTGCTTCTTCTCGCTGCCCTGCGATTGAAAGGAAAGTGATCCCATGTCCAAGAAGACCCGATCGTGGCTTTGGTTCCTTGTGCCCTCGCTGGTGGTGGCGGCGCTCGTTATCGCAATCAGCATCCCGGGGCTCGAGGCGGCCCAGGAAGAGATCGGCGCCGATTCCCTGGTGATTCCAATCGTTGCCATGCTCATCCTCGCAGTCGTTGCTGGCTCGGTTTTGGGGCTGATCGTGTTGGGCCTTCGAAAGCTAGTACGGCCGCGATCTGCCGCTTCATCCCGCGACTAGGAGTGAACCACCGGCGAAAATCCCCGGCGCGCAGCCCGGTAGGGTTAAGGGCATGACCGAACAACTTGCTGTCGCCGTGCTCGGCGCCCAGGGCCGCATGGGTATCGAAGCCGTCAAAGCGGTGGAGGCAGCCGCCGACATGAAGCTCGTCGCGGCGCTCGGCCGCGGCGATTCCCTTGATACCCTGCTCGACGCCGGCGCGAAGTATGTCGTGGACCTGACCGTTCCGGACAGCACCGAAGCGAACGTCCGTTTCGCCGTCGAACACGGCATGCACGCTGTTGTCGGCACCACCGGCTGGGACGCCGCGCGGCTCGCGACGCTGCGGGACTTGCTTGCGGCGAACCCGGAGGCAGGCGTCCTGATCGCCCCCAACTTCGCCCTCGGCTCCGTCCTTGCCTCGGCCTTCGCCGCCAAGGCTTCCAAGTATTTCGAATCGGTGGAAATCATCGAGCTGCACCACCCGAACAAGGTTGATGCTCCCTCGGGCACAGCCGTCCGCACGGCCCAGCTCATTGCCGCCGCCCGCGAAGAAGCCGGCGTCCCGGCTAGCCCGGATGCCACGAACACCGCCCTTGACGGTGCCCGTGGTTGCGATGTAGATGGTGTCCGAGTCCATAGCGTTCGCTTGCGGGGACTCGTGGCACATCAGGAAGTGCTCCTCGGCGGGCCGGGAGAGCAGCTGACCATACGCCACGATTCCTTCGACCGGGCGTCCTTCATGCCCGGCGTGTTGCTGGGTCTGCGCAATGTGGCGTCCCACCCCGGGCTGACGGTCGGCCTGGACGGCTATCTGGATCTGGGGCTGTAGGCGCATGGGCTCGCTCTGGAACGCATTCAAGCAGAACCGCACCAAGATCTGGGTGGGTGCCGTCACCTTGTTGTTGGTTCTTTACCTCGTGGTCACCTTCGAGCGCTCGATACTGCTGCTCAGTGACGCGAACCTGGTAGCCAAGGGAATCGGCGCTGCCTACTTGGTGCTTCCCATCATCGGAGCGTGGGCGCTGATCCGCGAGCTTGTGTTCGGTGCGCGCACGGAGAAGATGGCGAAGGTGCTCGAAGCCGAAGGCGGGCTGCCCGTGGACAACTTGCCCCGCACACCGGGAGGCCGCATCGTGCGTGCCGCCGCGGACGCCGAGTTTGAGAAGTACCGCGTGGAGGCCGAGGCCGCCCCCGAGGACTGGCGTTCCTGGTTCCGGCTCAGTTGCGCCTACGATGCCGCGGGCGACCGCAAGCGCGCAAGGGAATCCATGCGCGACGCCGTGCGCCTCTTCCGCACTGAGCCCACCGCAGCGGAGCGGTAGCGGCTGTCGCTAAGGAAACACACCTTGTATTCGAATATATGTTCGAATACCATGGCTGCATGAACGATCCTTCGAAGCGGCCGAACGGCTATCCCCAAGGCCTGGATGGGCCCATGAAGGCGATGAGCCCGGGCGTCGTCGATTTCCTCTTCCGGCAGCTTGTGGCGGGCGAGCCGCCTGAGGATGTGCAGTGGAGGCGCGAGGGAACCGTTCTGGGCGAACAGCAGCCGGGCGCCGAACTCGCCAGGCGGCTCGAGGAGGCTGACCTCGAATCGTTGACCCCCGTTGAATTGTTCGACTATGTGCGGGCCGCCCAGCGGCTGGGAGCGTGGGCGGACCGCTTGCGGGAGTCAGCGGTTGCGCTGTATTGCTCGCCGGAGGCGCCGGCCAAGCCCGGGCGCCATAGCGACGCTTCAGCCTGAGGCCTTGCTCCCATTTCGTTGAATTTGACGACAATCACGCGGGCCCCATTCTCCTAACCCGGAGCTGACAGGGTAACGTTTTTCATATGTCTGACTCTCGTGCGAACGTTCCTGCTCTCGGTACCCTTCTGACCGCCATGGTCACCCCGTTCACCAAGGACGGCGAAGTTGACTACAAGCAGGCAGCGGAACTGGCAGTCAAGCTTGTTGACGACGGCTGCGATGGCTTGGTCGTCACCGGAACAACCGGGGAGACATCCACGCTCACCGATGAGGAAAACCTTGGCATGTTCCGCGCCGTCAAGGATGCCGTAGGCGGTCGCGCGGCCATCATCGCGGGAACCGGAACCAACGACACTGCGCACTCGGTGCACCTCTCCCAGGAAGCCGCGAAGCTCGGCGTCGACGGACTCTTGATCGTCACTCCGTACTACAACAAGCCGAGCCAGGCCGGCGTCCGCGCCCACTTCGAGGCCATCGCGTCCGCCACCGAGCTCCCCGTCATGCTCTATGACATTCCCGGACGCTCCTCCATCCAGATCACGCCGGAGACCATGATCAGCCTGGCCGCCCACCCCAACATCGTTGCGGTCAAGGATGCCAAAGCCGACTTCGCCGCGGCCACCCGCGTCATGGCCGAAACCGACCTCCTCTTCTACTCGGGGGACGACGGCCTGACCCTCCAGTGGATGGCCATGGGTGCGGTAGGCCTGATTGGCGTCACCACCCACGTCGTTACCCGCCGTTTCCGTGAGCTCATCGACGCCATCAACGCGAACGACCTTGGCACGGCACGCAAGATCAACTTCGAACTCGAGCCCGTGATCCGCGCAACCATGACCCGGGTCCAAGGCGCCGTTGCCGCCAAACAAATTCTTAAATGGCAGGGAGTCCTGCCCAACTCGGTTGTCCGTTTGCCCCTCGTGGAGCCGGACACCGCCGAGATCGCAATCATCCGCGAGGACTTGGCGGAAGCTGGAATGGACTTCACTGTCTAGAACGATTCCGCCGGAAAGTAGCGCATTATGACCCAAACCGCCCTTCCCGGACTTGTCACCCCGCCCAAACTTCCGCAGGGAACACTCCGGATTGTGCCCCTTGGCGGGCTGGGGGAGATCGGCCGCAACATGGCCGTTTTCGAAATCAACGGCAAGCTGCTGGTAGTTGACTGCGGCGTGCTCTTCCCCGAAGAGACCCAGCCGGGTGTTGACCTGATCCTGCCCGATTTCTCCTACATCGAGGACAGGCTGGACGACGTCGTTGCCATCGTCCTGACGCACGGCCACGAAGACCACATCGGCGCTGTGCCGTACCTTCTTCGCCTGCGTCCGGACCTGCCGTTGGTCGGCTCCCAGCTGACGCTTGCCCTCGTCGAGGCCAAGCTCCAGGAACACCGGATCAAGCCGTACACGCTCACGGTCGCCGAAGGACAGGCGGAGCAGTTCGGCCCCTTCGAATGCGAATTCGTTGCCGTCAACCACTCCATTCCGGATGCCTTGGCCGTCTTCATCCGCACCGCCGGCGGCAACGTGCTGCATACGGGCGACTTCAAGATGGACCAATTGCCGCTGGACGGCCGCATCACGGACCTGCGCCACTTCGCCCGACTCGGCGAAGAAGGGGTGGACCTGTTCATGGCCGACTCCACCAACGCGGACGTCCCTGGCTTCACCACCGCGGAAAAGGAAATCGGTCCCACCTTGGACCGCTTGTTCGGCCAAGCCAAGAAGCGCATCATCGTTGCGTCCTTCTCCTCGCACGTGCACCGGGTCCAGCAAGTGCTCGACGCCGCCGCCAAGCATGGCCGCAATGTCGCCTTCGTGGGCCGTTCCATGGTGCGCAACATGGCTATCGCCGCGAAACTGGGCTACCTTGACGTCCCGCCTGGAATCCTCGTGGATATCAAGAACATCGACAACCTTCCGGACCACCGGGTGGTCCTCATGTCCACGGGCTCACAGGGTGAACCCATGGCGGCCTTGTCCCGGATGGCCAACGGTGACCACCGCGTGGTGGTCGGTCAGGGCGATACCGTCATTCTGGCCTCGAGCCTCATCCCGGGCAACGAGAATGCTGTCTACCGGATCATCAATGGGCTGCTCAAGCTTGGCGCCGACGTCGTGCACAAGGGCAACGCCAAAGTGCACGTCTCCGGCCACGCCGCTGCGGGCGAACTGCTCTACTGCTACAACATCCTCAAGCCCCTCAACGCGATGCCCGTGCACGGCGAAATGCGGCACCTCATCGCCAATGGCAACCTGGCGGAGGACTCCGGCGTCCCATCGGACCGAGTTATCCTCAGCGACAACGGCACGGTCATTGACGTCAGGGACCACAAAGCCAATGTGGTGGGCCAGGTGGAAGTGGGCTTCGTTTATGTGGACGGCTCCAGCGTGGGTGAAATCACCGACGCCGACCTCAAGGACCGCAGGATCCTCGGCGACGAGGGCTTCATCTCCGTTATCACCGTTATCAACCGGACCACCGGCAAGATCGTCTCGGGCCCGGAAATCCACGCCCGCGGCGTAGCCGAGGACGATTCCGTCTTTGACGAGATTATCCCCAAGATCAACGCAGCCCTCGAAGACGCAGTGCTCCACCACGCGGAACACACCACCCACCAGCTCCAGCAAGTGGTGCGTCGTGTGATCGGCACGTGGGTCAACCGCAAGCTTCGCCGGCGCCCCATGATCATCCCGTTGGTCTTGGAAGCTTAATCCCGGAGGCATAGGCCTGCAGGCGGCGCCGGCACAGGCATCGGTGTCAGGCTCCGAACGGCCCGGTTCAAGCGAACCGGGCCGTTCGTGTTTCAGGCCGGGCTCGCCTCAATACCGGGTCCGCAGAATGTCCAGGAGGGGCAACATGGTTCCTCCGTGCCCCTGAAATCCGCGGGTTTCCGGACGGGTTGGGGTAGCGTGGCCAATATGGCGACTCGTACTACCTCCGCGCCTAGAGGCAGCTCCAATAGCAAATCCGGCGGCTCAGGCAGCGGCCGGACCCCGGCTAAGACCGGCCGGAGCGGCACAGGCACGGCCCGCGGCAAGCAAGCCACCGTCGTCGAACCCCAACAGCCGTGGATCCTGCGCGCGCTTGCCGGCGTCTGGCTGGGAATCGGGCACGTGGTGGGCGCGGGCGTCCGCCGGATCGGTTACGACGTCAGTGACCTTGATCCCGCGGACCGCCGGGATGGCGCCGCGCTTTTCAACCTGGCCCTCGGTGTCTTCATAGCAACCTTCGCCTGGTGGGGATTCAAAGGCTGGTTCCCGGACGTTGTCTACAGCATCGTCAACGGAACCTTCGGCTGGGTATCCCTGCTTCTTCCGCTCATGCTTTTCGTCTGCGCTTTCCGGCTCTTCCGGCAGCCGTGGGACAGCCGTGGCAACAACCGCGTGGGCATCGGCTTCCTGATCATGACGTTCGCCGGCACAGGACTGGCCCACATCATCGGGGGTCAGCCGACTGTCGCCGATGGCTTCGAAGGCCTCCGGCGCGCGGGCGGGATGCTCGGCTTCCTCGCAGCCTCGCCTCTTGCCGCCATCCACCCCGCAGTGCCTGTCATCGTCTACGGCGCCTTGGCGTTCGTCTCCCTCCTGATTGTCACGGCCACGCCGTTCGGCGCCATACCCCGGCGTATACGCGGCGCCTACGAGCACCTCATGGGCGTTGACTTGGTGGATGCCGACGCGCAGCGCGGCGATTCCCACGACCGCAGCTACCTCTACGAAAACGAAGCGGCCGTTGAACCAAAGAAGAAGCGACGGAAGCGCTTCTTCGGCAAGGATCACGACGACGACCCCACGCTTGAGGGCTATGTCGGCGACGAGGCCTTCGAACACGCAATCGTCGACGACGACGCCCCTCCCGCAAAGGGCGGGCCGGCAGTTCCGCCCGGGGTTCGGAGGCCGACGCAGGCCGAAATCGCCGTCGAGAAGATCAAAGCCGCGCAGGGACTTGGAAGCCCGAAGGCGGTTGCGGACAACGCGACCGAAGCGATCCCACTGGTCGTGCCAACCGCCGTCGTCCCCCCGGTCATCGTGCCTTCGGCGCCCGTCAGTCCGCCACCACCCCCGACGCCGATCCCGCAGCGCACCGAGCAACTTTCGCTTGCCGGGGACGTCACCTACACCCTGCCGTCCTCGGACAACCTGACGCCCGGTTCCATCCCGAAGGAACGCACGGAAGCGAACGACGCCGTCGTGGCCGCCCTGACGGACACCTTGCAACAGTTCAACGTGGACGCCACTGTCACCGGCTTCAGCCGGGGGCCAACCGTGACCCGTTACGAGATCGAACTTGCTTCCGGCACCAAGGTGGAGCGCGTCACGGCCCTGTCCAAGAACATTTCCTACGCCGTTGCATCGAGTGACGTACGTATCCTCAGCCCCATCCCGGGCAAGTCGGCCATCGGCATCGAGATCCCCAACACGGACCGCGAAACTGTGTCCCTCGGCGATGTCCTGCGCAGCCAGAACGCGAGGCGGACCGACCACCCCATGGTGATGGGCGTCGGCAAGGACGTCGAGGGCGGCTACGTTGTCGCGAACCTCGCCAAGATGCCCCACTTGCTCGTGGCGGGTGCTACTGGTGCCGGTAAGTCGTCGTTCGTGAACTCCATGATCACATCGATCCTGATGCGCGCGACGCCCGACGAGGTCCGCATGGTCATGGTGGACCCCAAACGCGTCGAACTGACCGCGTACGAGGGTGTTCCGCACCTCATCACGCCCATCATCACGAACCCCAAGAAAGCTGCCGAGGCACTTCAGTGGGTAGTGCGCGAAATGGACGCCCGCTACGACGACCTCGCCAACTACGGCTTCAAGCACATCGATGACTTCAACAAGGCTGTCCGCGCTGGCAAGGTCGTTCCACCGGTTGACTCCAAGCGCATCATCAAGCCCTACCCTTACTTGCTGGTGATCGTGGACGAGCTCGCCGACCTCATGATGGTGGCCCCACGCGACGTCGAAGACTCGATTGTCCGCATCACCCAGCTCGCCCGTGCTGCCGGCATCCACTTGGTCCTGGCCACCCAGCGTCCTTCCGTCGACGTCGTCACCGGCCTGATCAAGGCGAACGTCCCCTCCCGTATGGCGTTCGCCACGTCCTCTGTCACCGACTCCCGGGTGGTCCTGGACCAACCCGGCGCGGAAAAGCTCATTGGCCAGGGTGACGCGCTCTTCCTGCCCATGGGCGCCTCCAAGGCGATGCGCGTGCAGGGCGCTTGGGTTACGGAGTCCGAAATCCACCGGGTAGTGGAACACGTCAAGGGACAACTCAAGGCCGTCTACCGTGACGACGTCGCGCCCGAGGCGCAGAAGAAGCAGATCGACGACGACATCGGAGACGATCTTGAAGTCCTGCTTCAGGCCACCGAACTTGTGGTCACCACCCAGTTCGGCTCCACGTCGATGTTGCAGCGCAAGCTCCGTGTCGGCTTTGCCAAGGCCGGCCGCCTCATGGACCTGCTGGAGTCGCGCGGCGTCGTGGGTCCATCCGAGGGTTCCAAGGCCCGCGATGTCCTGGTCAAGCCCGACGACCTCGCTCCCGTGCTTGCGGCCATGAAGGGCCAGGACGCTCCGGCCACGCCCGACGCGCACACGGCCGCCCTGAGCGAGAACGCGAACGCGAACATCGCGGTCGGCGGCTACGCAGAGGACCTCGTGGCCACCGATCTCGAGCGCCGCAAGCAGGTCACGGAATACCACGACGGCGCAGATGGTATCGAGGACCAAGACGAGGGCGGCGAAGACGCCTGGTCATTGACCGGACGGTAGCCTAGAGGGGTGACTACATCCGACGGCAGCAAAGCCGGTTCCAGCAGCTCCGATATCTGGAATCTGCCCAACATCCTGACGATGCTCCGAATTGTCCTGGTTCCGTTCTTCGTCTGGTTCCTTCTGGAGGACAACAGCCAGCACGGCCTCTGGCGCTGGGCCGCCGTGGTGGCCTTCGCCGTGGCGATCTATACGGACAAGCTCGACGGCGACATCGCCCGAAGCCGCAACCTCGTCACCAACTTCGGCAAGATCGCGGACCCGATTGCCGACAAGTTGCTGATCGGCTCGGCACTTGTTCTCCTCTCGGCGCTGGGAGAGCTGCCATGGTGGATCACCATCCTCATCCTCGTGCGCGAATGGGGCATCACGGCATTGCGCTTCTTCGTCATCCGCTATGGAGTGATGCCGGCCTCGCGTGGCGGCAAGCTGAAGACCGTCGTCCAGACTGTCGCCATCTTCCTTTACATCCTGCCGCTGAATTCTTTCGCTCCGTGGCTCCTCAGCGTGGCCTTCTGGGTCATGACCGTCGCCCTCGTCATCACGGTGTGGACCGGCGTCGAATACGTGATTGAAGCCGCAAAACTTCGCGCGGCCGGCAAGCGCGCATGAGCCCCGCCGCTCATGAGGTGGCCGCGTCCGCCGTCGCTCTCGCCATCGAGCGGGGCATCACTGTGGCTACCGCGGAATCCCTGACCGCCGGGATGGTTGCCGCCACCCTCGCTGATACTCCAGGGGCGTCAGGCATGCTCCAGGGCGGGGTGGTCGCCTATCAGAACGCGGTCAAGGCCGGAATCCTGGGGGTCTCCGAAGAGCTGCTTTCCGCGGTCGGATCCGTCGACGCAGAGGTGGCTGCGGCCATGGCCGACGGTGCCAGGCACGCATGCGGGGCCGACGTCGGGGTCTCCACTACGGGGGTTGCGGGGCCTTTGCCGCACGACGGGAAGCCGGTTGGCACGGTCTTCATTGGCGTGGCCACGCAGGGCGGAGCCACAGCGCATGCCTACTCCTTTCCGGGAGATCGGCCAAGTATCCGTGCGCAGGCAACAGCAGCTGCACTGGAGCGCTTGCTGGAGTGCCTTGTCCATGCCGACCTACCGCACGTAAAGTAGCCGGGAACAAAAACAGCGGCCCAATAGTTGTTACATTGTGTCGCCCCGGAATGGCCGGGGCGCCTAGGATGTAAAAAACAACCGGTACACCGGCAAGGTGAACCGGACTCACGAGGGAGCAAGGCGATACAGATGGTTAAGCAGCCCGTATCCGTAAACGGCGTTGTCCGCTGGAAGGATGTGGGCTTGGCCGAGAAGGCACCGAGCGAACAGAAGGAGCGCAAAATGGTTGTTCTGCGTCACGAAATTGGTGATGTCCTGCGGGACGTCCGCCAGCGCCAGGGCCGTACGCTCCGCGAAGTCTCACACAGCGCCCGCGTTTCCCTTGGTTACCTGAGCGAAGTTGAGCGCGGCCAGAAGGAAGCATCCTCAGAGCTGCTGTCCTCGATCTGCTCGGCTCTGGACGTTCCGTTGTCCGGCATGCTCCGCGAAGTCAGTGACCGGGTTGCCGTCGCCGAAGGCGTCGCTGTTCCGGACACCGTCCCGCAGGAATTTGCGCAGCGCTATGGCCGCGATCTTGACCGCGAGCTGAGCGCCGAACTGAACGACGATTTCACCCAAGGCCTGCTCTCCGGAGCCCGCTAGGCGGACCGGGCGCCGGCACGCAGTTGGCGGCGTGAGGTTCAGCCCTCGCTGCGGGATCCCGTTGCGCCGAAACGTCTGCGCCGAAACATCGGCACATGCTTGAAGCAAGAAGGAGGGCCTCCATATGGAGGCCCTCCTTCTTTGGTCTCTTGTGGGCTTGGCGCGGTCAGTCCTTGCCGATTCCTTCGCCGTAGGCAGCGTTGAGCCGTTCAATGTAGTCCGCCAGCGTCTGGATTTCTTCCAAAGGCCACTCACCCAGGCGCTCCCGGAACACCTGCCGGCGTGCGTCTTGGACCTGGTGCATCTTTTCTTCCCCCTTGGGGGTGAGCCGGATGGACTGTGCGCGGCCATCCTGGGGGTCGGCCTCTTTGTAGACCATGCCGATGCTCTCCAGGAACGCGATCTGGCGGCTCACCGACGGCTTCCCGACGCCGATGCACGAGGCGAGCTCCGTTAGGCGGATTGGCCCCTCTTTCCGGATGATCGTCAGCAGTCCGTAGGCAGCCGGCTCCATGTCGGGATGGACCTGGCGGGATAACTGGTGGGACAGCGATCGTGCGCGTCGCCAGAACATGCTCAGCTGGTGTTCAACCTGCTGGAGGGCGGCGTCGACGTTGTCGCCAACCTCCACCATCTCTGGCGCGTCGTCGGGAGTGTTGCTCATGACAACCATTCTAGAGTCCGCTCCCATGAGAGACTCTATTGGTGCGGATCAGTGACTTCTGGCGGCTGATGGACGATGAATTCGGGGCTGGCTACTCCCGGGTCCTCAGTAGCTCCCTTGTATTGGCCGGCGTCGGCGGCCGCACGGCAGACGATGCCTTGGCAGCGGGCTACAGCCCCCGCGACGTTTGGCTTGCCCTGTGCGACGTCCAGGACGTTCCTCCGGAGCGACGGCTCGGCAGGGACATCAAGCCCGCAGACAAGGGCTCCGGAACGTTCTGAGTTCCGGTTCCTGGCGGACACGCCCGCAAATTTGTTCGAATATCTGTTCGGATGAGGCTATGCTCCATTCAGAGGAAAATTGATCCTGGCGGAGCGGTTTCCGTGTCTTTCGACACCCGTAGTTGTCCACATAGGCGAAGTCGCACACAAAATTGTCAGCGGCAGGTACTAGCGTCGGATGAGACAGGAAAGCGGCCGTTCAGGCCAGTCCACAGCGAGAAAGCATCAGAGGTGTGAACCATGGCGGCAAATCAGGATCGTGAGAAGGCGCTCGAGGCAGCGCTAGCCCAGATCGACAAGCAATTCGGCAAGGGCTCGGTCATGCGCCTTGGGGACGAAGTCCGGGCGCCCATCGAAGTTATTCCCACTGGTTCCATCGCCTTGGATGTCGCTCTTGGTATTGGCGGGCTGCCTCGTGGCCGTGTCGTCGAAATCTACGGTCCGGAATCCTCGGGTAAGACCACCGTCGCACTTCACGCTGTGGCCAACGCCCAGCGCCAGGGCGGCATCGCGGCATTCATCGACGCCGAGCACGCCCTCGATCCCGAGTATGCTGCAAAACTGGGCGTCGATACAGACGCCCTGCTGGTTTCGCAGCCGGATACGGGTGAGCAGGCGCTCGAGATCATGGACATGCTGATCGGCTCAGGCTCCTTGGACGTCATCGTGATCGACTCCGTCGCCGCCTTGGTTCCCCGCGCTGAAATCGAAGGCGAAATGGGCGATTCCCACGTCGGCCTCCAGGCCCGTCTCATGAGCCAGGCCCTTCGTAAGATCACCGGCCGCCTGAGCCAGACGAAGACGACTGCTATCTTCATCAACCAGCTCCGTGAGAAGATCGGCGTTTTCTTCGGTTCCCCGGAAACCACTACCGGTGGTAAGGCCCTGAAGTTCTACGCTTCCATCCGCATCGACGTCCGACGCATCCAGACGCTGAAGGAAGGCGCGGATTCTGTAGGTAACCGCACCAAGGCCAAGATCGTCAAAAACAAGATGGCTCCGCCCTTCAAGATCGCGGAGTTCGACATCATCTACGGCCAGGGCATTTCCCGTGAGGGCGGCATCATCGATATGGGCGTCGAGCACGGCATCATCAAGAAGTCCGGTTCATGGTTCACCTACGACGGTGACCAGCTTGGGCAGGGCATGGAGAACTCCCGCCGCTTCCTGCGCGACAACCCGGAGCTGGCAGCGGACCTCGAGCGGCTCATCAAGGAAAAGCTTGGCGTCGGAGTAGTCAAGCCTGCCGAAGCCGAGAAATCGCCGAAGCTGAAGGCCGTTGACGGCTAAGCGCGAGGGCCACTCCCGGTCCTGGGGTCCGTCTGCGGATTCGTCCGTGGCAGCAGACCTTGAAGCCAATCCGGAAGCAGTTGCACGGGCCATTGTGCTCCGTCAACTGACCAATTCTCCCAAGAGCAGGTTTCAGCTTGCGCGCAAACTGGCTGAACGGAATGTGCCGGAAGACGTGGCTGAAGCCGTTCTGGATCGCTTCGAGGAAGTTCGGCTCATTGATGACGCCGACTTCGCGGAGATGTGGGTCCGCAGCCGTGCGCAGTCGAGGAAACTCGCCCGGGGTGCCTTGAGACGCGAATTAGCAGACAAAGGCATCGACGCTGAAACGGCCGAGAAAGCGCTCGCGCAAGTGAGCGATGACGACGAGCGGAACGCTGCCAGGGACCTGGTCGCCCGCCGTTTGAGGGCCGGAACAGACCTCTCCGACAGGACCGAGCGGGACAAGCAAACCCGGCGGCTCGCGTCGATGCTTGCCCGTAAGGGCTACCAACCATCGGCGGCGTTCCGGATTGTCGGCGAGGTCCTGGACGAAGCATCGTCGGGGGACGCGGAGTCCCACGGTGCAGGGGTGCGCGGTGGTGGTGAAGCAGGCGACATCGGCTAGGCGGCGTCGCCGGCGTAACTGAGAGCTGCCTGTGAGTATTGTCCCGGGCGGCGGGGAGGGATGGCTTCTTGGCGGTCTTCGGCTAGGGTTCTGGACTAGTGTTCCGAGTCGGGAAGCAGGTCAGATCCAATGAATCCGTTGTCGTTACGGCTTTCGGCAATCATTGTGCCCTTGCTTGTCGCGTCGCTTCTCCAAGCAGGCCCGGCTTCCGCGGACGACGATGCCCCGCCGTCGGGGTACCCCAGTTGGGCAGAGGTACAGCAGGCCCAAGGGAACGAAGCCGCCGCAAGCGCCGAAGTGGACCGCATCAACCAGTTATTGGCCAGCCTTCAACAGAAGTCCGGCGAGCTCGGGGCGGCAGCCATCAAGGCGGGAACTGAATACGCGAAGGCCCATGACGCCCTGCAGCATCAGCAGGCAGTCACGCAGAAACTGGCTGAGGCGTCCCAACAGGCGAAGGCAAAAGCGGATTCACTGAAGAAGGCCACTTCCTCCCTGGTGGTCAAGGCATACGAGTCGGGCGGCTTCGATCCTGGGCCGTGGTCCCTAGCGAATGCCGCCATCGCACCGGACAATATTCAAAATTTCGCCTTGCTGAACAAGGTCCTCGATCGTACGGCGAAGCTGCACGATGACGCGCTGAGCGCTTCCCAGGCATCCGCCGCGGCAACGGCGCAGGAACAAGCTGCCCGCGATGTCTTGGCCCAGTTGGACAGTGACGCCGCGGCAAAGGCCCAGGCCGCGGAGTCTGCGAGGCGCGCCGCCGAAGACAGTGTTGCCGCCACGGACGGCCAGCGAAAGACCATGGTCGCCCAGCTCGCGTCCTTGACGTCCACTTCTGCTGCAGTCGCGCAGAAATACCAAGACGGCCAGGTGGCGCTTGCCGCTTATCAGGCTGCCCAGGAGGCCAAGAGGGAGGCGGCACAGCGCCAGGCTGAAGCCGACGCCCTGGCGGCAGCCAACCAGCGGGCGGCGCAGCAGCAAGCCGTCCAGCCCCCCATCAGCAGCGGCGGAGGCGCCAGCAGTAGCAACAACAGCGGCGGCTTCGTAGGCGGGGGAGGCGGTGGCGGAGGAAACGTCGTCAACGACCCCGCAGGTGCACGGCAATATGCGTCCTCCCGGCTCGGCGCCTACGGCTGGGGCCAGGACCAAATGCAGTGCCTGTCCCAGCTGTGGACCCAGGAATCAAGCTGGATGACAGATGCCACCAATCCCAGCAGCGGTGCCTACGGAGTTGCGCAGGCGCTGCCGCCGGACAAGTACTATTCGGCAGGCAGCGATTGGCTCAGCAACTACCGGACACAGATCGATTGGGGCCTAGGCTATATCCGCGACCGCTACGGTTCGCCCTGCAACGCTTGGCAGCATGAGATGGGCTTCAACTGGTACTAGTCCGAGGGGCTACCCTAGATTGGTGAGTTCCCCTTCCGCAGCACCAGCACCAGCCCCCATTCAGCAGCCCGCTCCGGGCCCTGTCAGCGAGCCCGCGTCCGAGCAGGGTGCAAAGGGCACCTACCAGGTCCGCACCTTCGGTTGCCAAATGAATGTCCATGACTCCGAGCGCATGGCAGGACTCCTGGAGGATGCAGGATACGTACCCTTCGAGGGCGGCGTCGCCGACGTCGTGGTCTTCAATACCTGCGCAGTCCGTGAGAACGCCGACAACAAGCTTTACGGCAACCTCGGGGAGCTCAAGCAGGTCAAGGCTGCCCATCCGGGCATGCAGATCGCCGTGGGCGGATGCCTGGCGCAAAAGGACCGCGAAACCATCGTGCGCAAGGCTCCGTGGGTGGATGCCGTGTTCGGCACCCACAATGTGGGGGCGCTCCCGGCGTTGCTGGACAGGGCCCGCCACAACAACGAGGCACAGCTCGAAATCCTGGAATCGCTCGACGTCTTTCCGTCCACCTTGCCGACCAAGCGTGACTCCGTGTACTCGGGATGGGTTTCCATCTCCGTCGGGTGCAACAACACCTGCACGTTCTGCATCGTCCCGTCGCTCCGCGGCAAGGAAAAGGACCGCCGTCCCGGCGAGATCCTGGCCGAAATCCAGGCCTTGGTGGACGACGGCGCCGTCGAGGTCACCCTGCTCGGCCAGAACGTGAACTCCTACGGCGTGGAATTCGGGGACCGCCTGGCTTTCTCCAAACTGCTCCGCGCCTGCGGTGACATCGAGGGCCTCGAACGTGTCCGCTTCACGAGCCCGCACCCGGCTGCCTTCACTGACGACGTCATCGACGCGATGGCCGAGACCCCCAACGTCATGCCGCAGTTGCACATGCCACTCCAGTCCGGCTCGGACAAGGTCCTCAAGGACATGCGCCGCTCCTACCGCTCCACCAAGTTCCTGGGCATCCTGGACAAGGTCCGTGACAAGATTCCCCACGCCGCGATCACCACCGACATCATCGTGGGCTTCCCCGGGGAGACCGAAGAGGACTTCCAAGACACGCTCGACGTCGTCGAGAAGTCGCGCTTCGCCTCAGCCTTCACCTTCCAGTACTCCAAGCGCCCGGGCACCCCCGCCGCGGAGCTTCCGGAACAGCTCCCCAAGGCCGTTGTCCAGGAACGCTATGAGCGGCTGACCGCCCTCCAGGACCGCATCGCGGCCGAGGAGAACGCGAAACAGCTCGGACGCCGGGTTGAACTCCTGGTCACGGCCCAGTCCGGACGCAAGGCAGAAGAAACGCATCGCTTGTCCGGCCGCTCCCAGGACCAGCGGCTGGTCCACTTCTCCGTGCCCGAGGGCGCAGAGACCCCGAGGCCCGGCGACTTCGTCACCGTGACGATCACCGGGGCTGCTGCCTTCCACCTCGTCTCCGATCCGGCGACGACGGCGGACTACAGCTTGAGGCGCTCTCGTGCCGGCGACGCTTGGGACCGTTCGCAGGCCGATTCCTGTGGCGCTCCGGCACCGGGCGCCGGGGGCGCCGGGTCCGGCAGCCTGAAGGGCGTCTCCCTTGGCATGCCGTCGCTTCCCGTGCGGCGCGGCTAGCCCGGCATGACAGCAGTATCGGCCGGATCAGCGGATCCGAATCCGCCCGTGATCGCCGTCGTCGGACCCACCGGTTCCGGTAAGTCCGATCTCGCCGTCCAGCTCGCCCTCGCGATCGACGGCGAGGTCATCAACGCCGATGCCATGCAGTTCTACCGTGGAATGGATATCGGCACAGCCAAGATCAGCGTCCCTGAACGCAGGGGAGTGCCCCACCACCTCCTGGACACGATGGATGTCACCGAGGAAGCGAGCGTCTCTGCTTTCCAGGCCGACTCCCGAGCCGCCATTCGCGATATTCATCACCGCGGCAAGAGGGCGATTCTGGTGGGCGGCTCCGGCCTTTATGTCCGGGCAGCGTTGGATGTCCTGGAATTTCCCGGCACGGACCCCGGCGTACGGCAACGGCTGGAGCTGGAGCACGAGACATCCGGTCTTCCAGGCCTCCAGGAACGTCTGCAGCGCGTCGACCCCGTGTCCGCCGGAAGGCTCGGTGACGCACGCCGCGTCATCCGCGCGCTGGAAGTCTTCGAGCTCACGGGGCGCCCGTTCAGCTCGTTCATGCCGAAGCGAGAGTACTTCCAGCCGGCCGTGCAGATAGGGCTCGACGTCGACCGCGGAGTACTGCGCGAGCGTTTGGCCGAGCGCGTCCTGAGGATGGTCGACGCGGGACTTCTTGAAGAAGTCGCGCGGCTGGACGCCGCCGGACTGCGGCAAGGCAAGACAGCATCGCGGGCGCTCGGATATGCCCAGTTCCTCCGGGTCCTCGACGGCCAGTCCGACGCGGCTACCGCGGCTGAAGAAACCATCGTCGCCACCCGGCAATTCGCCCGCCGCCAGCTCACCTGGTTCCGGGCGGACCCCCGGATCCATTGGCTTGACTGGCAGGATCCGGATTTGGTGGCCAAAGCGGCAGAAATTTGCGCGAGCCCGGCGTCGGTGATTTAGGCGCAACCCTTAGTGCAGGTAGCCTTGAGCCATGGATGAAACCCTTGCATTTTCCGCCCCGCAGCCTGCCGCTGCCGGCGGTGCCGTACCCGCATCCGGTCTTCACGGCCTGGCCTTCTCCAAGGGGCACGGTACGGGCAACGACTTCGTCCTCATCGCGGACCCCGAAGACGCGCACCAGATTTCCCCGGAGCAGGTCGCAGCGCTTTGTGACCGCCACGTGGGCATCGGCGGGGACGGGCTCATCCGGGCGGTCCCTTCACGGTTTCTGTCCGAAGGCCTCCAGCTGCTCGAAGCAGACTCCGATGCCGAGTGGTTCATGGACTACCGCAACGGCGACGGTTCGCTGTCCGAGATGTGCGGCAACGGCGTCCGCGTCTTCGTCCAATTCCTGATCGAGCAGGGCCTTGTCACGCTCAACGCCGGTGAATCCCTGACCATCGGGACGCGTGGCGGCATCAAGAAGATTGTCCGGACCGCTGAGGGCTTTGCGGTGGACATGGGTCCTTGGGAGTTCATTTTCCCCAAGGATGCCACCAGCAAGGCCATGGACTCCCTCGTCAGCGCCGACGGGCTGGAAGTCGCCCGGCCTGCCCTTTCTGTCAGCATGGGCAACCCGCACACTGTAGTGGCATTGGCTGAACTGTCCGAGCTCAAATCCACGCAGCTCTTCAAGGCGCCCGTCGTTGATCCCAAGCCGACCAACGGCACCAACGTCGAATTCGTGGTTCCCGCGGAGCCCCTCGTTCACGACGGCATAGGCAACATCACCATGCGGGTCCACGAACGCGGCGTCGGCGAGACCCAGTCGTGCGGCACTGGTGCCTGCGCGGCCGCCGTCGCCATCCGCCACTGGGCCGGGGAAGGCGCTCCCGACACATGGCGCGTCAAGGTGCCGGGCGGCGTCGTCGGCGTGCGGTTCTTCCCGGGAGAAAGCGGCCGTGAACACGTGGAGCTCAGCGGCCCCGCCGTGATTGTCGCTAGCGGGACGCTTTCCTGATCCGCAGAACGCGGAAGGATTTCGACGTACTTTCCCGGGATATCGAGAAGGAACCGTCGAGGGTATCGGCCAGCCAACGCTGAAGCGAGTCCGCTCCAAGGTTTTTCTGCACCACAAGCCAGGCGTTTCCACCCGGAGCGAGACGCGGCAGCCACCTGAGCAGCAGATTGTGGAGTTCATCCTTGCCGATGCGGATGGGCGGGTTTGACCAGATGGTGTCGAACATCACGGCAGGGTCGACATCGTCGGGCAGGCTCGCAGTGACATTCCCGAGCTCCAGCAGGGCGGCGTTCTCGTTGGTCAGGGTGACGCAACGCTCGTTGACATCAACCGCGTGGACGCGCGCGTGCGGCGCCATCAGCCCCATCGTCAACGCAATGGGACCCCAGCCGCAGCCGATGTCCAGCAGATTTCCCTGCGGTGCCGGCGGTGGAACCTCGGAAAGCAGGATCGCTGTTCCCTTGTCGATCCCGTCGGGGCTGAAGATGCCGCCCGATGTCTGGAGCCGGCGGGTCGCGCCGGCCAGTTCCACCGTGAGGGGCTTGCGGGTGAACGGCCCCGCGGGCTGTGCGCTGAAATAGTGAGCAGACTCCATAGCTTGCCAGATTAGTGGCCAGCGGCGGGCAAGGGAAACCGCGCACCGCGACAAACCGGTCCAACCTGGGCTTGACGGGGTCTGATAGTCTGATGCGCATGTTCTTGATCTCCGAGTAACCGACTCCGAGTAGCCGGCACCGCCCGCGACGCAGGCCTGCTTCATTGCAGCGCCATTCCGCCTTGGCATGTCCGTTCCAGACGTTGCTTCTTGACGACTGGACACTCAGCAGATCGTCCCCTTCCCCTCCTGGGATCTGTGCACGCAATCCGCGCAGACCGTTCCGGATGGAGAGCCCAGACCATCGGCCGAGCCTTGCCAGGCATCAGCCCTGCGCGAATTCCGCGCCACAAGAGACGAATCGGCACTATTCTGGAAATGCCGAACCCCCTAAAGGAGACCATGACCACGCAGAAGAACACCGGACCCGATTCCGACGCCCAGGACATGAGTCCTGAAGAAATCCAGGCTGTCATCGACCGGATTCTCTCCAAGGACGCACCTGCCATAGTCCAGGACCGCGACGAACCCCGGGGCGTGTTTGGCAAGGCCCAGGCGATTTCCCGTCTGGACGAAGAACACAGCATCTACGACGGCGATCAAGAGGATCTGGCCGAGCGCCGGGCCTTGGGCCGTACTGCGGGTCTGTCCACGGAACTTGAAGATGTCACCGAGGTCGAATACCGGCAGCTGCGCCTTGAGCGCGTCGTGCTGGCGGGCCTCTGGACCGAAGGCACCCTGGCCGACGCCGAGAATTCCCTGAGGGAACTTGCCGCCCTGGCCGAAACGGCCGGCTCGGAAGTCCTGGACGGGATCGTCCAGCGCCGCATGAAGCCGGACCCCGGAACGTTCCTCGGCTCCGGCAAAGCCATCGAGCTCAAGGACATTGTGATGTCCACCGGCGCGGACACCGTGGTGGTCGACGCCGAACTGGCTCCATCCCAGCGGCGTGGCCTTGAGGACATCGTCAAGGTCAAGGTGGTGGACCGCACCACTTTGATCCTCGACATCTTCGCGCAGCATGCCAAGAGCCGCGAGGGCAAGGCCCAGGTTGAGCTTGCACAGCTGGAATACCTGTTGCCGCGCCTGCGTGGTTGGGGCGATTCCATGTCCCGCCAGGCCGGTGGCCAGGTGGGTGGTGCCGGCGCCGGTATGGGTTCCCGTGGTCCTGGTGAAACCAAGATCGAACTGGACCGCCGGCGAATCCGCACGCGGATGGCCAAGCTACGGCGTGAAATAGCCGCGATGAAGCCATCGCGCGAGACCAAGCGCGCCAACCGCCGTCGTAATGCCGTTCCTTCGGTCGCCATCGCCGGTTACACGAACGCCGGAAAGTCGTCCCTGCTCAACCGCCTGACGGATGCCGGTGTCCTCGTGGAGAACGCGTTGTTCGCCACCCTGGATCCCACGGTCCGGAAGGCCCAGACGCCTGACGGGATCGGCTACACCCTCTCGGACACCGTCGGCTTCGTGCGCTCGATGCCCACCCAGCTCGTGGAGGCTTTCCGCTCCACGCTGGAAGAGGTGGCCGACGCCGATCTGATCCTCCACGTGGTGGACGTTTCGCATCCCGATCCGGAAGGCCAGATCGCGGCTGTCCGCACGGTATTCAGCGAAGTGGATGCCCGGAAGATCCCGGAAATCATTGTCCTGAACAAGGCGGACGTCGCGGATCCGTTTGTCGTGGAGCGGCTCAAGCAAAAAGAGCCCCGCCACGTCGTCGTGTCCACCCGCACAGGACAGGGCATTGCCGAACTCCTTGGAGCCATCAGCGAAGCCATCCCGCGCCCTGGCGTGCGCCTTGAGGTTCTGATTCCGTACAACCGGGGTGAGCTCATCAACAAGCTGCACAACACCGATGCCGAAATCCTGAGCCTTGAGCATGAGGAGGAGGGCACCCGCGTGGTGGCCATGGTCCATGAGAACCTGGCAGCCGAGTTGGAGTCGTTCGTCAACAATGGTTGATCCTGAGGCGGGGGAGCGCGGCGAAACCGTGGGGGAACGGACCGCCCTCGAACTCCTCGACAAAGCCGTTGCCGGCATGGGCGGACAGAACCGCACGGGCCAACACCAGATGGCCAGGCAGGTGGCACGGGCGATCGAGACCGGCGAACACCTCCTGGTCCAGGCTGGCACGGGCACGGGCAAGTCTCTCGCGTACTTGATTCCGCTGATTGCGCACGCGATGGAGAGCAACAAGCCCACGCTCGTATCCACGGCCACCCTCGCCTTGCAGACCCAGATCGTAGGCCGGGATTTGCCCCGGCTCCTGGAAAGCATCAATCCTGAGCTGGAGCGCCCGGTCAGCATCGCCCTGGTCAAGGGCCGGGCCAACTATGTGTGCCGGCACAAGCTCGAGGGCGGGTTCCCCAGCGAGGAGCCGTCTGAGGGGCAGTTGTTCTCCCTCGGCGAGGACACGAGCGTTCCGCATCTCGCCGCAGCCATCGGCGGGCCTGCCTCGCAGCTCGGCAAGGAAGTCCTGCGGCTTCGCGAGTGGGCCGGCAAGACCACGACGGGGGACCGGGACGAACTGATGCCGGGCGTGACGGACCGGGCCTGGCGCCAAGTATCCGTCACATCGATGGAGTGTCTCGGGGCGCAGAAGTGTCCCATGGCCGAAGAGTGCTTCAGCGAGCTGGCCCGCCACCGTGCCGCGGAGTCCGACGTCGTGGTCACCAATCACGCGATGCTCGCCGTCAGCGCCTTCGAAGGCCTGGCCGTGCTGCCCGAATACGACGTTGTCGTGGTGGACGAGGCCCACGAGCTCCAGGACCGCGTGACCGGGGCTGTGTCCGGGCAGCTGTCCGTCGCGATGATCCATGCCGCTGCCTCGAGTGCCCGCAAACACACGGCCATCACTGTGGACGCCCTGAACGCCGCCGCGGACCGCTTGGAACTCGCGATCATCGGCGCGCCCTCGGGCCTCCTGCCCAACGGGCTCAATGACGAACAACTTGATTGCGTGGACCAGCTCCGGGAAGCCTGCCGTGCAGCGCTTTCCGACTCGAAGGGAGATTCGTCCAATACGGTCGACGGCGGACGCCAGCTCGCGCGCTCCCGGCTGATGTTGATCCTCGAGCTGTGCGAACGGCTGCTCTCAGCCCGGGAAAACCGGGAAGTCGTGTGGCTCTCCCGGAACAGTACCTTTGATCCGCAACAGGGCTACACAGCGCCCGACGAGGATTCGCCTGCTCTCATCAATATCGCACCACTGAGCGTTGCCGGACGCCTCCGGGAAGGGCTCTTCGCGGGCCATACCGTGGTGTTGACCTCCGCCACCTTGGCTATCGGCTCTGCATTCGAGGCCACAGCCGGAGGACTGGGCCTGACTGGCCAAGGCGCCCCCAGCTGGACCGGCGTGGATGTAGGCTCGCCCTTCGACTACCCGAAGCAAGGCATGCTGTACGTCGCCAAGCACTTGCCCAAGCCGGGGCGCGGCACCTCGCCCGAAGCCCTCGACGAACTTGAAGAGCTCATCAAGGCCTCGCACGGCGGAGCCTTGTGCCTCTTCTCTTCCCGACGGGCGGCTGAGGAAGCCGCGGAGGCGATGCGCTCACGGCTGGACGTGGACATCCTGTGCCAAGGCGAATCGACCATGGCCGCGTTGGTCAGGCAATTTGCCGAGGAGGAAGACACGTGCCTGTTCGGCACCATGTCCCTTTGGCAGGGCGTTGACGTTCCGGGCGGTTCATGCCGGCTGGTAGTGATTGACCGGATACCGTTCCCTCGTCCGGACGATCCCCTGATGACCGCACGGTCACGCGCCGTGGCGCAGGCCGGGGGAAATGGTTTCATGGCAGTTTCGGCGACGCACGCCGCCATCCGGCTGGCCCAAGGCGCCGGTCGCCTCATTCGCTCAACGGGGGACAAAGGCGTCGTGGCGGTCCTGGATTCACGGCTTTCGACGGAGCGCTACGGCAATTTCCTCAGGGCAGCGTTGCCGCCCTTCTGGCCCACCACGGACCGTTCCGTGGTGCGGGGTGCGCTCGAACGGCTTTACGCCGAGTCAGCCAAGGCTTAAGGCGCGCTTGCTCAAGGACCCGTCCTGGGCGGGCGCGTCCTAAAGGGAGCGCAGGACCGAGACGACTTTGCCCATGATGGTGGCGTGGTCGCCGAGGATGGGTTCGTACTGCGTGTTCTGGGGGAGCAGCCACGTGTGGCCGTCCCGTTGCCGGAACGTCTTGACGGTCGCTTCGTCGTCCAGGAGTGCGGCCACGATGTCACCGTTGAGTGCGTCGTTCTGACGCCGTACCACCACCCAGTCTCCATCGCAGATTGCGGCGTCGATCATGGAATCACCGGCGACTCTCAGCATGAAGAGCTCGCCATGGCCTACCAATTGGCGGGGCAGAGGCAGTACGTCTTCAACGGTCTGGTCCGCCAGGATGGGTCCACCGGCAGCAATGCGTCCGACGAGGGGGACCATGGCCGTGTCACTGGCACTCGCGAGTTCCGTGACGGCCAGTCCGCCCGCGCTGCGGAGTTTCGCCGGCGATTCAACCCCGGGTATGACAGAGCCGCCGTCGAGGGTCAACGGCATGAGGACTTCCATTGCACGCGGGCGCTTGGGATCGCGACGAAGATAGCCGAGCTTCTCGAGCTGTGACAGCTGGTGCGTGACGCTGGACAGGCTCGCCAAGCCGACGGTGTCCCCGATTTCGCGCATCGACGGCGGATAGCCATGATCGTTCACCGAACGTTGGATGGTCTCCAGGATTTTCTTCTGGCGGACGGTCAGGCTCTTGGGGGCCTTCTGCGGCTGCTGGCTCCGCGCTGAGGCCGGCCCGCTGCCATTGGCTTTCGCTGCCATGTTCGCCAACGCCCTTTCCGTTCCGCCCGTTCGGCCTGAGGCGCCTGCCGGGACTGTCGGCCTGAAATGTCAGACCCTCCTGTTGCACTGGTTCAGTGCTCTTCCTTCACTCAAACGTAGGGCAGGCACTGGCGTTTTTCAAACATTTGTTCTAGCGAGTCTCGACATCGTTCGTTGATAGGTGCTAAAAATGTCATAGCAAGGTTCGAATATGTGTTCTATAAAAGTGATGCAGGATCCGAGTGTTCGTTCGAATCGTTCGAACAGATCAACGAATAGCCGTCCTGCAAGCACTGACTGAAGGCAAGAATTGGCAGCCGCAACCAGAGATTCCGGAACGCGGCATTGTTCAGAAGGGCTCAGCTCATGTCCGCAATCACCATCACCCACCGGTCCGGCCGCAGTACGGCACCGGGCCGGCTTCGCCTGACCCGCCGGGGCCGCATGGTCTTCTTCGGCGTCCCGGCAATGCTCGTGGTCGCAGTGCTGCTCAGCCTGGCGGGATTTCTGAATTCGCCGGCCAAGGCTGCTGATTCCGCCGCCGAGCTGCAGCCCACCTCGAGTACGAGCGTCACGGTACAAGTGGGCCAGTCCTTGTGGGGGATCGCGGGAATTGCCGCGCCTTCCCGGGATCCACGCGACGTCGTTGCCGAGATTATCCAGCTGAACAACCTTCAGGACGGCCACATCGTGCCGGGCCAGCAACTGTTCATTCCGGCCACTTAATAGCAACGCTGACCGGGCTGGCAGCTTGTCTGGAAGGGTGCCGGGCCGTCACAGTTTCAGGGCATCGGCCGCGGCACCTTAAACTGTCATGGTGAGTGACCAGCTTGAGCGACTTGACCGACTTCCCCTCCGGACCAACCTCCGCGGCCTGAGCCCGTATGGTGCGCCGCAGCTTGATGTTCCGATTCTGCTCAACGTCAACGAAAATACGCATGGCGTGCCGGCCGATGTCCAGGCAGCCATCACCGAAGCGGTAGCGGCAGCCGCCGTCGGACTGAACCGCTATCCGGACCGCGAGTTCACCGAACTACGCGAGGCCCTTGCTGAATACCTCGGCCATGACCTCGCGGCCGAGAACATCTGGGCAGCCAACGGCTCCAATGAGGTGCTGCAGCAGATCCTCCAGGTCTTCGGTGGTCCGGGCCGGACCGCGCTCGGTTTCCCGCCCACGTACTCGATGTACCCATTGCTGGCCAGCGGAACCGACACGGGATACATCGCGGGAGTTCGCGCTGAAGACTACGGACTCGATGCGGCCTCGGCCGCTGCGCAGGTTCGCGAGCTCAAACCGAATGTTGTGTTCCTCTGCTCCCCGAACAACCCCACCGGCACGGGGCTCGGGCTGGACGTCGTCGAAGCCGTGTACGAGGCCGGCGAGGCGAGCCAGACCGTGGTGATCGTGGACGAGGCCTACCACGAGTTCGCCCACGACAACACTCCGAGTGCGTTGACGCTCCTCCCTGGCCGGGAGCGCCTTATCGTCTCCCGGACCATGAGCAAGGCCTTCGCCCTCGCCGGAGCACGCATCGGCTACATGGCAGCTGCCCCCGAGGTCGCCGATGCGATCCGTTTGGTCCGTCTTCCGTATCACCTCTCCGCTATCACCCAGGCAACCGCGCTAGCCGCGCTCCGGCACCGCGAAGCCCTCATGGCCGACGTCGAGGACATCAAGGTCCAACGCGATCGCATTGTCAGCGAGTTGAGCCGCATGGGCTTCAAGCCGGCCGCCTCGGATTCGAACTATGTGTTCTTCGGCGGAATCGAAAACCCCCATGCCCTGTGGCAAGGCCTCCTGGAGCGCGGGGTCCTGATCCGCGACGTCGGCATACCGGGCCACCTCCGCGTCACAGCCGGTACGGAGCCCGAGACCACCGCCTTCCTCGAGGCGCTCGAAGCCTTGCTGGACGGCCAGGTCTCCGCACCGGCCTAGACTTGAACAAGTCCCACCACTCCTTCCTCCTAAGGATCATCAATGAGCGAAAACGGCGCCAGCACGGCGGCCGCCCGGACAGCACGCATGGAACGCGCCACGAGCGAGTCCTCCGTCCTGGTTGAAATCAACCTCGACGGCACTGGAGTCTCGGATATCAGTACCTCGGTGCCGTTCTATGACCACATGCTGACGGCGCTCTGCAAGCATTCGCTCATCGACATGACCGTCAAGGCGACCGGAGACACCCACATCGACGCCCACCACACTGTGGAGGATGTCGCCATTACTTTCGGTGAGGTCCTGCGCACTGCCTTGGGTAACAAAGCGGGCATCCGGCGCTTCGGCGAGGCCACGGTCCCTTTGGATGAAGCGCTGGCCCACGCCGTCGTCGACGTTTCCGGACGCCCTTACCTCGTTCACGGGGGTGAGCCCGCCGGCCAGGAATACCACCTGATCGGTGGACACTTCACTGGTTCGCTGACCCGCCACGTCTTCGAGGCCATCACCCTGCACGCCGGCATCTGCCTTCACATGAATGTCCTGGCCGGCCGGGATCCGCACCACATCGTGGAGGCCCAGTTCAAGGCGTTCGCCCGTGCGCTCCGCTCCGCTGTTGAGTCCGACCCCCGCGTCGAAGGCATTCCGTCCACCAAGGGCGCCTTGTGAGTAGGCACATCCTCAAGGATGGCGCTGTCGTGGATCCGAAGGCCGCCAGCCGCATTATCTCGCCTGAAGGAAAACCGACCGTAACGGTCCTTGACTACGGCTCGGGCAATGTCCGCTCTGCGGTCCGGGCGCTTGAGCGTGCCGGAGCGGCAGTCACGTTGAGCGCCAAGCCCGAAGATGTCCTGAATGCTGACGGGCTCCTGGTCCCCGGCGTCGGCGCTTTCGAAACGGTGATGCGCGAACTCAAGGCAGTAGACGCCATCCGGATGATCGGCCGTCGTGTTGCCGGGGGTCGGCCCGTCCTGGGCATCTGCGTCGGGCTCCAGGTCTTGTTTGAGGCCGGAGTGGAGCACGGAACCGAGGCAGAAGGCATGGGCGAGTGGCCCGGCAAGGTGGAACTCCTGCCGGCGCCCGTTGTCCCGCACATGGGCTGGAACACCGTAGACGTGCCGGAAGGCTCAAAGTTGTTCGCCGGCGTCGAGCACGAACGTTTCTATTTCGTGCATTCGTACGGCGTGCAGAAGTGGGAATTCGACGTCGTCCAGCCCCGCATGGCTCCGCCGAAGGTGACCTGGTCCGAGCACGGTGCCCGCTTCATCGCCGCCGTGGAAAACGGTCCGTTGTGCGCTACGCAATTCCACCCCGAGAAGTCGGGCGACGCCGGAGCCCGGCTCCTGCGTAACTGGGTCGATGGCTTGCGCCCGCAAGCAAAAACCCAGCCGCAAGCGACCGAGGCCGGAGGCGCCACCTAAGATGTGGTCCGTTATCTTCATGGGCGCGGCCGGGCTGCTGGTTGGCGGCGGAATCTCCTTCCACCAGCAGAAACGCCCCGCCTGGGTCTCCATTTCGTTCTACGTACTCGCCGGTCTGGCACTGCTGGCTGCCTACCTCTTCACTTTGCCTGCCAAATAGTGCCTGCCAAATAACTTGCCGGGCAACTGACGCCCGTCCCCACGACACCGAGGACATCAATGACTACCCCCTCTGAACTGCCCGTCCTGGAACTCCTGCCCGCCGTCGACATCGTGGACGGGCAGGCAGTCCGCCTCCTTCAGGGAGAAGCCGGCTCCGAGACCAGCTACGGCACTCCGCTGGAAGCCGCACTGAACTGGCAGAACGCCGGAGCCGAGTGGGTGCACATGGTGGACCTCGACGCCGCCTTCGGCCGCGGCAACAATGCCGACCTCATCAGCGAGGTCGTCTCGCAGCTGAACGTCAAGGTTGAGCTGTCCGGCGGACTGCGCGACGACGAATCCCTCGAGCGCGCGCTCGAGCTCGGCGTCGCCCGCGTGAATCTCGGAACGGCCGCGTTGGAGAATCCCGAATGGACCCGTCGGGCCATCGACCGCTTCGGTGACAAGATCGCCGTCGGGCTCGATGTCCGCGGCACGACGCTCGCGGGCCGGGGCTGGACCAAGGAGGGCGGGGATCTCTGGGAGGTGCTGGCCCGCCTTGAGGAGGCCGGTTGCGCCCGCTACGTGGTCACCGACGTCACGAAGGACGGAACCTTGCAGGGTCCCAACGTCGAGCTGTTGCGCCGGATGGTGGAAAAGACCGGCAAACCTGTCGTTGCGTCGGGCGGCATCTCCAGCCTCGAGGACTTGCGCGTCCTGCGGGAGCTTGTGCCGCTCGGGGTCGAAGGAGCGATCGTCGGCAAGGCGCTGTACGCCGGTGCCTTCACGCTTCCGGAAGCCCTGGACGTCGCCGGCCGCCGCTGATGTCGCAGGATCCACAGTCCCCGGCTGCTGACAAGGCTTCGACTCCGGCACCCCGGCAGTTGCCCGGGCACATCGCTGCTGCCCTGGCGGGCGCCGGGGGATCAGGCGATTCTGCCGGCCAGCCCTGGGCGGGCCGCGACCTGAGCGGAGACGCCGCCAAGATCCATAATTTCGACGACGACGACGGAACGGCCGACGCCGGGTACCTCGCCGCCGTCGCGGCCCTGCTCGCCGGTACCGGCAGCGAGGCCGGTGTGGTGGCTTCGTTGGCGACGGCCAGGGTCTTTGTCCCGGTGGTGGCCCAGCTCGCCGAGGAAGCCGAGGGCGTGGACGGTCTCCATGCCGACAAGCAGGCCGACATGGCGCTCGTGACATTGAAAGCGCCGGACGGCCGCACGGCCATGCCCGTGTTCACCTCGGCTGCCGCCCTTGAATCGTGGCACCCGCAGGCCCGCCCCGTCGCCGTTTATGCGGCCCGGGCGGCGTTGTCTGCCGTGTCAGAGGGAGCCCAGCTGCTCGTCTTGGATCCGGGTTCGGATGTCACCTTCGTGGTGCGCAGGCCTGCCATGTGGTCATTGGCGCAGCAGCGCGACTGGACGCCGTCGTACCTTGATGATGAACTGGAGGCTGCTCTCAATTCCTTGGCAGGGATGTACCCGGCCGTGCGGCGCCTGGAGATGCGGCCAGGATCGGGGATGGCTTCGCGCACGGCCGACGGATCGGCCATGGCCGGCGGGGGACCCGGGCCTGAATTGCGCGTGGTGCTGTACCTCGAAGACGGCCTGGACGCCGCCGCGGTGCAGGATCTCGTCTCCGGGCTGAACGGACGTTGGGCGCAGAACGAATTGTTCGCCGAGCGGGTTGACTCGATCGAAGTCAGCCTGCAGCGGGCGGCACAGTAGCCGAAGGCACAGGGGGAACGTCCTTGTCCTGCCCTCGGCAGAACAGGGGATGTAGCTCGTGAATTTCTCTCTCTACCGGGAGATGCTGTCCATCACGTCCGTGCGGCGTCTCCTGCTGGTGGGCATGGTGGCCCGCATACCGCACTCGGCAGCGGGAGTTCTGCTCACCCTGCACATCGTGCTGACCCTGGGCAAGGGATACGCCGCCGCCGGTGCTGCCGCCGCGGTGTTCACTATCGGCATCGCGATTGGCGCTCCGTGGCGAGGGCGGCGCGTGGACACTGTCGGCTTGCGCAAGGCGCTTATTCCTTCGGTGGTGTCTGAGCTGGTGATTTGGTCCGTGGTGCCGCACGTCAGCTACGAATGGATCCTTCCGCTCGTCTTCGTGGGGGGCCTGTTGACGCTGCCGATCTTCAGCGTCATCCGGCAGTCGCTCGGTGTGCTGGTTGATGGAGAGCAGCGGCGCTCGGCCTATGCCCTGGACTCGATCGGCACCGAAGTGGTCTTCATGATCGGCCCCGCAGTGGGCGCAGTGGTGGCTACGAGCGGGTTCACTGTGCTCGGCCTGACCATCGTGGGCGTGTGCACCTCGGCCGCCGGGCTCTTCCTGCTGTGGTTCAACCCGCCCACCCGCAGCGAGGGCGTCCTGGATGCCGGCCAGACGGCTGACCGGGATGCCGATGAGCTCCATGCGGCCGAAGCCGCAGTGGTGGCCTCGGCGCCGGCCCATCTCCAGGAAGCCGCTTCAGAGATGGCACCGACGGTCTCGCAAGCTTCCGGGCTGCGGGGAAAAATGGCCCGGAACTTCACCTGGTTCACTGCGGCAGTCGCCGCCGTGTTTGCCGTCGCCGCAGGATCCGGCATGGTCCTGAGCGGCACCGACGTCGGGATCGTCGCGGTGCTGCAGCGCGGCGGGCACGAGAGCGAGATCGGAATTGTTTTCTTCTTCTGGTGCGCCTCTTCGGTAGTCGGCGGGCTCATCTACGGCGCCATGCACCGGCCCGTCTCGCCCATCCTGCTCCTGCTGGGCATGGCGGCCCTGACCATCCCGATGGGCTTCGCCGGGGACACCTGGACCCTCGCTTTGTTGTCACTGCTTCCCGGTCTGCTCTGCGCGCCGGTGTTGTCCGCGGCGTCGGAAAAGGTCGCCGACATCGTGGATGAGGACCGGCGCGGCGAGGCAATGGGCTGGTATGGCTCGGCCCTCACAGCAGGCGTGGCCTTCGGTTCGCCGGTCGCCGGGCTCTTCATCGACGGCGTGGGGCCGTGGGCCGGCTTCGTCGCCATCGGGACGGCAGGAGTGGTGCTGTGCCTTGCCGGGCTGTTCCTCCAGCTTCGTCGGCGCCGGAGCATGACCATCACCCAGGCTGGCGCCGGGGATCCCGCCAACTGAGTCGCGCCTAAGCCGCCAGAATACGACGACGGCGGGCCGGCCAAAGAGGCCAGCCCGCCGTCGCGGTCCTACGGGTTAGTCCGTGTCAGTTGACCGGGCCGGTGAACTTTTCGCCTGGGCCCTTGCCCGGTTCGTCCGGGATCAGGGAAGCTTCGCGGAACGCAAGTTGCAGGGAGCGGAGGCCATCGCGCAAGGGGCCCGCGTGCTGCGAACCGATTTCCGGAGCTGCGGCCGTGACCAGGCCGGCCAATGCGGTGATCAGTTTGCGCGCTTCGTCCAGGTCCTTGAGCTCCTCGGCTTGGGGGTCGTCGGCCAAGCCCACCTTGACGGCCGCGGCGCTCATGAGGTGAACGGCGCCGGTGGTGATGACCTCAACAGCCGGAACTTCCGAAATGTCGCGGATCTGCTGGCCTACTCCGGCGTCGGTGCCGGCGGGCTCGTGGTCGAGGGAATTGCTGTCTGAAGTGCTCATGCTGGTAAGCTTGTCACAGACCGACTGGAAGTTGCCATTTTCCATGGCTCACGCAGCGCTCGGCCACCCAACGTTAATGTGCGGTTGGTTGCCGATTTCTGTAGAATTGATTTTCAGTTTGCAAGCGGAGTTCTCTCCCACCCGCGTCAGCCGTTTCCCTTCGGGGATGTAAGTTGCCGGGTACCTGGTCGGACACCGTTCAAGGTCAGCCTTGGATGGTGCGAACGCCTCCTTTGAGGGGCCGTTTCCGATCTTCGAGGCCTTCGATTGCGCCAGCAATTGGGGGCCTTCTCTATTTGCCGGTGGAATACTCATCACAACAACAGGAGCTTTGACATTAG
This sequence comes from Arthrobacter gyeryongensis, assembly GCF_039543785.1. Lineage (NCBI taxonomy): Bacteria > Bacillati > Actinomycetota > Actinomycetes > Micrococcales > Micrococcaceae > Arthrobacter > Arthrobacter gyeryongensis. The sequence goes on from NZ_BAABKK010000015.1 coordinate 298,408, forward strand.
CGAGCCAAGAATCAATGAGCGTATCCGCGTCCCCGAGGTGCGTTTGGTCGGCCCTGCCGGCGAACAGGTTGGAATCGTCCGTATTGAGGACGCCCTGCGTCTGGCTGCCGAGGCTGACCTGGATCTCGTTGAAGTTGCACCGCAGGCGAAGCCTCCGGTGTGCAAGCTGATGGACTTCGGCAAGTACAAGTACGAAGCCGCTGTCAAAGCCCGTGAGGCCCGCAAGAACCAGACCAACACGGTCCTCAAGGAAATCCGCTTCCGCCTGAAGATCGATACCCACGACTACGAGACCAAGCGCGGCCACGCGCTTCGCTTCCTGGGTGCCGGTGACAAGGTGAAAGCCATGATCCAGTTCCGCGGACGTGAGCAGCAGCGCCCTGAAATGGGCATCCGCCTGTTGCAGCGCTTCGCTGAGGACGTTGCCGAAGTCGGCGTGATTGAGTCCAGCCCGCGCATCGATGGCCGCAACATGGTCATGGTGATCGGTCCGCTGAAAAACAAGGCTGAGGCCAAGGCCGAGGCCCGCCGAGCGGCGCAGCGTGCAGAAGCCAAGGCCCAGAATGAAGCCAAGGCCGCAGGCCGGATTGACGTTTCAGGCGAGGATGCTCCCCTGACCCAGTCACTCGCGGACTTGCTGCCGGCGGAACTCTTGGCCCAGGCCGAGGAAACCCAGGCCGAGGAGACCGTATCGGAAGCCGTTGAGGCGGAGGCCGCTGAAGTCGAAGAGACTCCGGCCGCTGAGGAAACGGTTGTCGAAGAGGCTCCCGTGGTTGAAGCAGCTCCGGTGGTCGAAGAAGCTCCCGTGGTGGAAGCAGCTCCAGTTGCCGAAAAGGCTCCCGTAGTTGAAGCAGCTCCGGTTGCCGAAAAGGCTCCTGTGGTGGAAGCCGCTCCGGTTGCCGCACCGGCGCCGGCGAAGGCTCCGGCACCGGCAAAGGCTCCTGAGCAGGCAGCTCCGAAGCCTGTTGTACCAGCTGCCCCCAAGCCTGCTGCTACACCAGTACCGAAACCGATGGCGAAGCCCGCGGTTCCAAAGCCTGCAGCTCGACCGGCAGCCCCCAAGGCCGCTCCGAAGCCAGCGGCACGCAAGACCAACTAGTCACGCCGCAGGAGGGGCATCCCCTCTGCCCGGCACGAAAGCAGTAGCCGCCCTTCATGGGGTGGCTGCACGAAAGAACTGCAGACCCAGTCTGCGGACACGTAAGGAGATCGGTTCCCATGCCGAAGATGAAGACCCACAGTGGTGCTAAGAAGCGCTTCAAGCTGACCGGTACCGGCAAGCTGAAGCGTCAGCAGGCCAACCGCCGCCACTACCTGGAGCACAAGTCCTCCACCCTGACCCGTCGCCTTGCCGGCGACAAGATCGTCTTCAAGGGCGATGCCAAGGTCATCAAGAGGATGCTCGGCATCTAAGTTCCAAGTTTTCTGGTTGCTGCCATCCGGCAGCTGCCGACTACACCAAAGCCTTCTCAGGCCGGCCGGGTTTCCGGCAGTAGCAGCTTGGGATAAGAATTTTGAAGGAGTACGCACGTGGCACGTGTGAAGCGGGCGGTAAACGCCCACAAGAAGCGTCGGGTTGTCCTTGAACGGGCCAAGGGTTACCGCGGTCAGCGGTCTCGCCTGTACCGCAAGGCAAAAGAGCAGCTGCTGCACTCGTTTGTGTACAGCTACGGCGACCGCCGCAAGAAGAAGGGCGACTTCCGTCGCCTCTGGATCCAGCGCATCAACGCTGCATCCCGCGCCAACGGCCTGACCTACAACCGTCTGATCCAGGGCCTGAAGGCCGCTGAGGTCGAGGTTGACCGCCGCATGCTGGCAGAGCTGGCCGTTTCCGACGCCAACGCTTTCGCCGCGCTGGTCAAGGTTGCCAAGGATTCCCTGCCTGCCGACACCTCCGCTCCGGCCGTCAAGGCCGAAGCCGCTCCGAAGGCTGCCGCCAAGACTTCTGCGGCTACCAAGGCTGCTCCGGCAGTCAAGGCCTCCGTTTCCGAGGAAGAGCCCGCTGCCAAGGCCCCCAAGGCCAAGGCTGCGAAGAAGCCTGCCGCTGAAGCTGCTGAGTAGCACGTAGCCTCAGTTCATGGGACGGTGGCAACTGCCACTAAAGTTCTGTATATGAACGAAACCGGGCGCCCGCAAGAACTTCCGATGTCCAACCCCCGAGCCGATCGGGTCAGGGATGTCGCAAGGCTTGCAGGGCGCCCGGCGCGTTTAAAGCGTGGCCGGTTCCTCGCCGAAGGCCCCCAGGCCGTGCGCGAGGCGCTGCTCCTGCACCGGGAGCGGACCGCGGCAGGGGAGCCCGGCGTCGTACACGAAGTCTTCGCGAGCGAAAGCTGCCTGGACCGGCTTCCCGAACTGGCCGAGCTCGCGGACGGCGTTGCCTTGCGGCTTGCGAACGATGATGTCCTGGCTGCCATGGCGGACACCGTCAATCCCCAAGGGATTGTGGCCGTCTGCAGCTTTGTGGACGTCAGTCTTGAATCGGTGCTCGACGCCGGTCCGCGGCTGATCGCTGTCATGTGCCAGGTGCGCGATCCTGGCAATGCGGGGACGGTGCTTCGGGCCGCTGATGCTGCCGGTGCGGATGCCGTGGTTTTGACGGCCTCCAGCGTGGATATTTACAATCCGAAGGCCGTGCGGTCCACGGCCGGTTCGCTCTTCCACCTGCCGGTGGTCCTGGGTGCGGACGTTGAAGAGCTCGTGGCCCTTTGCAAGGAGCGCGGCATCGGGATCCTCGCAGCGGACGGTTACGGCACCCTCAACCTGGACAAACTTCAGGACGAGAATGCGGCACGCCGCCTAGGTGCATCGGCAGCGACTTCCGCCTACGCCCTCGAAGCCCCGACGGCCTGGCTGTTCGGTAACGAGGCGCAAGGACTTTCAGACTCCGAGCTTGCGCTTGCTGACCATCGTGTCGCAGTGCCCGTCTACGGTTCGGCGGAAAGCCTGAACCTCGGCACAGCCGCCACAGTATGCCTTTACGCCAGCGCGCGCTCCCAGCACTCCTGACAATTTCTCAACCGGTACGGTATTGCTTGCAGGACGCGACCCCGCGGTCCGTTCGTGCCGATTCACTCAGATCCCCTGAACCGAAGAAGAGGTGGAGCTTTCGTGGCTGCAAATGGCGGTACCAAGGCAATCGTGGCGGCATTGAGTGCCAACCTGGCGATCGCTGTGCTCAAATTCGTCGCATTCGTGCTGACGATGTCGTCGTCCATGTTGGCAGAGGCAATCCACTCCGTCGCCGACTCCGGGAACCAGTTGCTCCTGCTGCTTGGCGGGAAGCGGGCGCAGCGGGCCGCAAGTCCCGAACACCCCTTTGGCTATGGCCGTGAGCGCTACATCTACGCCTTCATCGTCTCTATTGTGCTGTTCAGTGTTGGCGGCCTCTTCGCGCTCTACGAGTCCTGGGAGAAATTCCAGCACCCGCACGCCATCGAAGGCGATTTCTGGTGGGTGCCGCTGGCAGTGCTGCTCGGCGCCATTGTGGCGGAATCCTTCTCGTTCCGCACCGCCATTCACGAATCCAATCCCCAGCGCGGAAAGCAAAGCTGGATCAAGTTCATCCGCAACGCCAAGCAACCGGAACTTCCCGTGATTCTCCTGGAGGATTTCGGAGCTCTCCTGGGCCTCGTTTTCGCGCTGTTCGGGGTGAGCCTGACCCTCATCACGGGCAACGGCTTGTGGGACGCGGCGGGCACAGGAATGATCGGGTTGCTTCTTGTGGGAATCGCCGTGGTGCTCGCGGTGGAAACCAAGTCCTTGCTGCTGGGCGAATCAGCCACCAAAGAGGACAACGCTCGCATCACGGAAGCCATTGAGTCCGACGGCACGCGCATCATCCACCTCAAGACCATGCACCTGGGCCCGGAAGAGTTGCTTGTCGCTGCGAAGATCAGCGTAGGCGCGGCAGATACCGGTCAGGCCATTGCCAAAGCGATCGACGCCGCCGAACTCAGGATCCGCACTGCAGTACCGATCGCCAGGGTCATCTACCTGGAGCCCGACGTCGAGCGGGTCCAGGTCTGAGGAAGCCCGTCGGCAGCATTATGCCGCCAGTGGCCGCTTGCGTTCCAGCCAGCCGCTGATGCCCGCGACGCAGAGCCCCAGGATTGCCAGGACAGCTCCGACGAGGGCAGGGGCAACGTATCCCCAGCCCCAAGCGATGACCACGCCGCCGAGGAACGCGCCAAGGGCGTTAGCGATGTTGAGGGCCGAGTGGTTGAGCGAAGAGGCCAAGGACGGAGCGTCCGGCGAAGCGTCGAGGAGGCGCGTCTGCAACGGCGGGATAAGCATGGAGCCGATACCGCCGACGATGAAGACCATGATGAATGCGGACCACGCCCAGTGGGCCGCGACGGCGTAGGCCACCAGCGCCAAGGCGATGAGCGGAAGGACCCGGTAGATGGTTCCCATGACCGACTTGTCGGCGATACGGCCGCCCAGGATATTGCCTGCCACCATGCCGAGTCCGTAGAGGGCAACCACCACGGGTATCAGCGCCTGCGGAATCCCTGCCACCGAAGTCATGGTGTGGGAGATATACGTGTAGGTGGCGAAGAAGCCGCCAAAACCGATGATTCCGATCAGCAACGCCAGCCACACCTGAATGCGCTTGAGGGCACCAAGTTCCCGCCGGATGCTTGCCTCGGGGTGGGCAGGCTCAAAGGGGACAAACTTCCACAACAACACGCTGGTGGCCAGGCCGATAACGCCCACCACGACGAAGAGCAGGCGCCACCCGAACGTCTGGCCGAGCCAAGTAGCCGCAGGAACACCGATGACGTTCGCGATGGTCAGTCCGCCCATGACCATCGAAATCGCCCAACCGCGCTTGGTGGGAGCAACCAGGCTCGCTGCAATGACCGCGGCGATCCCGAAGAAGGCGCCATGCGGCAGTCCCGAGGCAAACCTCGTGATCAACATGGTTCCGTAGTCCGGTGCAATGAAGGACGTCAGGTTCGCTATGGAGAGGAACAGCATGAGTCCCAAGGCAAGTTGCTTGCGGGGGAGCCGGGCGCCCAGCGCCGCGAAGATCGGCGCACCCACTACGACCCCCAATGCGTAGGCGGAAATCAGGTTCCCGGCCTCGGGAGTGCTGATGTTGAGTCCCTGCTCGATCTCCTTGAGCAAGCCCATCATGGTGAACTCCGTGGTCCCGATGGCGAATCCACCCATGGCAAGGGCGAAGATCGCCAGCGACACGTGGCGGCTTCCGGTCTTTCGGGAGGTCTTGCTGACAGCGGTAGTGGTCATCGTCCTGTTTCTTGGGGGCGAGCGGGATGCCACTCGTAGGGAATAAAGCCGACTTTCAAGCTTAGTGCGGGTCTCCGGCGAATGTCCCGGAATGTGACAACTTCCATAGGCAGGGGTGACGATCTGACGGCCCATAGACTGTTGCGGTGACTGGACTGATAAGCGTGGCGGGCGCCGCCGTCGTCGATTCCCTTGAAAACCCGAAAAGGCTGCTCGTTGCGAGACGGAGCGCCCCGCCGCAATTCGCCGGAATGTGGGAGTTCCCGGGCGGCAAGCTGGAGGCGGGGGAGTCCTTCGAAGACGCGCTGCACCGCGAACTGCTCGAGGAACTCGGGATCACTGTCCGACTCGGGGCCGAGGTTGAGCCGGGCGCAGCCGCCGGATGGCCCTTGAACGAGCGGGCCGTCATGAGGGTATGGTTCGCCGAACTGCTTGACGGCGAACCGCGTCCGCTCCAGGACCACGACGAACTCCGGTGGGTTCAGCTCGGCAATGGAGACGAGGCGTTCACTTTGCCGTGGATTCCTGCTGACCTCCCGATTGTCCGTGCACTGCTGGAGCGGGTGGCCTCCGGGCTGATTTGCTAGAAACGATTGGCTAGAAACGATTTGCTAGAAAAGAGTGGACTGACCAGCCGGTGGTAGGGACGCCGAGGTTTCCTTGCCCGCCGTGGCGTTCCTGTGGCTGAAACCGCTGCTCCCGGAGAAACCGTGACGGGCCTTGAAGTGGTTGATACGGCCGCTTAGCCAGGTCCGGTATTCCTTCGAAGCGTACGAGCCTTGACCGTAGAGATGCCGGTACTTGCCGACCAGGCCGGGGTGATGCGCCGCCAGCCATTGCATGAACCATTCCCGCGTGCCCGGCTTCAGGTACAACGCCCCGGCCGTCACGCCAGTGGCACCGGCGTCGGACAGGGCCGCAAAGAGCGACTCCAGAGCGTCATCGCTGTCCGTCAGCCACGGCAGGATAGGCATGGCCATGACGCCGCACCGCAGCCCGGCCTCGCGCAGCCGGCGGATGAGTTTGAGCCTCGCGCGCGGTGCAGGCGTGCCCGGTTCCACCGCCGAGGCCAGGGCTTCGTCGGTCATGGCCAGCGAGATGCCCAGGTCCACGGGCACTTGGCTGGAGGCGTGCTTGAGGAGGGGAATGTCGCGGCCCAGGAGGGTTCCCTTGGTGAGGATGGAGAACGGCGTACCGGAATCGGCCAGGGCCCGGATGATCCCCGGCATCAGCTGGTAGCGGCCTTCTGCCCGCTGGTAGGGATCCGTATTGGTGCCGAGGGCCACATGATGGTGGCCCCACGACGGTTTGGACAGTTCCCTGCGCAGGACCTCCGCCGCGTTGATCTTCACTATCACCTGGGAATCAAAATCGTGTCCGGCGTCGAACTCCAGATAGGTGTGGCTCTTGCGCGCAAAGCAGTAGACACAGGCGTGGCTGCATCCGCGGTAGGGGTTGACCGTCCATTCAAAAGGCATCTGGGAACCGGACGCCACCTTGTTGAGCACCGATTTGGCGGTGACCTCATGGAAGGTGACTCCGGAGAATTCGGGGGTTGAGACGGAACGCACAAGCCCGGCCAGCGGCAGCAGTGCGTCCGTTGCTGGGGCGGCTCCGGACGGACCGCTGTTGCTGTTGTCTCCGGGTGCCGGACCACGTTGTGGCGAAAGTGCTTGTGCGTCCCATCTCATGGCCTCCATTCGAATATATGTTCGAACACTTGTCAAGGCCTGTTGAAAGTTCGTCTTGGGTATCTGCCTGGCTGAAGTAGCGCCATCCCTGGAAGGCGGCGGATTCTGAGGCGAGAGTGTCCCCGTTGCCGAAGGGGCGCTACGGCTCGTGGCGCCCGGCCAGGCGCGTGGGCGGTCAGCCTTGGTAGCGGGAAGCGAGCTTCGGGCTCTGGCCGCCGAACGCGGCCAGGTCGGCACGGAACACCTCGTCGAGGAGGCTGTAGTCCTCCAGGCCCGGGGCGATGACGCCTTCGCCGAGCGCGATGCCCGCCTGCGCGGCAGCGACGACGTCGTCGGCGGACATCCGCGGGACTGCGGAGAGGTCCATGCCCTGTACCTCGTGGAACTCGGTTGCCACCACGCCAGGACAGACCACGTGCACCCCGACGCCGGTGCCATCCAACTCAGCCCGCAGCGCCTGCGACAGGGCAAGCGTGTAGGCGAGCGCGCCGGTGTAGATGGCGCGGCCAGCGCGGCGTTGAGCCTGCGCCCTACTTCGCCAGCAAGGAGGCCGTGGTCTTCGACCGCGATCCGGACGAACGCAAGGTCTGGTGGGCTCTGATGGCCGCGCGCCCCGCCGAGGAGCCCCTATGGACCGCCCTGAGCACGGTCCTCTCGGCATTCGCCGAACAGCACGGATCCCTCATGCCGCTCCAGCGCCGCCTCAAGGCCGACTCGCCCACCCTGGCCCAGTCCACACGGGACCTCGGGGAGCAGTTCCTGGAGGACCTGCGCGACTGGGTGCTCACCCGTGAGGGCGACGAGGTCTCCGCGGCCCTGCAACTGAACATGGCCCTGGCCGCCAACCGGACCGCCTACCAGTTCTGGGGCCCTGACGAGCCCTACGAGCGCTACCTCCAACTCCTCGCCGAGTGCCTGCACCGCGCGGGCGCCGGCTTCACCACCAAGGCTGCGCACGGAATCCGGTGATCCACAATAAGTTCGAACGGAGAACGTGGAAGCCGGGCCGGCTGTTGCTAGGGTGGGTTCATGATTCTGCTGACGGGATTCGAACCCTTTGGCGGCGATTCCAACAACCCCTCGTGGGCTGCCGTCCTCGAAGCGCAGGAAATTTTGCGCGCCGAAGGGCATGGAGTGGAAGCGCTCGAGCTACCGTGCGTTTTCGGTGAATCCACTGCGGTCCTGGGCGAGGCCATGGCGAGGGTGCGCCCGGAGCTGGTCATCTGCGTCGGGCTCGCCGGAGGCCGGGACCGGCTCTCCTTGGAGCGTGTGGCCATCAACTGCGACGATGCCAGAATCCCGGACAACGCCGGAAACAGGCCCATCGACGAGCCGGTGGTGCCGGAAGGGCCCGCGGCGTACTTCAGCACGCTGCCGTTGAAGTCCGCGCTGCGAGCACTTCAGATCGCTGGAATCCGCGCCGAAGTCTCGCAGACTGCCGGGACATACGTTTGCAACCATGTGTTCTATGCCCTGATGCACAAGCTCGCGGGAGCTGTTGCGCCCCGCCCCCGGGGCGGCTTCATCCACGTCCCCTATGACGCAGCGCAGCTGCCGCAGGGCAGTGCCGCGCCCGGCATGGCGACGCAGGACATGGGCCGGGGGATCGCCGTCGTCGTTCGCACCGCGCTTGGGAATCCGGTGGACGCGAAGCTGTCCGCCGGAGCTGTTCACTAGGCCGGTGCTGTTCACTCGGCTGGCGCGGGCGAATCCAGCTCCCACTGCACCACAACGCTCGTGGAAACCGCCACTGAGCCCGCTTCGATGGGCACTCCTTCGCTCGCTGCGGCGCGCTGCATACCGGCCATCATCGGCACCGGCGATCCATGCACCGGCCGCTGGTCGATGGATAGCACCTGCCCCAGCCGGCCGCCGGCAAGTGCGGCAAACCGGGCCGCCTTCGCTTCGGCTTCCCGCCATGCGGCCTCTTGTGCCCGCGCCGCAACAGCCGAGGCATCCGTGAATCCTTGTTCGATCCCGTTGATGCGGAGGCTGTCACCGCCTGCAGCCACCGCGGCGGAGATGGCCGCGGGGGCCGCTGACGGCGGCCCGACCCGGGCAACCAGCGTGGTTGATGCAACATAGCCGCTGACCTTTTGCCCCTGGTTTTCGGCCCAGACGAGTTCGGCACGCAGATTGAGGCCGCGGGTCCGCAGGTCAAGACCGGCCACACCATGCCCGCGCAAAGCCTCCGTCACGGCCGAGGCGATCTCTCCGGCGTCGTCATAGGCCGCTTCGGCGGCGTCGCGCCTGACCTCGACGGCGAGCGTGAGCGTGAGCAGGTCGGGAACGGCTTCAGCGGTTCCCTCTCCGGTGACAGTGATGGTGCGGACCGGTGTCATGAGGCCATGCTAGCCCCGGGCGCCGGCGAACGCCGTCCGGAGGGTGTCACGGGTTAAAGCCCCGCCGAACCCTTCTACTAGACTGGGTGTTAGTGCCCGCCGGACGCGTCCAGCGAGCATCGCTCCTGCTTTTGCCATGGCTCTGCCTGGTGAAGACCATTTCCGACTCGTAGCTAAGAACAGTAGATGACTGACACTTTGCCGGGCGCCGCCATCCCGAACCCTCTGGATGAAGCCGCCATCACCGCTGCCGTTGAGGAAGCCGTCGCCGCGATTGCTGCCGCATCCTCCCTCGAAGAACTCAAAGCCGTCCGCTTGGCGCACACTGGCGAGAAGTCGCCCTTGAGCCTTGCCAACCGTGAAATCGGTGGCCTGCCCAAGGAGCAGAAGGCCGCCGCGGGCAAGCTCATGGGTTCCTCCCGTGGCCGCGTCAACCAGGCGCTCGCGGCACGGACGGCTGTGCTCGAAGCCGAAAATGACGCCCGCATCCTTGTGGAGGAAACCGTCGACGTCACGGCAGCGCCGCGTCGGCGCCGTGCCGGCGCCCGCCACCCGCTGTCCACGCTGCAGGACCGTGTGGCTGACATCTTCGTCGGCATGGGCTGGGAAATCGCCGAAGGGCCCGAGGTCGAGTCCGAGTGGTTCAACTTCGACGCCCTCAACTTCAAACCCGACCACCCCGCCCGCGAAATGCAGGACACCTTCTTCGTGGAGCCTCCCGAGGCGCACCTGCTCATGCGCACGCACACTTCCCCGGTGCAGGTACGTTCCATGCTGGAGCGCGAAGTGCCCATCTATGTGCTGTGCCCGGGCAAGGTATTCCGCACCGATGAACTCGATGCCACGCACACGCCCGTGTTCCACCAGTTCGAGGGCCTTGCCATCGACAAGAAGCTGAGCATGGCTGACCTGCGCGGAACTCTGGAGCACTTCGCCCGGCAGATGTTCGGTGACGAGGCACAGATCCGCCTGCGTCCAAACTACTTCCCGTTCACCGAGCCGTCCGCGGAGCTGGACATTTGGCACCCCGGTGCCAAGGGCGGCCCTCGCTGGATCGAATGGGGCGGCTGCGGCATGGTCAATCCCAACGTCCTGCGCGCTGCCGGCATCGACCCGGACGAGTATTCAGGATTTGCCTTCGGCATGGGCATCGAGCGCACGCTCATGTTCCGCAACGAGGTCGGCGACATGCGCGACATGATCGAAGGCGATGTACGTTTCAGCGAGCACTTCGGGATGGAGATCTAACAGTGCGTATCCCACTTTCATGGCTGCGTGAATTCGCGCAGGTTCCGGCCGACGCAACGGCCGAAGACGTCATGGCGGAACTCGTCAAGGTCGGTTTCGAAGAAGAAGCGGTCCACCGCCCCACGGACGAACTCAAGGGTCCGATCGTTGTGGGCCAGGTCCTGAGCCTCGTCAAGGAACCGCAGAGCAACGGCAAGACCATCAACTGGTGCCAGGTCCGCGTGGTCCCCGAAGGCCAGGAGCAGACACTGACCGGCAAGGGCATCGACCCCTCCGGCGTACAGGGCATCATTTGCGGTGCCCACAATTTCGTCGAGGGAGACAAGGTTGTGGTGACCCTCCCGGGCGCCGTGCTCCCGGGTGACTTCCACATTTCCGCGCGCAAGACCTACGGGCACTTGTCCGCAGGCATGATCGCCTCCGTCCGTGAACTCGGCATCGGTGAGGACCACGACGGCATCCTGGTGCTTTCCCGCATTGGCCTGGATCCCGAAATCGGCACCGACGCCATGACCCTCCTTGGCCTCTACGACGAAGCCGCCGAAATCAACGTCACTCCGGACCGCGGCTACGCGTTCTCGATCCGCGGCGTGGCCCGCGAATATGCCCACGCCACCGGTACCGTCTTCACGGACCCGGCAGCGAAGGTCAATGCCCCTGCGGCACTCTCCGGCGGCTACGGCGTCAAGCTCAACGACGACGCTCCCATCTACGGCAAGCCCGGTTGTGACCGCTTCGTGGCCCGCACGGTCCGCGGTGTGGACGCCACCCGCCCCACCCCGCCGTGGATGGTCTCCCGGCTGCGCCTGGCAGGCATCCGCTCCATTTCGCTGCCTGTGGACATTTCCAACTACGTGATGCTGGAACTCGGCCAGCCGAACCACTGCTACGACCTCGACAAGCTTTCGGGCGACATCGTGGTCCGCCGCGCCGTCGCGGGGGAGAAGATCACCACCCTCGATGACAAAGTGCGTGCGCTCGACGTCGAAGACCTCCTGATCACCGACGACTCCGGCGCGATCGGCATCGCCGGCGTCATGGGCGGAGCCAACACCGAGGTTTCCGATTCGACCACCAACATCCTGGTCGAGGCTGCGCACTTCGACGAGGTCTCGATCGGGCGGTCCCGCCGCAGGCACAAGCTGCCGTCAGAGGCGTCCAAGCGCTTCGAACGCGGAGTGGATTGGCAGGTTGCCAACGTTGCTGCCCAACGCGTCGTTGACCTCCTGGTTGAACTGGCCGGTGGAACGGCAGACGAAGCCGGCACCGACGTCGGGACAGCACCGGACGCCGTGACCATCGAGCTGCCGGCCGGTTACGCGGCCTCCAGGATCGGCATCGACTTCACGGATGAGCAGATCACGGGTTCCCTTAAGGACCTCGGCGCCATCGTCCTGAGGGACGAGGTGGGCGGCTCCTATGTGGTTACGGCACCGAGCTGGCGCAATGACCTGGAAACCAAGGAAGACCTCTCCGAGGAAATCGCGAGGCTGGTTGGCTACGACAACATCCCGGCCACGCTTCCCGTCGCCCCTCCCGGCCGCGGGCTGACCCGGACCCAGCAGCAGAAACGCCGCGTGGTCCAGGCGCTGGCCGACGCCGGGCTCACCGAGGTCCTCTCGTACCCGTTCGTCTCCAAGTCGGCCAATGACACCTTCGGCGTGGCAGAAGAGGGCGCCGCACGCACCGCCCTCAAACTGGCCAACCCGATCAGCGAGGAACACGGTTACCTGCGTACCTCCGTGCTTCCCGGCCTGATCGAGGTTGCCCGCCGCAACCATTCCCGCGGGTTCCGGGACCTCGCGCTCTTCGAGGCAGGCTCGGTGTTCCTTCCCGACGGCCAGCTGGGCACGGCGTCCATCCCGCCGCTGGGCGTCAAGCCTTCCGACGAGGTCCTTGACGGACTGTACGACGGCGTCCCGGACCAGCCGCTGCACATCGCCGCTGTTTTGACGGGCCATGATTCCCCGGCAGCCGCGTCCCACACTCCACGGGCCTGGGACTGGGCCGACGCCCTGGATGTTGCCCGGCTCGTCGGCGACGTCCTCGGAGTGGAGCTCGTGGTCAGCCAAGGCAGCCACCAGGCGTTCCACCCGGGCCGTGCCGCCCAGTTGGCGCTCCGCTCCGGCGACGTTGTGGGCTACGCCGGCGAATTGCACCCCAAGCTGCTCGCCGCACATGACATGCCGGCACGCTCCGTGGCGCTCGAGCTCAACGCGGACGCACTGTTCGACGCCGCTCCGGACGTCATTGTTGCCAAGCACATCTCCGGTTTTCCGGTGGCCACGCAGGACGTTGCCCTCGTGGTGCCGCAAGAGGTTCCGGCGGACGCCGTCCTGTCCGCCCTGCGGGAAGGCGCCGGCGAACTCCTCGAAGACGTCGCCTTGTTCGATGTCTACGCGGGCCAGGGTATCGAAGACGGCAAGAAGTCGCTCGCCTTCGGGCTGCGGTTCCGTGCCACGGACCGCACCTTGACCGCCGACGAGGCATCGGAGGCACGCGAGGCCGCCGTCGCCGTCGCGGCAGAGCGATTCGGAGCAGTCCAGCGCTGACGAGTATCAACCCGTGGATCCAAGGGCTGGCTGTTCACCTCCAGTCCCTGGATCTTGCCGATTCCGCCGCCATCGAGAAGATGGCGGCGGAATTGCTGTCTCCGGCCGAGACCCTTCGGGCAGACGCCATGGCCCCGGTCCTGCGACTGGAATTCCTGGCGTCCAGGTTGGCCCAGCAGAACTTTGCCGCGACCCTCCTGGGTGTTCCAGCCTCGAAGCTCCAGGCGGTCTATGAGTGCCCGGAATGCGGTGCTGGTCCGGACATCGCGCATGGCCGGCCTGGATACGTGCTCGACGGCGGCCCCGCACCCTTGGCGCTCAGCGCCTCACGGTCGTCGGGCTGGGTGTTGTTTGCCGCCGTCGTGCATCCGGAACCGGGGCTCCGGGTGGGCGTCGATCTGGAGAATGCGACGGGTACGGAGTTCGCCGGCTTTGACGACGTTGCCCTGACCGCACAGGAGCGGCGCCATCTCAAGGCGCTGGGACCCGGGCGCCGGGCGCAAGAGCGCGCACGCTTGTGGGCGCGCAAGGAAGCCTTGTTGAAGATGACGGGGGAAGGGCTCAGGGTGGCCCCGGATTCCCTCGAGGTGCTTGATAGGCCGGGGCTGTGGGACCTGGAGCTTCCGGCCAGCGCCGACGGCCGTGATCTTCCTGCCGGACTGGTTGCTGCCCTCGCGGTATCGCCCGCTGAATCCTTGGATTAGCCGAATTTCAGGATCAGCCGAAAGCGGGCAGCCTTGCTTGGTACAGCCACGGTTCCAGGACACCGGCCGCGTCGAGCCCCGGGACGTAAGCGTTGGCCGCGGCGATGAATTCCGCCGTGGACACCGAGCTGTGGCGCTTGGCCCCGGTCCAGTGCCGCAACAATCCGAAGAACGCCGCGTCACCGCATTCAAGGCGGATGGCGTGGAGGGCGAGGGCCCCGCGCTTGTAGACGCGGTCATCGAACATGTGCTCGGGTCCGGGGTCTCCGATCACCAGGTCCTGGGCCCCGGCGTCGAGCTTGCGCCACGCAGCCCTTGCCCGGTTGGCGAGGGACATGACGCCGGCCTCCTCGGACCAGATCCACTCGGCGTAGCAGGCGAAGCCCTCATGCAGCCAAATGTCCCGCCAACTGCTCACAGTGAGCGAATTGCCGAACCACTGATGGGATAGCTCGTGGGCGATGAGGCGCTGCGCATCCCACGATTGCTCCATGTGGTTCCGGCCGAAGATCGAGAGGGTCTGGGCCTCAAGGGGGATTTCCAGCTCGTCCTCGGTCACCACGGCCGTGTATTCGGCAAAGGGATACGGACCGAAACACTCCACAAAGGTGCGCATCATGTCGGCCTGCCGAGCCAGGCCTTCGCGGGCCTCGGTCAACAAACCGGGGGAGACCGCAACGAACTGGGGCACCGGAGCCTGCCGCAGGGCTTCTGCATGATGGGCCGTCCCGGTGCGGACCCCACTGAGGGCGGGGCTGAGCTGGTGAAGCCGGTAGCGTCCGATTTGCACCGTGGCGAGATAGCTTGCCATCGGCTCGGCCTGTTCGTAGACCCACGTTTCGCGGCTTGATTTCCTGCTGTGGGAGACGAGGCGGCCGTTGCAGATCGCACGGTAGTTGTCGTCGGTGGTGATACTGATCAAGTAGCTGGACTTGTGCCGCGGATGGTCGTTGCACGGGAACCAGGAAGCGGCGCCGTTCGGCTGCCCGGCAACCAGCACGCCGTCCTCGAGCTCTTCCCACCCGACTTCGCCCCACAGGCCCCGGCGCGGCTTAGGGTTGCCGTCGTAGCGGAGTTCAACCGTGAAGTGCTGGCCTGCCCGCAAGCGGTCTTTGGTGGTGATCACGAGGTGCTCGCCGCGGGTACTGAACTTCGGCACTTTCTTGCCGTCGACGAGGATTTTGGAAGCCTTCAGGCCCACCAGATCGAGCATCACCGAGTCCACGTCTTCGAAGGCCATGCAGCGAAGCACGGCGCGGCCGTTGAGCCGGTTGCTGCCCAGGCTGTAGTCCAGATCCAATTCATACCTCAGCACCTGGAATGCAGTGCTTCCGTGGTGCAGGGTGTAGGGATCGGCGGCAGTTGTGGTCATTCCTGGTTCGCTAGGGCTCATGTGTGCTGGCTGCCTCCGTATAGCTCGTTGTGCTGCTGTTGTCGTGGGCTGGTATTTCACGCCCTGTTGCTAATTTACGCTACGGTCCTGACCACGGGCTGACGGGGTTGCCCATCCAGTAGGTGCCTGCGGGAACAGTCTCACCGCGCATGACCAGCGACGCCGGTCCGACCGTTCCGCCCGCCCCGATGCTCGCGCGCGGCAGGATGACGCCGTGCGGGCCCATCGTGGCGCCGTCCCCGAGGACCACCGTGTCTATGCTCATGATGCGGTCGTGGAAGAGGTGTGTCTGGACCACGCAGCCACGGTTGACCGTGGAGCTTTCGCCGAGAGTGACGAGGTCGGCTTCCGGCAGCCAGTAGCTCTCGCACCAGGTACCCCGGCCGATTTTCGCTCCGAGGGCCCGGAGCCACCACACCAACGCCGGCGTGCCGGATGCCGAACGCGCAAACCAGGGAGCGCTGACCATCTCGATGAAGGTGTCCACCACTTCGTTGCGCCAGATGAATGAGCTCCACAGGGGGTGCTCGCCCTCTTTGATGCGTCCCACCAGTATCCATTTCGCGGCGACCGAACTTGCCGCGGCAACGGCACCCGCGGCGAGGACCACGACGCCCCCAAGGACGGCGGCAAGCCAGTAGGAGGTCTCGGTGGCGATCCAGTCGAGGACCACCATGATGCCGACGGCGATCCCCACGGTCAAGATGACCGGCACCAAGCGGCACAGTTCCCAAAGGGCCCGTTTGGTCTTGAGGGCCAGCGGTGGGTTGAAGGTGAGGCTCAGATCTGCGTTGACGGCGGTCCGGCGCAGCCTGACGGGCGGACTGCCCAGCCAGGAGGTGCCCGATTTTGCCTTGGCCGGCGTCGCCGACAGGACCGCGACGAGTGAGTTCTTGGGAACGCTGCGGCCTGCGGCAGTCATACCGGAGTTGCCGAGGAACGAGCGTTTGCCGATCTTGGCCGGCGCGATCTTCATCCAGTCGCCGCCGAGCTCGTAGGAAGCCACCATGGTGTCGTCGGCGAGGAATGCGCCTTCGCCGATGGTCGTCATGCGTGGCAGCAGCAACACCGTGGAAGCCTCCACATTGCGGCCTACTTTGGCGCCCAGCAGGCGCAGCCACACCGGGGTGAAGAGGCTGGCGTAGATGGGGAAGAGCAGGTCCCGCGCCATGTCCAGCACGCGTTCGGTGGCCCAAACCTGCCAGCCGACGCGGCTGCGGACCCGGTAGTACCCCTCCTTGAGACCGACGCCGAGCATCCGGGTGGTCGCGAGGATCAGCAGGAGATTGCACAGGAACCAGGCCAGTGCCGCCAAGGGAATGGCAAGCAGGAGTTCCGGGAAGGCATCCTGCAGGGAACTCCTGCCTTGGATGAAGGCCAGGATGACCATCGCCGCGACGAATGCCGAAATGTAGGGGATCAAGGCAAGCAGCGCCGAGGCCGCAGCGAATGCCGCAAACCAGAGTCTGCCGATCAGATGGTGCGACGACGGGGTCTCGGGCCAGCCATTCTTGGCTTTGCCGCGGCGTTCGGCGGGGGAGCCGGCAACAAGATGCCCGGCCTTGACCTTGCCCAACACCGCGGAACCGGGCTCCACGCGCGCACCCGCGCCGATGCTGGTTCCCGGCATGAGCGTGCTGCGGGAGCCCACAGTGGCGCCTGCACCTACATGGATGGCGCCGATGTGGACGTGGTCACCGTCGATCCACCAGGCGGAGAGATCCACTTCGGGTTCGATGTTGCAGCCGCTGCCCAATGACAGGAGTCCTGTGACGGGAGGCAAGGAGTGCAAATGGACGTTGTTCCCGATCTTCGCACCCAGCGCCCGGGCGTAGTACGGAACCCACGGAGCGCTGGCGAGGCTGATGGCGCCCGAAAGGTCCTGGATTTGTTCGGCCAGCCACAGCTTCAAGTGGACTTTGCCTGAGCGCGGGTAGGTTCCGGGACTAACTCCACGCAAGAGGGTTCGCGCGGCGAGAATCGAGATGCCCATGCGTCCCGGCGGGCTGACGAACACCAGCCAAGATGCCAGGATCCACCACCAGGACACCACGGGAGCGGCTGTGAAACCGGCGAAGTCGGCCAGTAAATGGTTCGCGGCCATGAGGTACGTGAGCCAACGCATGCCCACCAGGATGTTGAGGAAGATCCCCATCAGGGTCTGGAAGATCTGCGATTTCCGGGAGGTGGGACGGACCGTGCGTTCGGCCGCCGGTCCCTGGATGCCGCCTTCGGGCAAAGACTGGCGAGCGGCGTCGATCAGGGCGCCGACCCGGGGTGTCGCGTAGATTTCGGCCACCGTAATGGTGGGGTACCGCACGCGCAGCGCCGAGACGAGCTGGGCAGCGGCGAGGGAGCCGCCACCATAGGCGAAGAAGTCGGCGTCGAGCGAGGTGACGCCGGAGCCGAGGACGCTTTCCCATTGCTCAACGACCCATTGGGCGTCCTCGGGCAGGTTCAGGGGTGCCTTGTCGGCATCCGCCGCGCCCGCTCCCGCCAACGGCCAGGGAAGTGAATGCCGGTCCACTTTGCCGCTGGTCTTCGTCGGAAGCGAATCCACGACCGTCAGCAGGGGGATCAGCGCGGCCGGAAGGCTTTCCGTGAGCAACTCGCGGGAAGCGGCGAGGTCGATATCCTCGGGTCCGGCCGGAGCCAGGTAGCCGACCAGTATCTGGTTCCCTGCCGCCGTCGTGCGGACCGCGGCCGCGGCACCTGCGACTCCCGGGAGGGCCTGCAGGGCGGCGTCGATCTCGCCGAGTTCGATGCGCCGGCCACCCAGCTTGACCTGTTCGTCCGCGCGGCCTTGGAAGATGAGACCGGCTTCCTCGTAACGGACGAGGTCGCCGGAGCGGTACGCACGTTCCCACCCCAGGGACGGCATGGGAGCGTATTTTTCGGCGTCTTTGACCGGATCGAGGTAGCGGGCCATTCCGACGCCGCCGATGATCAGTTCGCCCGTCTCGCCTTCTGCGACCGGAACCCCGGCGGCATCGACGACGGCGAGGTCCCAGCCGTCCAGCGGCAATCCGATCCGGACTGGGCCATCCCCGCCCAGGGGAGCCGCACAGGCCACGACGGTTGCTTCGGTGGGTCCATAGGTGTTCCACACTTCGCGGCCGTCCACCGCGAGGCGTTCAGCGAGTTCGGGCGGGCAGGCTTCGCCGCCGAAAATGAGCAGGCGCACGTTCTCGAGGGCTTCCGTCGGCCACAGGGCCGCGAGCGTTGGAACGGTAGACACCACTGTGATCCCGTGGTTGATGAGCCAGGGGCCAAGGTCCATGCCGGAACGCACCAGGGCGCGCGGGGCCGGGACGAGGCAGGCACCGTTCCGCCACGCCAGCCACATCTCCTCACAGGAAGCGTCGAAGGCCACTGAAAGGCCCGCGAGGACCCGGTCCTGCGGGCCTATGGGATCTTGCTGGAGGAAAATCCGGGCTTCGGCGTCAACAAAAGCGGCGGAGGAACGGTGCTGCACCGCAACACCCTTTGGCGTGCCCGTGGAACCTGAGGTGAAGATGACCCAGGAATCGTCATCCAGCCTTGGGGAACGCGGAGCCGGGTGCGGTGCCGGGCGCTCCGCAGACACTTCGATCCTGCGGCCCTTGGTGACGACGGCGGACACTTTGGCTTCTCCGAAAACCAGCCGAGCCCGTTCCTCGGGATCGTCCGCGTCCACAGGCACATAGGCGGCCGCAATCGAGAGGATCGCCAGGATTGCGATATAGAGATCGTTGGATCCAGAGGGGACCCGCACGCCGATCTTGTCTCCGGGGCCCAGCCCCGCTGCGTTGAGCGAGGCAGCAAAACCGCGCACCTGCGCCAAGAGCTCGGAATAACTCAGCGACTTGTGCCCGTCATCGAGGGCCGAGGCCTCCGGGAATCTCCGGGCCGTGTCCTGGAGGATCTCCATGAGCGTGCGTGCCGGCGGTGCGGCTGCCGAGCCTTGCAGCTGGGGCAGATGCACTACTTGCAATTCCAAGCTGTCCGCCGGGATTTCATGTTCCTGGGTCACGTTCGAAGCTTCTCGGATTGAGGTGAACAAAAAGTGTCAGCGGTCGCGTTGCCGTTGCTTCGATTATGGGACCAACAGTACCTTGCCCGTGGTCTTGCGGGCTTCCAGATCGCGATGTGCCTGGGCGGCTTCGGCCAGCGGGTACGTTGCGCCAATCCGGACCTTGAGCGTACCGCTGGCGGCAGCGCCGAAAACTTCGGCCGAACGCCAGCGCCGCTCCTGCGGGTTCTGCAGGAAGTGGCCAAGCGTCGGGCGTGTCAGGGACAACGATCCGCCCGCGTTCAGTCGCTGCGGGTCAAAGGGAGGCACGGGTCCGGACGCCGCCCCGAACAGGACGAGAGAGCCGCGGATGCGCAGGCTCGCAAGGGAACCGTCAAAGGTATCCTTGCCGACGCCGTCGTACACCACATTGACTCCTACGCCGTCGGTGAGTTCGCGGACCTTGTCCGCAAATCCGGCGTAGCGCAGGACCTCGTCCGCGCCGGCTTCCCGGGCAAGGGCTTCCTTCTCGTCCGAGGAGACCGTGGTGATGACGCGGGCGCCCCGGGCCTTGAGCAACTGCGTCAGGATGAGTCCCACGCCTCCGGCGCCTGCATGGGTCAGGACCGTCTGGCCCGGTTCCACGCGGAAAGATGAGTTGATCAGGTAGTGCGCGGTCATTCCTTGCAGCGGCAGGGCTGCCGCTGTGTGGTCGTCGACGCCGTCCGGTACCGGAAGCGCTTTGTCGGCGTCTACCAGGGTGTACTCCGCGTAGCTGCGGGATCCTTCAGCGGTAGCGACCCTGTCCCCGATGGTGAAATCCACCACGTCCGCGCCGATGGCCACCACGGTGCCGGCCGACTCGGAGCCGGGGGTGAACGGATACTCGACCTTGTAGGTGCCACTGCGCTGATAAGTGTCAATGAAGTTCACGCCGGCGGCTGCAACCTTGACGAGGAGCTGGCGCGGGCCCGGGACCGGAACCTCTGCCTCGGTGACTTCGAGGACTTCGGGTCCTCCTGCTTGCCGGGCAATGATTGCATGCGTCATGGGTCTCCTTCTCCGTCGAGGCACTTTCGTGCCCGCATTCACACAACCATCCTAGGGAGCGGAGTCCGTCGAGTGTCCAGTCAACGGCTTGGGGCCGCGGTTCGCCGTAATGTGTCCGGTGGTATTCCGGGCGTGTCAGTTCCTGCCGTGCGCGGATGCAACAGGGCAGTCAAAGCCGCGGCCCGCGGCGAGTCCGACCTCATTGAGGTACCTCACGACGATGGCGTAGGACTGCATCAACGTGGTTTCGGTGTAGGCGATGGAGTGCTTCTCGCAGTAGCTTCGAACGATCTCCGAGGCGCGGCGCAAGTGTGGGCGGGCCATGTCCGGAAACAGGTGGTGTTCCGCCTGGTGGTTGAGGCCGCCCAGGAGGATATTCATGAAGGGTCCGCCGGAGATGTTCCTGGCGGTCAGAATCTGGCGACGCAGGAAATCGACGCGCGAGTCGGTCGGCAGAACCGGCATGCCCTTGTGGTTCGGGGCGAAGGAAGCACCCATGTAGAAGCCGAACACCATGATCTGGACGCCCAGGAAGGCAAATGCCATACCAATCGGCAGGAAGGTGAAGGCGAGGACCGGCAGTGCGAGAAGCCGTGCCAGAAGGATGGGGGTCTCCACCCAGCGGTGCTTGATGGCTCCGGGGCGGCAGATGTACATCAACGACTCCCACTGCAGGCTGATGCCGAGAAGCAGGAGGAGCGGGAAGAAGAACCAGCCTTGCCTGCGAGTGAGGAATGCGAAGCGTCCCTGCCTGCCTGCGGCGGCCTCAACGTGGAAGGCCAGGGCTCCGGTCTTGATGTCCGGGTCCTTGGAAATCACGTTCGGATTGTTGTGGTGTGCGCCGTGCTTCTGTTCCCACCAGGAGTAACTGATGCCGGCAACCGAAGTGGCCAGGATGCGGGCGGACCAGTCATTGGCCCTGCGGGAGGCAAAAATCTGGCGGTGGCCGGCCTCATGGGCCAGGAAGCTCAGCTGGGTGCAAAGGATGCCCAGGGCTGCGGCGATGAGTAGCTGGTACCAGCTGGGACCGATCAGCGCGAAGCCGAACCAGGTACCGGTCAGCAGGAGGACCAAAGCAGCAAAAACGCTGATATAAAAGCCGACTCGGCGCTTTAAGAGACCTTCCGCGCGGACGGTCTTGAGGAGCTCGGAATAGCTGAGCACGACGGCGTTAGGCGGCCGGACGCCTTTAGTAGGACGTTCCGTGGTGGAAGTCGGTGACATATGCAGTTGCCCCGTAATAAATAACGGGCAACGCGCAACCGACGATCGGCTGCACGGTCTAGATCACCCTCTACTCAGCATACGCCCCCAAATCGGCCCTGCCGGGATCTGCCCTCTTGGGGGCTTCGAAACATCATGCATAAATATCGGCAACCATGAATAGTTTTGCTGTATAGTCGTGCCATGACTATTTCTGTTGCCGTCTCCGGTGCCAGCGGCTATGCCGGGGGAGAGGTGCTGCGCCTCCTGGCAGGCCATCCGGACGTCACCATCGGTGCCATCACTGCGCACAGCAATGCCGGTTCCAGACTAGGGGAGTTGCAGCCGCATCTCCATGGTTTGGCCAGCCGGATTCTCGAAGACACCAGCGTGGAAAACCTTGCTGGGCACGACGTGGTGTTCCTTGCCCTCCCGCATGGAGCTTCGGCCGGGATCGCGGCACAGCTGCCGGAAGGCACACTGGTGATAGACGCCGGCGCGGACCACCGGCTCGAAGACCCCGCGGCATGGGAAAAGTTCTATGGCTCGGCGCACGCCGGGGCCTGGCCTTACGGGCTGCCGGAACTCCCCGGCCAGCGCGACGCACTGAAGGGGGCGAAGCGGATTGCCGTACCCGGCTGCTACCCGACGTCGGCCCTCCTCGCCCTCACACCTGGCTTCGCCAACAAGCTTCTCCAGCCGGACGACGTCGTGATTGTTTCGGCCTCCGGCACCTCGGGTGCCGGCAAAGCGGCCAAGGTGAACCTCATCGGGTCCGAGGTCATGGGTTCCATGAGTCCCTATGGCGTGGGCGGCGGCCACCGCCACACCCCCGAGATCGAACAAGGACTTTCCAACGCCGCCGGCGAACCGGTCACCGTGTCCTTCACTCCCACCCTCGCGCCCATGAGCCGCGGCATCCTCAGCACTGCAACAGCCAAGGTCAAGGCCGGCGTCACCGCTGCCGAACTCCGCAGTGCCTGGGCTGAAGCGTACGACGACGAACCGTTCGTCCACCTGTTGCCCGAAGGCCAGTGGCCCACAACCAAATCGGTGCAGGGTTCCAACCACGCCGTCATGCAGTTGGCTTTCGACGAGCACTCCGGCCGCGTGGTTGTCACGTGCGCCATCGATAACCTGACTAAAGGGACCGCCGGCGGCGCTGTGCAGTCCATGAATATTGCCCTCGGCCTGGACGAATCCGCCGGCCTCAACGTCCAAGGAGTTGCCCCGTGACCATCACCGCCCCCCAGGGATTCCGGGCCGCCGGCGTCAAAGCAGGCATCAAGGCATCCGGGAATCCGGACCTTGCCCTGGTTGTCAACGACGGCCCCCTGAAAGCCGCGGCAGCCGTTTTCACCTCGAACCGCGTCGCCGCGGCTCCCGTGCACTGGTCCCGCCAGGTTCTCTCCGACGGGCGCGTTGACGCAGTGGTGCTGAATTCCGGCGGCGCCAACGCCTGCACCGGTCCCCAGGGATTCCAAAATACGCACGCAACCGCAGAGAAAGTGGCAGCCGTGCTCGGGATCTCTGCCTCCGACGTCGTGGTCTGCTCCACCGGACTGATCGGTGAGCAGCTGCCTATGGACAAGATCATCCCGGGCATCGAAGCGGCGTTCGCGGAACTCTCCGAGAACGGCGGTCCTGCCGCCGCTACGGCGATCATGACCACGGACAGCGTGGCGAAGGAAGCAGTCTTCAGCGGCACCGACTCCGAAGGCAACTCGTTCACTGTCGGGGGCATCGCGAAGGGCGCCGGCATGCTGGCGCCAGGCCTCGCAACCATGCTCGTGGTGCTCACCACTGATGCCCAGGTCCCGGCGGAAGAGCTCGACGTCGTCCTCCGCGACGCCACGCGCGTCACCTTCGACCGCACCGACTCGGACGGCTGCATGTCCACCAACGACACGGTCGTCCTGCTGGCCTCCGGGGCCTCCGAGGCCATCCCGTCCGCCGAGCAGCTCGGCGCAGGAATCACCCAGGTGTGCGCCGAGCTTGCCCGCAAGTTGATCGGCGACGCAGAAGGTGCCAGCCACGACATCGCCATCCGCACATTCAACGCGGCGAGCGAGCGCGACGCCGAAATCGTCAGCCGTTCCGTGGCCCGCTCCAACCTCTTCAAGACGGCCATTTTCGGCAAGGACCCGAACTGGGGCCGCGTCCTGTCCTCGGTGGGCACCACGGACGCGGTCTTCGAACCGGACCAGCTCAACGTCTCCATGAACGGCATCCAGATCTGCCGCAACGGCAGCATCGGCGACGACCGAAACCTGGTAGATCTCGAGCCCCGCGAGGTGCTCGTGGAAATCGACCTGCAGGCCGGCGACGCCGAGGCCACCATCTGGACCAACGACCTCACGCACGAGTACGTGCACGAGAACAGCGCCTACTCGAGCTAGACGGGATGACGATGACTGCGCACACCCGCGAAAACACCTCCATGAGTGATGCCCAGGACAAGGCCGCGACCCTGATCGAGGCACTGCCGTGGATCCAACGCTTCGCCGGCACCACCATGGTGATCAAGTACGGCGGCAACGCCATGGTCAACGAGGAACTCCGACGCGCCTTCGCCGAAGACGTCGTCTTCCTGCACCACGTGGGTATCCACCCCGTCGTCGTGCACGGGGGTGGCCCGCAGATCAATTCGATGCTCGGCCGGCTGGGCATCGAATCCGAATTCAAGGGTGGCCTGCGCGTCACCACCCCTGAGGCCATGGACGTGGTCCGTATGGTGCTCACCGGCCAAGTGGGCCGCGAACTCGTAGGCCTCATCAACTCCCACGGGCCGTACGCCGTCGGCATGTCGGGGGAGGACGGCGGCCTTTTGCGCGCCGTGCGCACCGGCACTGTGGTGGACGGCGAGGAAGTGGACCTCGGCTTGGTGGGCGAAGTAGTGGGTGTTGATCCCACGGGTATCGAGGACATTCTCGCCGCGGGCCGCATCCCGGTGATTTCGACGGTCGCCCCCGAGATCCTTGACGAAGGCGACGGCACAGGCTCTACCACGGGGCAGGTCCTCAACGTCAACGCTGACACCGCCGCGGCGGCGGTCGCCTCGGCGCTGGGCGCATCCAAGCTCGTGATCCTGACCGACGTCGAGGGCCTCTACGCCAACTGGCCGGACAAGTCCTCGCTCATCTCCTCGTTGACGGCCACTGAGTTGCGGGAGATGCTGCCGCGACTGGAGTCCGGCATGATCCCGAAAATGACGGCCTGCCTGAAGGCCATTGACGAAGGAGTGGTGCAGGCGCACATCGTGGATGGCCGCCTGCCGCACTCCATGCTCCTGGAAACCTTTACGACCGCGGGCATCGGAACCCAGGTTGTCCCCGACGAGGAAGTGAACGCATGAACGAAACTGTTGGTTTGAGCCCGACCGGCGATAGGGGCCCCGCCCGCTCCGCGGTGCCCGACCACACCCGGGCCCCCATCGCCGGATCGAGCACCAAAGCTTCCGTCATGACTGGGGTAAGTAGCGGAAGCGACTGGCTGGCCCGCTACTCTTCTTCGCTCATGGGCGTCTTCGGCACCCCGCAGCGTGTCCTGGTCCGTGGTGCAGGGGCCCTTGTGTGGGACGCCGACGGCAAGGAATACCTTGACCTCCTGGGTGGCATTGCCGTGAATGCCCTGGGCCATGCCCACCCGTTCGTCACCTCGGTCATCGCG
Organism: Arthrobacter gyeryongensis; assembly: GCF_039543785.1. NCBI lineage: Bacteria > Bacillati > Actinomycetota > Actinomycetes > Micrococcales > Micrococcaceae > Arthrobacter > Arthrobacter gyeryongensis. Next base: position 323,504 of record NZ_BAABKK010000015.1, read on the forward strand.
AGCCAGCTCGCCACCCTGGGGCACGTCTCCAATTTCTTCACGAGTCCCACGCAAATCGCGCTCGCCGAGAAGCTTCTGGCCCTCACCAACGCTCCTGCCGGCTCCAAGGTGTTCTTCGCCAACTCGGGCACTGAGGCCAACGAGGCCGCGTTCAAGCTGGCGCGGCGCAACAGTTCTGACACGCGCACCAAGATCATCGCGCTCGAAGGTGCCTTCCACGGCCGCACGATGGGCGCGCTCGCCTTGACCGCCAAGGAAGCGTACCGGGCGCCTTTCGAGCCGCTGCCCGGTGGGGTCGTGCACATCCCGTTCGGCGACATCGAGGCCCTCCGTGCCGCCGTCGACGAAAACACGGCCGCAGTGTTCCTCGAGCCCATCCAAGGCGAAGCCGGCGTCCGCCCGCTCAGCGTCGAGTACTTGCAGGCGGCCCGCGAAGCCACCACCGCTGCCGGCGCGCTGCTGGTCCTGGACGAGGTCCAGACCGGTATCGGCCGAACCGGCAAATGGTTGGCCAGCGAAGACGCCGGCATCGTCCCGGACGCCGTGACCCTCGCGAAGGGCCTCGGCGGCGGCTTCCCGGTGGGCGCGCTCATCACCTTCGGCGAGCCGACGTCGTCGCTCCTGACCGCGGGCCAGCACGGAACCACTTTCGGCGGGAACCCGGTGGCCACGGCCGCCGCGCTCGCTACCCTGCATGCCATCGAAAACCAAGGCGTGCTGGAAAATGTGCTCAGGGTCGGCGCTCACCTTCAGGCTGGACTGTCCGACGTCGACGCCGTCACTGAAGTGCGCGGCGAAGGTCTCCTGATCGGCTTCGACCTTGACGCCGACATCGCGCCCGCCATGGTGACGGCCGCGCTCGATGCAGGCTTCATCATCAACAGCCCCGGCCCGCACACCATCCGGCTGGCTCCACCGCTGATCCTGACCACCGAGCAAGCGGACCGTTTCCTCGACGCGCTGCCGGGCATCATCAAAGCCGCGGCAGCCCAGAACGCGGCAGCCCAGAACGCTGCACCCCTGAACGCTAAGGACGCATAGTGAACACCACCCGTCACTTCCTCAAGGACACTGACCTCACACCGGCCGAGCAAGCCGAAGTGCTTGAGCTCGCCGTTCGGATGAAGGCCGCTCCGTACAGCGTCCAACCGTTCGCAGCTGCCGGCAATGGGCGCAAGACCGTCGCTGTCATCTTCGACAAGACCTCCACCCGGACCCGTGTGTCCTTCGCTACCGGAATCGCGGACATGGGCGGGAACGCGCTCATCATCAATCCGGGTGAGGCGCAGATCGGCCACAAGGAATCCGTCGAGGACACCGCCAAGGTCCTCGAACGCATGGTCTCCACCATCGTGTGGCGGACCTCGGCGCACTCGGGCCTCGTAGCCATGGCCGAAAACTCCAAGGTTCCCGTCATCAATGCCCTGTGCGATGACTACCACCCCTGCCAGTTGCTGGCAGACCTCCTGGCGGTCAAGGAGCACAAGGGCGAGCTCAAGGGCCTCACCATGGCCTACCTGGGCGATGCCGCTAACAACATGGCCAACTCCTATCTGCTCGCAGGGGTCACGGCGGGCATGCACGTCAGGATCTCGGGTCCGGAAGGTTACCTGCCGGCCGCCGACATCGTTGCGGCAGCGGAGGAGCGCGCCGCCGAGACCGGCGGGTCCGTGCTCATCACCACTGACGCCAAGGAGGCCCTAAGCGGCGCCGACGTTGTCGCTACGGACACCTGGGTGTCCATGGGGCAGGAAGCCGAAAAAGAAGCCCGCATGCAGCTCTTCCGCGAGTACTCCGTGGACGAGGCTGCCATGGCACACGCCGCTCCGGACGCCGTCGTGCTCCACTGCCTGCCCGCTTACCGCGGTTACGAGATCTCCGCGGGTGTCATCGACGGACCCCAGTCCATCGTCTGGGACGAAGCGGAGAACCGCTTGCACGCGCAGAAGGCGCTCATGGCCTGGCTGATGCACCGCTCGGGACTCGCATTCGTCGACGGGCTTTCCCCCGTTGAGGGCACCGGAGAGAGCACGTTCTAGTGTCCACCCATCCTGCATCGCAAGGTGCCAGCCCAGCCACCAAGACCGCCCGGCAGGCGCGGATCACCGCGATCCTGACGGGCCAATCGGTGCGCTCGCAGGCAGAGCTCGCAGCCTTGCTGGCGGACGACGGCGTGCAGGTCACCCAAGCGACCCTCTCGCGGGACCTCGTGGAACTTGGGGCGGTCCGCGTGCGCGGCAAGGACGGTGCACTGGTCTACGCGGTGCCCGGCGAGGGTGGAGACCGCAATGCGAAGAGCGGTGTCACCCAGGAAATCCTGGACGCGCGCCTGTCGCGCCTTTGCGGCGAGCTACTGGTCACCGCGGAGGCTTCGGGCAATATCGCGGTGTTGCGGACGCCGCCGGGGGCCGCGAACTTCCTCGCCTTGGCCATCGACCACTCGGTGATGCCGTCGGTATTGGGTACGATCGCAGGCGACGACACCTTGCTTTTGGTTGCCCGGGATCCCGACGGCGGCGCAGAGCTGGCAGCCCGTTTCCTCCAGCTGGCCCAGGAAGCCGGACCGGGAAACTAGTCCAGACCGGCAACTGAACCACCCGGCACTGTTCCACCCGGGCCTTCGGCCCGAACCAAGCATTTGACTCAAAAGAAGCAAGCAACAACAAAGGAGCACTCTCGTGACTGAGCGCATTGTTCTGGCCTACTCCGGTGGCCTTGATACTTCCGTAGCCATCGGCTGGATCGGTGAAGCCACCGGGGCCGAGGTCATCGCCGTGGCCGTCGACGTCGGACAGGGCGGCGAGTCGCTGGAGACCATCCGCCAGCGCGCCCTCGGCTGCGGCGCCGTCGAGGCCTACGTGGCCGACGCCCGCGACGAATTCGCCAACGAATACGCCATGCCCACGCTGAAGGCCAACGCCCTCTACCAGGGCCACTACCCGCTGGTTTCCGCGATTTCACGTCCTGTGATCGTCAAGCACCTCGTCAAGGCCGCCCGCGAATTCGGTGCCACCACCGTTGCGCACGGTTGCACGGGCAAGGGCAACGACCAGGTCCGCTTCGAGGTCGGCATCCAGACGCTGGGCCCGGACTTGAAGTGCATCGCACCCGTCCGCGACCTCGCCCTGACCCGCGACAAGGCCATTGCCTTCGCCGAGGAAAAGGGACTGCCGATCGAGACCACCAAGAAGAACCCGTACTCGATCGACCAGAACGTCTGGGGACGCGCCGTCGAAACCGGCTACCTCGAGGACATCTGGAACGCTCCCACCAAGGACATCTACGACTACACGGCCACGCCGGAATTCCCGCCGGCACCGGACGAAGTCACCATCACTTTCGAAGCCGGCGTCCCGGTGGCGATTGACGGCATCAAGCACACTCCGCTCCAGGTCATCCAGGAACTGAACCGCCGCGCCGGTGCCCAGGGCGTCGGCCGCATCGACGTCGTTGAAGACCGCCTGGTCGGCATCAAGTCCCGCGAGATCTACGAGGCTCCGGGTGCCATGGCCCTCATTACCGCCCACAAGCACCTCGAGGACGTCACCATCGAGCGCGAGCAGGCCCGCTTCAAGGCCACGGTCGGCCAGCGCTGGTCCGAGCTGGTCTACGACGGCCAGTGGTTCTCCCCGCTCAAGCGCTCCCTCGACGCTTTCATCGAGGACACCCAGAAGTACGTGTCCGGCGACATCCGCATGGTCCTTCACGGCGGCCAGGCCATCGTCAACGGCCGCCGCTCCGACACCTCGCTCTACGACTTCGACCTCGCCACCTACGACACGGGCGACACCTTCGACCAGTCGCAGGCCAAGGGCTTCATCGAGCTGTGGGGAATGTCCTCCAAGGTCGCCGCAGGCCGTGACCTGCGGGTTTCGGGCAAATGACGTCGGTGGGCCCACGGACGCCGGGGTCCCCGGCCGAGCGCAGCGAGGTTGGGGAGCGTTCGGGGACAAAATCTGAAGCAACGAACACCGGCGCGCTGTGGGGCGGCCGATTCGCCGGCGGCCCCGCGGACGCACTTGCCGCACTGAGCAAGTCCACGCACTTTGACTGGCGGCTTGCCCGCTACGACATCGCCGGCTCCAAGGCACATGCCCGCGTGCTGCACAAAGCGGGGCTCCTGGACGACGGCGAACTCGAAGGCATGCTCGCGGCGCTCACCCTGCTGGATGACGACGTCGCGAGTGGCGCCTACCAGCCCGCCGAGAGCGATGAGGACGTCCACGGTTCCCTCGAACGCGGGCTCATTGAGCGTGCGGGAACCCACCTGGGCGGCAAGCTCCGGGCAGGGCGTTCGCGCAACGACCAGGTGGCCACGTTGGGCCGCATGTTCCTGCGCGATCACGCACGCATCATCGCCCGCGGTGTGCTCGCCACGATCGATGCCCTCGTTGAGCAGGCCAAGGCCCACCAGGGCGTTGCCATGCCCGGCCGGACGCACTTGCAGCATGCCCAGCCTGTCCTGCTGAGCCACCACCTTCTGGCCCACGCCTGGGCACTGTTGCGCGACGTGCAGCGGTTCCAGGACTGGGACAAGCGCGCCGGCGTCTCGCCGTACGGTTCCGGCGCTTTGGCCGGTTCCTCGCTCGGCCTGGATCCCGAGGCCGTCGCCGCGGATCTCGGGTTCTTCTCGGCGGTCCACAATTCGATCGACGGCACCGCTTCGCGCGATGTCTTCGCCGAGTTCGCATGGATCTGCTCGATGATCGGCATCGACCTTTCGCGGGTCTCCGAGGAAGTCATTCTGTGGGCCACGAAGGAGTTCTCCTTCGTGACGCTCCATGATTCGTACTCCACGGGGTCTTCGATCATGCCCCAGAAGAAGAACCCGGACGTCGCCGAGCTCGCCCGCGGCAAGGCAGGGCGCCTCATCGGCAACCTGGCCGGCCTGTTGGCAACGCTCAAGGGCCTGCCGCTCGCGTACAACCGCGACCTGCAGGAAGACAAGGAACCGGTTTTCGACGCCGCGGACACCTTGGAAGTGCTGCTCCCGGCAGTGTCAGGCATGATCGCCACGCTCACCTTCAACACCGAACGCATGGCATCCCTGGCACCGCAAGGCTTCGCGCTTGCCACGGACATCGCCGAGTGGCTTGTCCGGCAGGGAGTGCCGTTCCGGGAGGCACACGAGCTCGCGGGTGCGGCGGTGAAACTGGCTGAAGGGCGCAGCGTTGAGCTGTGGGACCTGACGGACGAAGAGTACGCGGGCATTTCGGAGCACCTTACCCCCGAGGTCCGTACCGTGCTCAGCACCGAAGGTTCGCTCAATAGCCGGAACTCCCAGGGCGGAACGGCCCCGGCCGCCGTCGAGCGCCAGCTGCTTGCCCTCGAAGCTGAACTCGCATTGGTTCGGCAGTACGCGCAGTAACCAAAGCAGGTCCACACCGGTGGGCATTTCGCGGCAGTGTTTTATGCAAAAGCTGCCACGAAATGCCCGCCGTTGCCAGTTAATCCTCGTTAACAGCCGTTAACTCTGTCGGATACTATGGCGCTATGACCGAGATCACTCCGATGTTGTCGCCAAACTCGACGAAGCCGATGTTGCAGCTCCCTCCGAGCTGCCCGGGTGGACCCGCGGCCACGTGCTGGCGCACATTGCCGGCATCTCCAACGCCATGGCCCGCCAGCTGGAATACGCCGCGCGCGGCGAGACCATTGACATCTACGACGGCGGCTACGAGGGCCGTACGAAGGCCATTGAGCTGGCGGCGAGCCACAGCCTCGCGGAACACCTTGACGCCACCGAGGCCGCCCTCGCCCGGGCCCTGAGGGCCTTCGACGGGCTTGTGGAGTCCGGCTGGAACACCCGGATCAGCTTCCGGAACGGAACAGTGCTCGACGGCGGCCTGGCGCTCTGGCGCGAACTGGTCATCCACGTCACGGACCTGGGAGTCGGTCGCGGCCCGGAGGCCTGGAGCCGGCAATTCTGCGAGCATCTCTTCGATTTCCTCTCTGCCCGCGTGCCGGCAGACCAGAAATTCGTGCTTCAGCCCCTGGGCCTGCCGCAGCTGGTCATCGGCTCGGGACGGCAGTCCGTTGCCATCAACGGCATGATCACGGACATCGCGGCCTGGCTCGCCGGGCGCACGCCTACCCTGGGAAGCCTGCGGGCCTCTGCCGACGCGGACGGTGTTGACTTGCCGGAGCTTCTCCCGTGGCCATCGAGCGTTCCCGCGGCGCACTAGCGTTGACGCGTTTGCTTGCAGCTGCGCGCCACAGGTGCATCGTGGCGTAAGAACGCCACGGGCTCACGTTGCGGAAGTCTGCAGGCAGGCCTTCCGCGGCAGCCAGATTCTTGAGGCCGTTCCGAACCGCCGCATCGTTGGCGAGGAAGACGTCCGGGTCGCCGATGACCCTCATCGCCACGTAGCCCACGGTCCATGGTCCGACGCCGGGCAGCGGCAATAGTTTGTCCGCGAGCGTTTGGGGGTCGTCACCGTAGTCGAAGTCGAGTTCCCTGCTGGCCATGGCTGCTGCCGCGGCCAGCACGGAATCTATGCGCCGTTGCGGGCCTCTCAGCAGTTCCCGCCCCGAGCCGGCGATCTCCCCGGCCGTGGGGAAAAGACGGTCCAGGCCCAGTGTGTATCCTGCGTGCCCTTCCGGCAGGCGGGTCCCGGCGTCGGAAAGTTGCGTCAACGCGGTCCGGGCGGCGGCTACGGTGATTTGCTGGCCGATCATCGCCCGGATCAGCAGCTCTTGGGGATCCACGGCGCCCGGGACCCTGATCCCGGGCGTATCGCGAACTGATGAGTAGAGCCTGGCATCGGAAGCCAACGCCTCGTCCACGGCCACAGGATCGGCGTCGAGATCGAACAATCGCCGCACGCGGCTGAGGAGCACGGGAAGATCGTGGAGATCCAAGGTACTGACGGCGAGGGTCAGCGCGCCGCCGCGCGCCCCGGCGTCGTAATCCACCGAGAACGCCGCGTTGCCGCGGGGCAAGCGGAGGGTCCGCGTATAGCTGCTGGAGTTCGCCAGCTCGACGCCGGGAACCGCGCGGGCCGCGAGGAAATCGAAAATCCCTGTGTCGAACGGCTCCCGGTACGGGAGGTTGAGGGTCAGGGAGGTAGCCTCGCCCTCTCTGCCGTGATGGCCACTGGGCTTCGCGGTGGCCCGGAGCGCCGTCGGTGTCAGGGCGAAGACTTCGTTGATGGTGTCGTTGAACTGGCGGACACTGTTGAATCCGGCAGCGAAAGCCACGTCCGAGAGTTTCATCGAGGTCGAGACCAGGAGCGTCCTGGCCGTCTGCGCCCGGCTGGCCCGCGCCAGGGACAGCGGCCCGGCGCCGAGTTCATGGCTGAGGATCCTGTTGAGCTGGCGTGAGGAGTAGCCCAGCCTGGTGGCGAGTCCTTCGACGCCCACGCGGGAGATCGCGCCGTCGTTGATGAGCCGCATCGCCCGCCCGGCGACGTCCGAGCGCAGGTTCCACGCAGGCGTGCCCGGAACCGCCTCCGGGAGGCAGCGTTTGCAGGCCCTGTACCCGGCCTCGTGCGCGGCGGCCGAGGTTTCGTAGAAGGTCACGTTTTCTGCCTTGGGTGTCCGTGCCGGGCAGGACGGCCGGCAGTAGATGCCCGTCGACCGCACGGCGGTGAAGAACTGGCCGTCGAAGCGGGGATCCCGAGCATCGATGGCACGGTAGCGCTGCCAAAAGTCCATGGCTTCATCCTTTCAGCATCGGCAGGCTCTTCCTAGCGGAAATCGGACATTGCCGGCGGCGGATCGAGCTGATGGATTTTGCTAGGGTCTGGGCATGACAACGCAGAGCCAATCCACGGAGGCCATCCGGGCCATTCTTTCCGGAGATCCGCGGGACGTTGCTCCTTTGCTCCTCGGCGCCGTGCTCAGCCACCGGACTCCCGAGGGCACGGTATCCGTCCGGCTCAGCGAGGTGGAAGCGTATCTGGGTCCGCGGGGCTCGGCCCATCCCGATCCTGGCTCCCATACCTTTGGCGGCCCCACCGCCCGCAACGCACCCATGTTCGGGCCGGCAGGCCACCTCTACGTCTACTTCACGTATGGCATGCACTATTGCGCCAACATTGTCTGCGGTCCCGACGGCGTTGCGTCCGCGCTGCTGTTGCGGGCGGGTGAGGTGGTGTCCGGGCAAGCCCTGGCACGGTCCCGCCGTCCGGCGTCGAGATCGCTGACCGATCTTGCCAGCGGGCCGGCGCGGCTTGCCTCCGCAATGGGGCTGACCACGGCGGACAGCGGCCGCGATGCTCTCGCTGAGCCATTCGGCCTCGAGCTTCCGGTCACCCCGGCTGAGCCATCAGCAGTCGCGAGTGGTCTCCGCGTCGGAGTATCCGGCGACGGCGGTTCCGCCGACTACCCGTGGCGCTTTTGGCTCTCCGGGGATCCGACGGTGTCCCGCTACAAGCCGGGCCGGAGCCGCGCCGTCTAAAGGCCTCCGGGGGCATCCCTCACGCAGCGTGTTCGCTCCGGGTCGGTTCGGCGACATACGCGCAGTGGTTGTCGGGCACTTCGAACGGCGCCAGGCGGCCAAGCAACGACTCGCGTACGTTCGGCCATTCGTCGCGCAGGATCGAGAAAACGGCGGTGTCGCAACGGCTGCCGTCCGGAGCGAAGCGGTGCCCGCGCAGCGTGCCCTCGTAGCTGGCCCCGAGCCGCTGAATGGCCGAGGCGCTGCGCGTATTCCGGGCGTCACAGCGGAAGGCAACCCGGTGGACGTCCAACACATCGAAGGAGTGGGCCAGCAGCAGTTGCTTCGCGGCGGGATTGACATGGCTACCCCAGAACGGGCGCCCGTAAAAAGTGCCGCCGATTTCCAGGCGCCGCTGGCGGGGACTGTACTCGCACAGCGAGGTGGTTCCGAGCAGCGCGCCGGTCCGCTGCTCGACGACCGCGAACGGAATGGTCGCCGGATCTTCGAGGCGGGCCGCGAAGAGTTCGGCCAGTTCCACGGCGCTCAAGGGCTGCTCGGCGGCCATGCCGGACCACATCCCGGAGTCTACGAAATCGAAGAGCGGACCGGCATGTGAAGGGGAGAGCGGGACCAGGCTGATGCCGTGCCGCGTAAGGGCAACGTCGTGCTGCATTGCAGCATTTAAGCACCACTGGGTGCGGATGGAAAAGCTCAGGGGGTTAGCGGCGGGTGAACATTGTATGACGCACCGGCGTGCGGGCAGTTTCACGCACGTCAAGCAAAACCGCTGTAGAATGGACGGTCCGTCTTTTTCGATAGGGGAACGTTTCGATGCACGACGCTGATTTGATCCACGAGCGGGAGTACGTGGCCGGTCTCTACTCGCGCCTGGATGAGCTGCGGGAGGAAAAGCGCCAACAGCTGGCGCAGGTCCGGCGCGCCGGAGCGGTGGGAACCATGCAGAACGTTTCCGAAAGGGACGCCTTCGCGGCACTGTACGAGGACCGCCTCGCCCAGCTCGACGCCGTCGACGACCGTCTCGTGTTCGGGCGCCTCGACCTGGACACCGGGGAGGCGCAGTACATCGGCCGGATCGGACTGTCCACCGCGGACCTCCAGAGGCTTATGGTCGACTGGCGCGCCCCGGAAGCCGGCCACTTCTACCAGGCGACCGCCTTCGACCGGCAGGGCGTCCGCCGTCGTCGTCACCTGATCCTGCAAGGCCGCGAGGTCAAAGCGATCGAAGACGATGTCCTGGATGCCAGCATGCTGGCCGACAACGCCTCGCTCCAGGGTGAGGGCGCACTCCTTGCCGCCCTGAATTCCAAGCGCACCGGGCGCATGTCGGACATCGTCGGCACCATCCAGTCCGAGCAGGACCGGATCATCCGTTCCACCATGTCGGGTGCCTTGGTCGTCCAAGGCGGTCCCGGTACCGGGAAGACGGCCGTCGCGCTCCACCGCGCCGCCTATCTGCTGTACACCCACCGTGACCGCCTGAAGTCCGCGGGCGTGCTGCTCGTCGGGCCTTCCTCGTCGTTCATGCACTACATCGAGCGGGTCCTGCCTTCCCTCGGCGAGACCGGCGTCGTCATGGCGAGCCTGGGCCGCCTCATGCCCGGGATCCATGCCGTCCCGGAACAGGATCCCGACGTCGCAGCGCTCAAGGGCAAGCTGAACATGGCTGACGTGATTGCCAACGCCGTGGCCAACCGCCAGCGGACTCCCGCCGAGGACCGCATCCTCGAGGTCGATTCCCGCAAGCTCACTCTGTCCGTGCGGCAAGTCCGCCGCGCCCGGGACAGGGCGCGCGCCACCGGCAAGCCGCACAACGAAGCGCGCGTGACCTTCGTGAAGATTCTGCTGCGCGAACTCACGGAGCAGCTGACGGAGATCGTCGAGGAATCGAATATCGGCAACAACGCCGACCGTTCCTACCTCGCCGAAGACGTCCGCTCGGCACGCGACGTCAGGATCGTCCTGAACCTGTGCTGGATGCCGATGACTCCCGAGAAGCTTGTCTCCGAGCTCTTCAGCAAGCCCGCCATCCTGGAGGCCTGCACTCCGCACCTCACGCCGGCGCAGCGTGCCCTTCTGCTTCGCCCGGCGGATGCCCCGTGGACGGAAGCCGATGTTCCGCTGCTCGACGAGGCCGCTGAGCTCCTCGGCGAGCTGGATCCTGCCGCTGGCAGGGGACTGGCGCAGCAAGAGCACGATCGTGCCCGCGACATCGCCAACGCCAAGCAGACCCTTGTCAACATGGAGGCCATGGGGGTCGACGTGTTGATGACGGCCGAAGAACTGGCGGACCAGAACCAGGAACGCGAAACGCGGTTGACGGCGGCGGAACGGGCCACGAGCGACCGTTCGTGGGCGTTCGGGCACATTGTGGTGGACGAAGCGCAGGAGCTCTCGCCCATGCAGTGGCGGCTTTTGGTCCGACGCTGCCCGTTGAAGTCCTTCACGATCGTCGGCGACATCGCCCAGACGAGTTCCTCCGCCGGTGCGAATTCCTGGCAAAGTGCCCTCGCGCCGTCGTTCGGGGACCGCTGGCAGCTCGAAGAACTCACCGTCAACTACCGCACACCCTCGCAGATCGCAGAAGCGGCAGTCCGCATGGCGAACCGCGCCGGGCTGGTGGTCTCGGCACCCAAGGCCGTGCGTGAAGGCAAATGGTCGCCCATCGTGGACCGCGTGGACGAAGCGGGGATGGTGGACCGTCTCGTTGAAATCCTTCCGGAAGAACTGGAAGCGATCGACGGCGGCCTCCTCGCGGTGATCGCCGACGGCGCCCTCCTGCCGCGCGCCGCAGCCGCCCTCCGCGGGGTGTATGGCCACCGCGTGGGCACCGGAGCGGGCAGCTACTCCCAGGACATCGTGGTCATCAGCCCCAAGGAAGCCAAGGGCCTCGAGTTCGATGGCGTGGTGGTTCTTGAGCCTGCTGCCATGCTGAACCACGAACACGGGAAGGTGGGCGATCTCTACGTCGCGATGACCCGTCCGACGCAGCGGCTGCGCCTCATCACCGCCGCGCCGTTGCCCGCGGGTATCGAGCGCTGAGCCATGCAAGCAAGCCGAACGGCAATCCTGCTAACTTAGAACTCGTGTCACACGTAAACAACCTCGAGTCCCAACACAACGACCCGGGCTTTGCCAATATCTGGCAAGAGCTCAAATGGCGCGGCCTTATCCACGTTTCCACTGATGAAACGGAATTGGAAAAGCTCCTCGCCGGGGACCCGATCACGTATTACTGTGGCTTCGACCCCACGGCTCCGTCCCTGCACCTTGGCAACCTTGTCCAGCTCCTGCTGATGCGCCGCCTGCAGTTGGCCGGGCACAAGCCGCTCGGCCTGGTGGGCGGCTCCACCGGCCTGATCGGCGATCCGCGCCCGACGGCGGAACGCACCTTGAACACCAAGGACACCGTTTCGGAGTGGGTCGGCTACCTTCAGGCCCAGGTCCGCCGCTTCCTCAGCTTCGAGGGAGACAACGCGGCACGCATGGTGAACAACCTTGACTGGACCGCGCCGCTGAGTGCCATCGATTTCCTGCGCGAAATCGGCAAGCACTTCCGCGTGGGTACCATGCTCCGCAAGGATGCCGTAGCCTCCCGCCTCAGCTCGGATGAGGGCATCAGCTACACCGAGTTCAGCTACCAGATCCTGCAGGGCATGGATTACCTCCAGCTCAACCGCGACTACGGTTGCGTGCTGCAGACTGGAGGTTCGGACCAGTGGGGCAACCTCACGAGTGGCACGGAGCTCATCCGCAAGGTCGACGGGAAGGTTGTCCACGCCCTGGGCACGCCCCTTATTACCAACTCGGATGGCACGAAGTTCGGTAAGAGCGAAGGCAACGCCATTTGGCTGGACGCCCACATGTGCAGCCCCTACGCCTTCTACCAGTTCTGGGTCAACACCGCCGATGCCGACGTCGTTGACCGCCTCAAGGTCTTCACCTTCCTTAGCCGCGCCGAGATTGAGGAGCTTGGAGCCGCTGTCGCCGAGCGTCCGTTCGCACGCGAGGGCCAGCGCAGGCTTGCCTACGAAGTCACCTCGCTGGTTCACGGAGTCGACGCTACGGAGAAAGTGATCGCTGCTTCGGCCGCGCTGTTCGGCAACGGCGATCTCTCGGTTCTGGACGAAATGACCTTGGCATCCGCAACTGCCGAGCTGCCGTCTGCCTCGATCGGTGCGGATGGCCTGGGCATCGTCGACCTCCTGGTTGCTTCCGGACTGTCCGAGAGCAAGTCCGCTGCCCGACGCACGGTGGGGGAGGGCGGCGCCTACGTGAACAACAGCAAGGTGACCGACCCCGACGCTGTGATCGACCAGGCAGAACTGCTTCACGGCCGGTACCTGTTGTTGCGCCGCGGGAAGAAGAATCTGGCCACTGTCGAAGTGACCGTCTGACGCCTATTTAGTTCCATGGCGCGTTCCTGTGGGGGCGAGCCAGACGGACTGTTGCACGCTCTATTGCACGCTCCTCCGGGCCGACTTGCGCGGCTCCGGAGGAGCGTGTATCGTTTTCTGAGTCGCTGCCGCTGAAGCGGATAAATCGCGACAAAATCCCATTGAATGTGAATAATCCGGTTTAGGCGAAAAGTCTGGGACTTGGATGATTTATCGACTCCGTGGGGAAATTCGATCCATTTGGGTGAATTTCCGGAGAAATCCTGGATTTGCAAAGTGGAAATGAATGAAATAAAGTAGAAACATCGCAGCGAGGAAATGCGGAACATCGAATTCAATTGAATTTGTTCCGAGAAGTAATCGAATTGCGTCTGTTGTTTGAGAACTCAATAGTGTGCCAAGTTTGTTGATACCGATTTATTTATATGAATTGGTTGATTTTGCCGGGCCTTGTCCGCCCCTGTGGGTGGGGTCTGGTTTTCAGCTGGTTTCAAATTTTGTGCAGCCCGGCCGTCCGTTATTTCCGGTGGTTGTGGTTGTGTCTGTTTT